>CAYMUC010000054.1:0-20545 GCA_964393535.1 uncultured Ilumatobacteraceae bacterium | reverse complement strand
GTCACCACACGCGACGCATGACCTCGCTGTCCGCCTTGCCGCAGGTGCCCGCGGAGGCGAACGGCTCGCCACAGCGGCCGGTGGTGTCGATCTCGAATCGCACACCCACCGTGCGGCGGGCATACAGAGGGCTGATGGTCTGGGTGAACAGGATTCGACCCGAGCCGTCCACACGCACGTTGGCGTTGCGCACTTCCCGCCAGGCAGCGGTACCGATCTGCATGAACGTGCGAACCGGCGTGCCTGCGGCATAGCCGGACGCCACCCCACTGACGCGGATGCGACTGGTACCCGGGAACGAGAAGAACGGCCTGGTTCGCAGCGACGAAGTGGCATCCAGGTCCAGTTGCGCCACTGGCCCGGTGGGTGCCGATGCAGCACCCCAGCCGTCGAAGGTCAGTGCCTGAACGGTGAAGGTGTAGTCGATGCGGGACCGCAGGTTGTTGAAGGTGCACTGACGCGTCGAGGCGGGGGCCGGGAACGTCTCGATGCTCACGATGCAGACGCGCCTGCCCGGTTGTGATGTGACCAGGTAGTTCGTGGCGAAGCCAGCACTACCGAAGCTGGCCGGCTCGTCCCATGTGACCGTGATGCTGTTCCACTTGGCGCTGGTCTGCACATTCTGTGGCGCACTTGCTGTGGTGCCATTCGGTTGGGTCAGGGGGCCCACACTCACCGGAGTGCTCTGGCCGAACAGTCCGTAGGCCTGCATCGAATAGATGACCTGGTGGTACTGGCGGCCCCTCATGCTCGGAACCTGTGACGTGAACGGGAAGAAGATCGAACACGTCGCCTCACTGGTCACACACGTCAGGTCGGGGTGTTCCACGCTCTCGTCGAGACCGCCGGCACCCTGGAGGCCTTTTGTGGTGACCACGAAGAAACTGGCACCGCCACCGCCTGCGGGCACATCCCACGCCAGGTGGGCACGCATACCGGCGAGTCCATCGACTCGGTCACGTACCAGGCCTGCCAGGCGGAAGTTGGTCGGGGGCGTCAGCACACCTGAACCGCCACCACTCGAACACCCGAGCGTGCTGGGTACGTACTTGGCGATGCCGTTGGCCCCAGCCACGCCTCCGGCCTCGGTGAAGCCGCCACCCACGTAGATGGAGCCATCGCCCAGACCGGTGTCGACGATCGAACGCACCACACCGTTCACCCCGTTGGTGCAGCCGTGGGTGACGGCTTCCCAGGTGGCGGTGGACAGTTTGTAGCGGGCGATGTTGGTGGCCGTCACGCCGCCGACGGCGTTGAACTCGCCACCCACGTACAGGTAGTCACCGATCACACGCAGTTCTTCGACGACGGTTCCCACCACGGCACCGATGCTCTCCCACTCTCCACGAGCATCGTTCCAGCGTGCGAGTGCCTTGGTGTTGGCGACCGCCGTGGAGTTGTTGCGGACACTGAGGAAGTTGCCACCGATGATCGCTCCCGCGCTGGTCGAGGCGACTGCTGCGACGACACCGCTCGCAGGGCCGAAGTTGGCGCCACCGAATGTCGAGTAGGCCGAGCCGTTCCACTGGGCGACCCGGTTGGCGCTGGCGCCACCGACCGAGGTGAACTGGCCGCTGAGGATCACGCCGCCCAAACCGTCGGCGGCCATTCCGTTGACAATTCTCGCCGTGCCGAGCCCGCCACCGACGGTGACTGGCGAGGTGCCGTCGAACATGACGAACCCGTCGTCCGCCGTGGTTCCTACCGTTCCACTGCCAAAGAAGCCACCGATATAAACCTGATTGGGTGCCACGACAACGATCTCTTCGACGCCGTCGTCGCCCGACCCGACACCGGTCGTCGGCACCCACGCAGAGGTCGACACACTCCAGCGAGCCACGCGGCCTGCGACGGCACTACCGGAGACGTTCGTGACGCCACCACCGATCCAGACGTGCCCGGTCGAGGCGTCCGAGTCGTAGGCGACTGCGTACACAGGTCCGGTTACCGCTCCGCCCACTGGTGTCCACGCACTGGTGGTCGGGTTGTACCGAGCGAAGTTGGCCGCTGACGTGTCGCCGCCGGCCGAGGTGAAGTTGCCGCCTGCGTACACCATGCCGTCAGGCGTGCGGACGATCTGGAACACCCGCTTACCGGGCCACGCCGGCGCGATACCGCCCATGCCGCTTCCCAAGGCCGACCAACCCTCGCCCCCGGTGGCCTGCGCAGGGCCGACCTGCGGCACCGGGGCAACCGACACCGCAAGGACACCTGCGACTACCGCCGACACCATGCCGAGGGACAGGGACTTCTTCACTCTCATCACGACTCCGTCTGTTCGACTCGTCCATACAGGACGGTTCCGGACCGAACTCAATTCGTCAACACCGCTGACAATCGTGAACCGTAACACTGTTGTACGACTTGTGACGCAACGGTGACCTGCCCCGTGCATGCGGGCCACTCGGTCTGCGAGACTGTGCCTGTGACAGTGCCGTGAAGGCCGGATTCGGGGGGATCTGACGCATGGGGGACAGCAACGTCGATGTCGTGGTGGCAGGGGCCGGGTTCGCGGGCATGTACCTGCTGCACGAACTGAGGGCCAATGGCTTCAGCACGCGGGTGCTGGAGGCTGGCAAGGACGTTGGCGGTACGTGGTATTGGAACCGCTATCCGGGCGCCCGGTGCGATATCGCCACCACCGACTACCAGTTCACCTGGGACCCCGAACTGCACGAGCAGTGGACCTGGAGTGAGAAGCACGCCACCCAGCCCGAGATCCTGCGGTACGCCCAGTTCGTGGCGAAGAAGCACGACCTGTACGCGGGTATCGAGTTCGAGGTGCGGGTGGAGCAGGCCACCTGGGACGAGCGGGCGTCGTGCTGGCACATCCGCACGTCCACCGGCGAGACCATCACCTGCCGCCACTACGTCATGGCCACCGGATGCCTGTCGGTGCCCAAGAACCCCGATATCCCCGGCACCGACCGCTTTGGCGGCGAGGTGTATGTGACGGGTCACTGGCCACATGAACCCGTCGATTTCACGGGGAAACGTGTGGCCATGATCGGCACCGGCTCATCGGGTATTCAGTCGCTGCCCATCATCGCCGGGCAGGCCGCCGAGGTGGTGGTGTTCCAGCGCACGCCAAACTTCTCCATGCCGGCCTTCAACGGGCCCCAACCGGCCGACCGGGTGGCTCGCCTTCAGTCCGATCGGGCCGCTTATGAGGCCGAGGCCCGCATGTCCCTGACAGGGGTTCCGCTGCCCATGTCGACGGTGTCGGCCCTGGCGGTCGACGAAGCGACGGCGAACACCATGTTGGAGGAGGCATGGAACAAGGGTGAGTTGCTGGCACTGCAGACGGTGTTTGCCGACAGTGGCATCAACCGGGCAGCGAACGACGTGGTGGCCGAGTTCATGCGTTCCAAGATCCGCTCCGTCGTGCACGATCCCGAAGTTGCCGAGTTGCTGAGCCCGCGCGGCTACGCCTTCGGCACCAAGCGGCCGTGTATGGACAGCGGCTACTACGAGACCTTCAATCTTCCCCATGTGCGGTTGGTCGACTTGCATTCGCAACCGATCCACACGATCACCGAAACCGGCATCGAGTTCGGTGACGAGGCCAAGGACTTCGACGCCATCGTGTACGCCACCGGATTCGACGCCATGACGGGCGCCATCGTGGCCGTGGACATCACCGGGCGTGATGGCGTCACGCTGAAGCAGAAGTGGGAGTACGGGCCCCTCACGTACCTGGGCCTCACCACCGTGGGGTTCCCCAACTTCTTCATGATCACTGGCCCGGGAAGCCCCTCGGTGTTCACCAACATGATGGTGTCCATCGAACAGCACGTGGAGTGGATCCGCGACACCTTGGTCGATCTGCGTCAGAGAGGTGTTGATGCCATCGAGCCCACCCCCGTGGCCGAAGAGGGGTGGCGTCAGCACTGCATCGACTGTGCCGACATCACCCTGCTCACCGACACGGACTCGTGGTACATGGGCGCCAACGTCCCCGGCAAGCCCCGCGTGCTCATGCCCTACGCCGGTGGAGTGGCGCGCTATCGCACGGTGTGCGACGAGGTGCGGGCCAAGGACTACCTCGGGTTCCAGTTGACCGGACCGTCAGGCGCTCAGGCTCACGACGGGGTGGTGCGTGACATCCAGCCCGATGTGGAGATGGTGCTGGACCTCATGGCCCAGATGGGTCTGCCCCCTATGGAGACGATGACTCCTGCCGAGGCGCGTGCGTTCTCGGAAGCCTCAGCCACCATGCGTCCCCCAGGTCCCGATGTGGGGGAGATGATCGACGGTGTGCTGGCCGGGGCCGGCGGCGACCTGAACTATCGGCTGTACCGACCGGCGACCCCTGGTCCGCACCCGATCGTGGTGTACTTCCACGGTGGCGGTTGGGTGTTCGGCAGCCACATCTCCGACGACCCCCTCTGCCGGTACCTATGCGGGCAGGCCGAGGTGATCGTGATCTCGGTGGACTACCGCCACGCCCCCGAAGATCGGTTCCCCGCCGCCGCCGACGATGGATTCGCAGCACTGCAGTGGGTGGCGGCGCACGCGTCCGAACTCGGTGGCAGTGCTGATCGCATCGCCGTGGCCGGGTGGAGTGCGGGCGGGAATGTGGCCGCCGTGGTGGCGCAGATGTCACGGGATGCCGGTGGGCCGGCGTTGCGGGGTCAGTTTCTGCTCACCCCGGTCACCGACGGATCGCGTCAGCACCCATCGCATCACGACAACGCCGAGGGGTACCTGCTCACCAAGGCGATGATGGAGTGGTTCTGGAACCACTACGCCGACGAGTCCGCCCGCAGCCATCCCAAGGCGTCGCCGTTGTTGGCGTCGTCGTTGGCGGGCCTTCCTCCGGCGATGGTGATCACTTGCCAGTACGACCCATTGCGCGATGAAGGCGATGCCTATGCCGCGGCTCTGGCGGCAGCGGGTGTACCGGTGCATCACGTGCGGGCCCGAGGCCATATCCACACGTCGCTGACCATGGTCGATGTGCTGCCGTCCAACAAGGGATACCTGGCCGTGATGGCCGACGGGTTGCGCGGCTTTTTCAGCTGAGGTTCGACGAGGAGGCGCTGGTACGAGACAGCGACCGCTGCGTCGAACGTGCGCTGGGACAGCGCCAGCAAGACGGCAAGGCCATCAGGTGCCGGCCGGCGAGGATCGTGCTGCCGTCGCGCAGTGGGCCTACGTCGGTCCAACGAGCAGGTGAACATCGCCTCGGTTTTCCTACTATCCGTGAAAGGAGTCCGACGGCACTGGTGAGGAGGTCCTATGCCGGGGCGGCGCAGTCGCTTCGACGACACCACCGAGCACTTACGGGACGTCGCGGCGCGCCTCGTCGTGGAACGGGGTGCCAGAGCCGTGACCCTCGAGTCGCTGTCGGAACACGGATATGCGTCGGTGGGCAGCGTGTACGAGCGGTGGGCGTCGCGTGAGGCATTGCTGGACGACGTCGTCGGCAGTCGCTTCGCCCCTCTGTGGGTGAGCCTCGTCGAGACTGGCGGTGCGGACCTGGCCTCACGACTCCACACCCTCATGCAGACCCCGGTCGGTGACGAGGCGAGCGTCTGGTTGGTCGAGATGCTGCACGTGGCGCGCGATGTGCACCAACTTGCGCATCACGCCCGCCAGGCTGTCGAAAAGCTCGCTGGCTGGTGTCGCGTCGGCGATGGGCTCACCTCGCACGCGGCGACCGTTCGTGGCGCTCAATGGTGGCTGGTGGCCAACGTGGTCGGGTATGCCCAGTTGCGCCTCGGGGGAGCGCGACTTCCTCACATGGCACCCGCCGTCGCTCGTCTCGCATCGCAACCGGTTCCAGGTGCCGAAACTCGGGTGGCGATGTCGATACCCGTCGAGTCGCTTCCGGGCGCCGTACCGCCCGAGTCCCGCCCACTCGACGCCACCGCCCACCACCTCGTGGGTGTGACCCGCCGACTCATCGCCGAGGCAGATGGTGACACGAGCGTGCGGGCCGTGCTGGCCGAGACCGGCGTGGCGCCAGGCTCGCTGTACCGGCGATTCGACTCCAAGCGGACTCTGTTGCTGGGCGTGCTGGAAGCCGAACTGGTCGGTGCGTCCTACGACTGGGTGCAAGGCTTGGTCGATGCGACCCGCAGCAACGACCCCATCGGGGAGTTGGCGAGAGTGTTCCGCACGCGTTTCGACACGCTGCACGACGACATCGGCACTCGCAACGTGATCCTCGAGCTCACGGCTCAGGCTCGCAACGACGAGGCGCTCCGCAGCACCGTGATCGCACAAGTGGAGCATGTGGCGTCGGTGCGGGCCGCATTCTTCGAGCGATTCGCTGCCGTAGGCCTCCTGGCCTCAGACCTCACCCCCGAGATCTGCGGGTGGCTGGTGCAATGTCCGGCGGCTGGTTATCGACTGTTGGTGGGAGCGGGCCTCGATCTCCATGCCGACGAAGTGGAGGCCGGGGTGGCTCGGGTGTTGTGGAACGTGGCGTCGCCGTAACGTCGCAGTCGGGTGCGTTCAACGCCCATCGAGGCGCAGCAGGCGGCGAGCGTTGGCCGTGTACCTGGTGTCGCCGTGCATCTGGTGCGGTTCCACTGGGGCGTCCCAACCGGCGAGGTTGGTGCCCAACACCAAACGCTCCATTCCGACTCGCTGCGTGAGCAGTTCCAGTGCGAGATCATCGGCGACGTGCTGGTCGAACCACAGGCGCTGAAGGCCCCCGAGTACATCGGCGGGGCGTTCCTTCGCCCACGGCCGTGTGCGGCCACCGTGGTGCAGTCGCTGGGCCATGAAACTCGAGGCGCCACCTCCGTGAGACATACAGATGTCCAGTCGGGGATGACGATCGAGCACACCGCCGTAGAGCAGGCAGGCCACGGTGAGGGTTTCCTCGTAGAGAAAGCCCAACGACAGGTCCAGGTCGAACGACCGAATACGTGGATCACGAAGTGGGCCGTCGGTCCCAGCCGGCGCCGGGTGCACGAACACGGGAACGTCGAGTTCCACCGCTGTCTCCCAGAACATGTCGAGTTCGGGGTCGTCGAAGGTGCGTCCGAAGTCGGTGCCGATGTAGGCGGCGACCAGACCCAGTTCCTTCACACCGCGGCGCAACTCACGACACGCGGCGTCGAGGTCTTGCATCGGCAGTTGGGCGGCACCCATGAAGCGATCAGGGTGCGCAGCCACCACCGCTGCCATCTCGTTGTTGTGCCAGTGGCAGTACTCGGCTGCTACCGCTGCTTCGACGTGATGGAAGTAGGTGATGGGGTTGGGCGACAGCATCTGCTGTTCGATCCCCAGGTGGTCCATGAGGGCGAGGCGAAGGCCCACGTCCATGAACGGACCGTCCTTGTAGCGGATGCCGTGCAGGATGTAGTCGCCGACGCGGAACCACGGTTGGCCCTGGGCGTCCTCGCTGAGTTCCGGTCCGTAGTGGCCGGCGCACCCCATGGTGCCTTCCAGCACGATGTGCGCATGCACGTCGATCATGTGTGCTCTGCCTTCCTCGAATGACGCCTTTGGCCGCCGCAGGGCACCTACCACCCGGCAGGCGAGCGGCGTGAGTGAGATGACGACGGGTGACCGGTCGGGACCGTATCAGGCCCGACCGAGAGCATCGGGTTTCGTCGAGCGTGTTCAGTCGGCGAGTTCTGGCCGGTTCCGGAACTGCTCCAAACTGTCGGCGTTGGCGAGTGCTCCCACGTTGCGTACCGGCCGACCGTTCACCACGTCGGCCACCGCAAGTTCCGAGATTTTTCCACTGCGGGTTCGAGGGATATCGGAAACTTCGACGATCTTGGCCGGGACGTGACGCGGCGACAGAGTGGTTCGCAGATCCTGGCGCAACGCCACCTGGAGTTCGTCGGTGAGCGCATGGCCCTCCGCCATCTTCACGAACAACACCATGCGCGAGTCGTCGTCGAAGGCTTGACCCACAGCCACCGCCTCGAGGATCTCGGGACGTAATTCCACCCGCGAGTACAACTCGGCGGTACCGATACGCACTCCGCCGGCGTTCAGAGTGGCGTCGCTTCGACCGTGGATGATCACGCCGCCGCTGGAGGTGATCTCGGCGAAGTCCCCATGGGTCCAGCGCCCGTCGAACTGCTCGAAGTAGGCAGCGGCGAATGCCGAACCATCGTCACCCCAGAACCCGAGGGGCACACTGGGAAAGGCCATGGCGCAGGTGAGTTCACCGGTGCCCTGTCGCAACTGGTGGCCGTGCTCGTCCAACACCTCCACGGCCATGCCCAGCATGGGACCCTGGATCTCACCGGCGTACACCGGACGGGTCGGATCACCACCCACGAAACACCCGCACAGGTCGGTACCGCCACTGATCGACGCCAGGTGAACATCGGGGTGAACCGCTTCGTACACGTACCGGTACCCCTCGACTCCGAGGGGGGAGCCGGTGGAGCACAGCGTGCGCAGGTGCGACAGATCATGGGAGCGGCGAGGCTCGAGACCGGCCTTGCGGGTGGCGTCGAGATACTTGGCAGACACGCCCACCAGCGTTGCCCGTTCTGCCGATGCCAGGTCCCACAACACCGAGGGCTCGGGGGCCACCGGGTTGCCGTCGTACAGCAGGATGGTGGCGCCTGTGGCCAGTGCCGACACCAACCAGTTCCACATCATCCACCCGCAGGTCGTGAAGTAGAACACGCGATCACCAGCGGTGATGTCCAGGTGGAGTCGCTGCTCCTTGAGGTGCATCAAGGCCACGCCGAGCGCGCGGTGCACGATGCACTTGGGCTTGCCGGTGGTCCCCGACGAATACAGGACGTAGGCGGGGTGATCGCCGGGAAGGCGGGTGAAGTCCAGCGCGGCACCGTGGAAGGGGGCGTTGTAGTCGTCCCAGTGCACGGCCTGAGGCACGGCATTGATGTCGGGTCGGCCGGTCAGAACCCCGACGACCACCACCCGACGAAGCGAGGGAAGCCCGTTCGCCACGTCGGCGAGGCGATCCATCACCGAGAACTCACGGCCCCCGTACCGGTAGCCGTCGGCGGCCACCAGGACCACGGGTTCGGTCTGGCCGAACCGGTCCAGCACACCCGCCACGCCGAAGTCGGACGAGGTGGACGTGAAGGTGGCACCCAGTGCGTTGGCGGCCAGCATCGTCACGATCGTCTCGACGACGTTGGGCATCCATGCCGCCACCCGGTCGCCTGGTTGCACTCCGTCGGCAGCCAATGCCGCTCGCATCGCCGCCACCTGGGTGCGCAGGTCGCTCCAAGTCACCCGACGTGGCTCGGCACCTTCCCTCCACCCCACGATGGCGTCGTTGCCGGCTCCGGGCCGTTCTGCCAACAGGTGCTCGGCGAGGCAGAACGACGAGTCGGGAAAGAACCGTACGTGCCGTGGATCGATGCCCGGGCGGCACGAAGGGTCACTGGTCACCTCTCCCGGGTCACCGATCACTCCGAGATCCCACACCGATCGCCAGAACTCGTCGGCATGGTCCAGCGACCAGGCATGCAGTCCCACGGTGTCGATCACCTCGGGGTGGCGGGAGGCGATGGAACGCCGGAAGCGTTCCATCTGGGTTGCAGTCGACCGTTGGGTCGACGGGGTCCAGATCGGTTCGGTCATCTCGCCCATCATTTCAGGCGAGTGCTGTCAGTCGGCAGTGATCAACAGACTCTTCAGCCCGCGCAACACGAACGAGTCCTCGAAGCGGAAGTCGTTGCCATCGGCCAGTCGGATGTTCTGCAGCGCGTCCAGCATCAGGTTCACCGCGATGCGTGCCTCGGTGCGCGCCAGGCCTGCGCCGGGGCAGAAGTGCTCACCGTTGCCGAACGCCAGATGTTCACGCACGTTGGCGCGATCCACGTCGATGGTGTCGGGTCCGGCGAACTTGCACTCGTCGCGGTTCGCTGAGGCGAACAGCAACCACAGATGCTGCCCGGCCGGAATATGAGTGCCGTTGATCTCCACGTCGACCTTGGTGCGCCGGAACAGTCCGCCCACCGGTGCCTCGATGCGCAGCATCTCCTCGACCAGGGGTTCGACCAGTGAGCGGTCATTGCGGACTCGTTCCTGAAGTTCACGATCCTCGGCCAGAGCCCGCACGATGTTCGTGATCAACTTCGTGGTGGTCTCGTTGCCCGCCACCAGGAACTGACGCAGCATCCCCAACTGCTCGTCGTCGGTCAACTCCTCGCCGTCGATCACGGCATTGGCGATGTCGGACAGGATGTCGCTGGTGGGCTGCCGGCGACGCTCGGCGATCTGAGCGAGGAAGTACTCGTTGAAGGCCTTCGTGGACACGACGAACCCGCGTACCTGTTCCAGCGACGGGTCGGCGTTCCCCACCGGCATCACCAGGTCGTCACTCCACCGTTTGAACGTGGCGAGGTCGTCGTCGGGAATGCCCAGCACCAGGGCGATGATCGTCATGGGGAGGCCCACGGCGAAGCGCGACACCAGGTCCACACAACCCTGTTCGCGCATCTCGGCGATCATGTCGTTCAGCAGGCGCTGCGTGGTCTCGATGACCGGTTGCTCGAACGCACGAAGACGGTCGGGCTTGAACGACGGGTTCACAAGACGTCGCTGACGCCGGTGGTCCGGCGGGTCCGCATTCAGCAACACGGCCGCACGCCCCCGGCTCATGGCACCGCCCACCAACGCCTGCATCTCGGGGTCCTGCATCAGTTCACCGATGCGTCGTGCCAGGGCCTCACCTGCCTTCTCGGGTCCCGTGGGAAGCAGACTCGAGAACCGTTCGGTGTCTCGCAGGATGGCGCGCACATCGTCGTAGCGGGTGATGAGCCACGCTCCCAACGCTTCGTTGTACATGACGCCGCCCTCGTCGCGGAGGTCGGCGAACAACGGGTACGGGCAGGCGATAGACGCCTGGTCGCGGGCGATCAGTGCATCGACCCGGCTGGCGGTGGTGGTGTCGCTCACGGGCAGTCCTCCCAGGTGGTGGCGGAAGTCTTGTGGGCGGGACGCTAGCCACCGGCGGTGAAGGCTCCCGAGGCAGACCGCTGTGGGAGAGGTACGGTGTCGAGCGACCTACGCTGCGGTCGCATGATCAACGGGGACGCAGGGTGGCTGGGGTGGTGCTCGACAGCGCACGGTGCGCGAGACGCGGCCGACGGAGCCGTGCAGTCGGGTACGACCGGCGTGATGGTGCACAGCGGTGAGGCGCAGTCGGTGGTTCGGATTCTCGGTGATGCCGAGTCACTGGAGCACCAACTCCGTGAGCACTGCGATGTTGCGCTGTACCGAACGGTCACCCGTCATGTCCTCCGGCATCTGCGAACCTGGCCCCTGGGCGCCGTAAGTCCTGGTGTCACGATGCTGTTCAGCATCCATCGCCGCCCGGGTATTGATGTGAGCGAGTTTCATCGGTGGTGGGAAGAGTCGCATGCACCGATTGCATTGAGGCATCACGTGGGAATGTGGGACTACGCCCAGGTGTCCGTGGTCGACACCCTGCATGGCGAGCCCATGGATGGGTTCGCCGTCACACAGTGGCCCACCCTCGACGATCTCCTGCACCGTTTCAGCAGTGGGCCCGAGGGCACCGACGCGCTGCGTCACGATGCGGCCCAGTTCACCGACCCCACCACCCTCCGGCGCCACCTCCTCGATGAGACCGTGCTGCTCGACGCGCCATGGCCCCTCGAGGGGGATCTTCCCGTTGGCCTGGCTCACAGCGTCGAGTTGCCAGACGAGACTTGGGTGATTCCGGACGAGTTGCCACCGGGAGTGAGTGCCGAGGTTCGCTTGGCCGCCGACGGCCGGCCCCGCCTGGACGTGTTGTGGCGCACGGTCGTTCCGGCTGGTGATTCGGCTCGGGCTGCGACGCAGTTCGAGACCTGGTGGCGCGAGATCACGGGCCACGTCACAGGCCCGACCGGAGATCAGTCGTCGAGCAGTTCGTAGAGCTCGATCAGGTTGCCGAAGGGGTCCCGGCCGTAGACGGCGCGGGACCGACCGAGCTCCACCGGCGGTCCCACGAAGGTCATCCCGGCAGCACTGAGTCGGGCGTGCTCGGCGTGGATGTCGCGAACCGACAGCGCGATGTGCGGGTAACCGAGAGCGTTGGCCGGGCTGCGGAGATCCTCCGGCGCCGGCGAGCGATACGTCCACAGTTCCACGTGAGCGGCGCCGAGGCGCACCATGGCGATGTCGGCCTCGATGCCGTCGATGCCGATCACCCGATCTGCATCGGGTCGTCCCGCAAGATGGGACCGGAAGACGAGTTCGGCACCCAACACCTCCACGTAGAAGGCAAGGCCCGCTTCGAGGTCGGGCACACCGACGGCCACATGGTGCAGACCCAAGATCATGAGGGGCGAGCGTAATGATCAACGGCGGAACCGAGGGTGGCGGGCGAGGAGAGCGGGTTCGGGTAGACCCTCGACATCGATGGTGCCCACGACCAGGCCACCCGCTGCGAATTCGGCCCTGAGCGCGGCTGCAGGTCCTGCCCCGCACACACCATGGACCAGGGCGCACAGCGCTTCTCGGAACCGCGGACCATGTGCATCGGCACCCACGGCGTGCGCCAGTTCGTGCACCAAGGTGGCTGGTGTCTGCTGCACCTCGGTGAGCGTGATGACGCCGGTGGCATCGACGAAGTGCGAATGCAGGGCCGTGCCGCGGCCACGGACCAGTCGAACGGATCGCCCATGTCGCTTCCACCACGTACTGCGAGTGATGGCCTCGGTGAGGTCCACCGCTTCGGCGAACGTGATGGGCGACTCGGCGAGCGTGCCCTGGAACGCCCGGTTCTCGGCGTCATAGGTGCGTTGACGGTCGTGGTCACGCACCGCGGCTCACTTCGCCACGAGAACCAGTCACCCGTGCGCTACGCCCCAGGTCGGCCTGGTGTCCCGCTGCGGCACCCATGAGGACGGAGTCCTGCGACACCGGGGCATGGCCCCGACCCCTCACCAGGTTGTGGTAGCGGCGCTGATATTCGGCATTCACGCGGGCGGTGCGGTCGGCCAACACCAACGCCACCGAGGAACTCTCGTTGGGCATGGACGCCTGTGCGGCGCGTTCAGCTTCGCTCATGACCTCGCGCAGACGCCGGGCGACGGTGTCGGCAAACCCCAACAGGAAACCCCGTCGCCACCGAAGCGCGGCGTGGCCTCGCGGCACCTCGTGTTGCGACACGGCCATCGTGGCTTGCAGCAGCAGGCTCGTGTACAGCATCTCCACCGCCGCCAGGTCGCTGTCGAAACCCAACAGTTCGGCCTCTCGACCCTCCCAGGTGGCGGTGTACACCATGCGCACCCCGAAGGCACGGGCGATGCCCCCGAGCAGGTCGGTGCGGGCCCCCACGTACGGCCCACGCGCCAGCACGATGGTGCGGGTGGTGATGGTGTCGGTCGAGCGTGGCTTGGCGGCGGACACCATGGCCTCGGTGATGCGATGCGCGGCCATCAACTCGGCGGCTTTCCGGGTGGCGGCCTCTGCCTCGGCCGGGTACGGGGTGTTCTCGGCCTTGTCGAGCAGCGCTCGGATCTTGCGGGCGATGTCGGTGGTGTCGGCCATGGCCCCGATGCTGCCACGGGGGTATGGCATCAGCGCTGCCATGTGGCCAGGACTAGCCGATCGTGTTACTCAGTCTCAGTTCGGCGGTGGGGGAGATGGCGCGGTCGCCTCCTACCAGTGTCATCGCCGGAGGCGCCAGACGTGTGAGCGAGTCCACGAGTTGGTTGCTGGCCGAGGCTGATCCGGTGAGGATCAGGTTGGCGTTCGTCGCGGCGGCGAGAGGAGCTGCTACCAGGGCGTCCGCCAACTGGCGACCGCCGGCGACCACCACCCCGCCTGGACGGGGGAAGCGGTGCGCCACCCTCAGCGACGTGTCCGTGCGGTCGACACCGGCGATGCGTTCCACGGTGGCACCTGTGAAGGCTCGAAGTTGTCGCGTGACCGCTGCCGGAAGGACTGATGTGCCTCCGATCAACACGATGCGCTGCGGCGCCAACGTCCGGAGTGCCTCGAGGGAGACGGTGCCAACACGCTGCGGGTCCACGAGCAGTACACCGGCGTCGAGGCCAGCGGCGGTGGCAGCGGCGATCACGGCGTCGGAGGCCGAGGTGGCGGACGCTACGAACACGATGTCGGCACCCTCCGGATGTCGAGAGACCGCCCACGCAGCCGAGGCCGCCGCCAGGTCATCACCTCCGGACACTGTCTCGACCTGCGCCGCCGCATGCGCGCGCACCGCTCGTCGGGTGTCGGCGGGCCATCGTGGCCCTGCCGTCAGCAGAAGGGGAGCGCTGCGGCCAGCGGCCATGACAGCGGCCAATGGAGCTACGGGGTCGCCGACGCGGGTGACGTACAGGGTGCTGGCACCCGAGAATGAATCGGTCGAGGCGACGGCTCGCGCCGTGGCGAACCTGTCGTCGCCCGCCAGGCGATCGCTGGCCAGCACGACCGCCTGGACGTCGGAGAACCGGTCGGTCCTCCCGCACAGCTGGCGCGGGTCGGAACCGACTTCACCGTAGGTGGTGATGTCGTGACGGAGCCCGTCACTGCTGGTGCGAACCAGACGAAGGCGATCTCGACGAGGCCCGGTGAGCTGCAGCAGTGCCGTATCGACCGGCACGCACACCTCGACGGTGTCGAACGGGGTCTGCACCGTGATGCGATACCGAGGCCCTACGGCCAAAGCACCTGGGGGAGGTGCAGCCTCGTCGAGCGCGGTCACGGTCACCGTCAAGGAGTCGGTGTCACGAAGTCCGCGGAAGTCGAACTGCAGTGCACCTAGAGGCGTCGTCACCTCGGCGCGAGCCCGTCCGGCGACGACCTCGAGGCGCGAGGTGACGGCTGCCGGGGCTGGGTCGACTGACGGGCCCGAGTCAGCCGTCGGCGAGTCGGACGGTGGCTCGGCGGGTGTGTCCTCCGAAGGGTCCGAGTCCCCGCCGTCCTGTGGGGACTGAACGGCTGTCAGGAACCAGGAGTGTCCGTCAGCGAGAGCAAAGCCGATCACTGCCCGCGTACTCAGGCCACTGGTGGTGACCACGGAGACTGGCGTGCTGTGATCGTCGCTGCTGGCGGTGCCCAAGGCACCGAAGTCACCCTCGCCCCAGCACCACGCTTCACCTGACCGCGTTGCGGCGCAACTGCGTCTGTAGCCACTGGCGATGACCGCGACATCGTCCAGTCCGGCCACCGGTACGGGTTCGGTCCGCTGGGTCGTGTCGCCGAGTCCCAGTTGTCCGCTGACGTTGTAACCCCAGCAGTACACGACACCAACTGGTGTGAGACCACATGTATGGCTGTCGCCGGCGGCGATCGAGGTGAAGGCCGACACCGTGACCAGCGTCGGATACGCCTGGGAAACCGTGCTGGAGATACCCAACTGTCCCTGACCGTTGTACCCCCAACACCAGGCTCGCTGCAGGGTGTCGAGGGCGCAGGTATGCCCGCCGTTCGTGGTCACCTGAACGAAGTCTGGTGCAGGTCCTGCCCCCGTGGTCACGGCCGTGGGGCTCAGACGGTCGATCTGGTCGCCGGTGCCCAACTGCCTGTTGCCGTTCTCGCCCCAACACCACGCTCGGCGGACGGCGTCCAGGGCACAGGTGTGGTACTCACTCACCGAGATCGCCGTGAAGGTCTGCACCGGGAGTGCCGACACGCTCACAGGGGTGGGTGAGAGCCGTTCTGTTCTGTCACCGGTGCCCAACTCACCGCTCCAGTTGGGGCCCCAACAGAAAGCGGTACCGGCAGTCGTGAGTGCGCACGTACTGGCTCCAGCCGCTGAGATCGTGGCGACCGCACCGAGCCCGACGACCTGACGTGGCTCCAAGGAGCTCACGGTGTCGCCCGAGCCGAGTTGACCGTATTCGTTGTCACCCCAGCACCACACGGTCGCCGTCGTGTCGAGCGCGCACGAGTGCGACCACCCCGCGGTCATCTGCGCCCACGTTCGACCCGACGGTGGTGTCATGAGACTCGGTGCAGCGAGTCCCATGGACCGTGCGATCGTGACGTTGTCGCCAGTTCGCCAGCACCACGGTTGCCCCGCCGTGGTGAGGACGCAACCCATCCAGGGATTCAGCGAAGGATTGAAGGCGTACCTGGCCAGAGCGATCGCGGCCACGGTGACGCCTTCGGGAAGGCGAATCGTCTGGGTGGGAACGACGCGATCCTGCGCGCTGGTGCCGTCGCCCATCAGACCGTCCGAGCCGTCGCCCCAGCACCACACGTCGTGGGAGCCATCGACGGCACATGCGCCAAAGGTGCTGGTGGCAAGGTGTTCGATGGCGCCCTGGGGCATGCCACTGCTGGTGGTGACCGGCCGAGGACTGGTACTCGATGTCGTGGTTCCCTCACCGAGTTGGCCATCCGCGTTGTAGCCCCAGCAGTACACATCCTTGCTGCTCGATACAGCACAGGCTCCGAACGGACTGGCTTGGATCGACGCCACCTCGGACGTGCCCAGACCGGCGACTGCGACGACGGGCTGGGGTGAGGTCTGTGGTGACGTGGTGTGGCCCAGGCCGAGTTGGCCGTTGGCGTTGTAGCCCCAGCAATACGCCCGGTTGGCGTTCGTGACGGCACAGGTATGCATGCTCGCCACCGACACACTTCGTACCGATCCGTGGGCGAGGCCCGTCGCCGCCGATACCGTGGTGGGTGAGAGGTAGGCCCCGAGCGACGTGCCTGAGCCGAGTTGGCCGTAGAAGTTGTAACCCCAGCACAACACCACGCCTCCGGTGGTCACACCACAGGTGTGCTGGTAGCCACTGTCGATGGATCTCCATCGGGAACCGCCGCGCACCTCTGACGGGACCCTCACGAGCGATCCGGTGTCGATGGTTGCGAGGCGTGTGTTGTTGTTCCAACCCCAGCAGTGCCCGCGGCCGTCGGCGGTCACCCCGCAGGTGTAGCGGTAACCGGCCGACACCGCGCTCCAGGTGGCACCGCCCGGTGCCATCACCAGGCTCGGTGGGTGGAAGTCGTCGTTGATCCACGGCACGTCGCTGTTGCCCAGTTGTCCGTAGTAGTTGCCGCCCCAGCAGTAGGCCTCGCCCGTTGGGGTCAGGCCACAGGCGTGGTCGGTGCCCACGGTGATCTCGGCGTACGTCACGCCCGACACGGTGGGCATCGGGTAGGGCCTCGAGGGGATGATCTGGGCGTCGGCCAACTGACCTTCGGTGTTGCGCCCCGCACCGAACGCCTCGATCCCAGCCGGTGACAGGTCGGTCGCCCGGCCCGGCTCACTCGAGGCGTACGACAGGCCTGTCGCCGCCATGAGACACGACAACACCAGAGATACGAACCGCCCTCGTCGCATGGTGCGAGTGAATCGCGTTGCCGATGACGGGTCACGTGAACACCGCCTCGGTTTTCGCCACGAGGTGTACGGAGGCGGTGCGCCAACATGGGTGCTATGCCCGCCTTGCACAGCGACCTCGCCACACTGTTCGACCTCACCGGCCGCACCGCCATCGTGACGGGCGGTTCACGGGGTTTGGGGCGCGCCATGGCCCTGGGGTTCGCCAAAGCAGGTGCCAATGTGGTGGTGGCCAGTCGCAAACTCGACGCCTGCCAGGAGGTGACCGACGAGATCACCGCTCTGGGCGGCCACGCCCTCGCGTACAGCATGAACCTCAGCGATCCCTCGGGGTTGGCCGATCTGGTGCAGGCCACCGTCGACCGCTTCGGCGGCCTGGGCATCGTGGTGAACAACGGCGGCACTGTGCTCGACCGGCCCCTCGATCGCCTCGCCGTCGACACCTTCGCCGGAGCGTTCACCACCAACCTGCTCTCGCCGATGATGCTGGTGCAGGAAGCCAAGGAGCATCTGGCCGCCAGCGGTCATGGCGCTGTGCTGAACATCACCTCCATCGCTGCGTCACGGGCCACCCCCGACCGCTACTACTACCCGGCCGCCAAGGCAGCCCTGGCCCAGGTGACTCGTTCGATGGCTCGCGAACTCGGCCCCTCGGGTATCCGGGTCAACGCCATTTCGCCGGGAACGTTCCGCACCGACATGGTCGAGAAGGCCTACGACGATCGACAACTGGCCGCCACCGCCAAGGCCACCCCCGTCGGCCGGGTGGCCGAGCCCGAGGAACTGGTGGGGCCGGCACTCATGCTGTGCAGCGATGCCGGATCATTCGTGAGCGGCACCGTGCTGACCGTCGACGGTGGCGCCACCACCTGACGTTCACCCGAACGTCACCAGCATGCCCCCACGAGGCTGTGCTGACATGTCGCCGTGAGTCCGTCCGCCCCTGGCGCTGCCGTGACGATGCTCGGCTTGTTGACGATCGTCGCCTACGGCTCGTGGTTCTACGGATTCGGTGTGCTGCTCGACGACCTTCGAGTCGACCTCGATACAGGACTGGGCCTGTTGACCGCCGGCTACGCCTTGGCCCAACTCCTGACAGGCGTCCTCGGCATGGCGGCGGGTCGGTTGCTCGATCGGCGTGGGGCTGCCGTGCCTCTGGCCATCGGTTCGATCGCAGGTCCCGGTCTGCTGATCGTTGCGTCCCTCGCCGCTCATCCGGTTCACTTCGCTGTGGCCTTCGGTGTGGGTGGAGGCGTCATCGGGGCCACCGGCTTCTACCACCTCACCCAGACCGTCGTCGCACGGCTGGCTCCGGGACATGAAGCGCGTGCCATCGCCCGGCTGACCATCTGGGGAGCGTTCTCGTCACCACTGCTGATTCCCGCCACCGAACTCGCAAGGGCAACGGTGGGTTGGAGGTGGACGCTGCGCCTGGCTGCCGTGACGGTGGCCGCCGTCTCGGGCGTTGCGGCGATGTTCGTCGACCCGCATCAACGTACGCGATCCGTCCATGCGTCGCCGACACCGGTCACCGCTCTGCGTGCGGCCTGGAGCGATCCCACCGTGCGACGACTCGCCGGTTCGTCGTTGGCGGGCTCGTTCGGCATGTCGACGTTGGTGGTGCTGCAGGTACCGACCATGGTGGCCGCCGGTCTGGACCGGGCCACCGCCGCCACCCTGGCCGGGGCTCGTGGGATCGCCCAGTTGTTGGGACGGGTGCCGCTCGGCCTGATCCTTCGTCGCGTGTCGGCACGCCGAGCCTTGCGCGGCGCGAAGGTGCTGGTGGCCGTGGGTGCGTTGTTGCTGGCCGTCAGCGGCAACATGGTGCTGGCCGTCGGCTTCGTACTGGTGGCGGGAGCAGGCCTCGGTGCGGTCTCACCCCTCGAAGGCATCTACGCCCGTGAGGTGCTGCCTGCACATGACCTGGGCGTGCTCATGGGCTCGTTGCATCTCACGCTGGGGGTGGCGTCGGGCGTTGGGCCGCTGGTGGCCGCCGCTCTGGACGACGCTGTCTCGCCCGGCGCCGGTGCCATCCTGGCTGCTGGCGCCGCCCTGCTCAGTGCAGCACTACTGGCACCGGTACCCGATCGCGCGTCACGTACCAACGCGCCAGCATCAGCACCGCTGCCGTGATACCGGTGACGCCGTAGATCATGATCGGCACATCGCGGTGGGCGATGCCGTAGACACCCCACAACACCACCTGCAACAGCATCAGGAGCCACGTTCCCGGGGCCACACCCGTCGGGGCATAGGTCCGGTACGCCGTGTACACCGATGGCCCCACTTGAATGGCGTAGGCCAGACCCAGCACTGCGCCGAGCACCGCCAGACTGGTCGCTGCCGTCATGACCACGAGCACCACGGCCCATGCTGCACCCAGGCGTGCGGCCACCCGCCACGGGGTACCCAGACGGGCGAGCAACAGAAACAGCCAGGCGTAGAAACCCGACGAGATGACCGTCGCCGGGGCACTGGCCCACAACCCTTCGGTGGTCACGTACACGAACCAGCCGGCATTGGTCACCGTGCCGATCGCCGTCCACGTGATGGAGACCCCTGAAGCATCGCGTGTCATCAGCAGGCGCCTCGCCTGAGGGACGAGCGAGATGATGGCAAGGACCGTTGCCGAGATCACGGCCGCATCGTCGAGCCAGGTCACGGCGACACCGTGCCACGGCCGAACACATCCAGTGGAATCGACTCGACGGGAACCGGTAGGCGCACACACCAACTGGGCGGACCGACCACGCCGGGCAGGTTGGGCCGCATCTCGCTGGCACACAGATCGTCGGCCGTCACCAGGCGCACCTGACTGGGTCCTGCGAGCAGTGCGCGGTGGGCGGCGTCGATCACCTCTGGCGTTGGCCGGTTGTCGTCCGGTGCGCATCCGGCCACCGTCGCCAGACGTCTGCGCAGTTCACCATCCCCCGGATCGGCCGTGTTCCACACCCCGGCCAACGTCGGCAGATCGTGGGTGGTCAGGGTGGCCATGACCTCCACGGCCCAGGTGGCAGGACGGGGATCGGGTTCGAACCACGCCACTCGTGTACCCAGCACGCGTCGACGATGCATCAGCGAGCGCGCCTCGGGCTCAACGGTGCCCAGATCCTCACCCACCACGAATACCTCGGCGCGGCAGGCCTCCCAGGCCAGCAGGGCCATGAGTTGCTCGCCGGGAAATCGAATGTAGGCGCCATCGGCCGGTGTGCCGCCGGGAGGAATCCAGAACTGGCGGAACAAACCCATCACATGGTCCAGGCGTACCCCGGACGCACCGTTTGCCGCTGCCCGCAAACTCGAAAGCCACGGCTCGAAACGCCGGGC
>CAYMUC010000053.1:0-21219 GCA_964393535.1 uncultured Ilumatobacteraceae bacterium | reverse complement strand
AAGGGCACGGCAGATTAGCCACCTACGGAAGGGATAACCGCTGAAAGCATCTAAGCGGGAAGCCCGTTCCAAGATGAGCACTCCCATGCGGTCAACGCAGTAAGGCCCGTGACAAGACCATCACGTTGATAGGCCGGAGGTGTAAGCGTGGTAACACGTTCAGCCGACCGGTACTAATCGGCCGAGGGCTTGGTTGAATCTCGCTCGTGCTTGCTCTGGAGTCCTCGTGGATCGTCCACGTTGACAATTGATGTCCGGTGGCCATTGCGGCGGTGTAACACCCGTTCCCATCCCGAACACGGCAGTTAAGCCCGCCTGCGCCGATGGTACTTGGGGAGAGATCCCCTGGGAGAGTAGGTCGCCGCCGGCTTTCGCGTTCGAGAACCCCCGCTCCGGCGGGGGTTCTCGGCGTTTTAGCCCCTGGGTCACCGTAGGCTGGTAAGCCATGTCTGCTGCCCCCCGCCGATCGTCTCCGCGTCCACCTTCTCGTGCTGCCGGTGGCGGTCGGTCGTCTACCCCGCGGAGCGGGGGGGCTCGATCAGGTGGTGTTCGCTCGGGTGGCGCTAGCGATGGTGCAGGTCGCGCCGGTAGTGGGCGTGCTGGTAGTGGCCGTTCGTCTGGTGAGCGCGCTGCGGGTTCACGATCGAGCGCTCCGCGAGCGGCGGGTCCTCGTGCAGGTGCGGGGCGCGCGGGAGGTGCCGCGGCCCGTGGGGGTGCATCGCGTACAGGTGGAGTCTCCGGTACCTCGGGGCAGCGCAGGACGTCGGGCGGTTCCCCGGGCCGTCCGTCGGGGCAGGCTCGCATGGGAGCGACGGGGAACAAGTGGTCACGAGGCGGATCCGCTGGAGCGTCCCGCAGTGGCGCGACTCGTCGGGTGGATGATGGCCCACAGCGCAGGGTGGCGGCGCCGAGTTCGCGCCAATGGACTCCGGCGACCGATGCCGATCCGAGGTCCATGGAGACCTGGATCGATGAAGGCCCGGTCCGAGCGGCTGCGTCGGGAGCCGTTCGGCGTTCCGAAGAGGGTGGTTCCGCCCAGAACGGCCCTCGTCGTGCCAAGCGCAGGCGACCGCTCGAGGACGATGTGATCGCCGATATCGAGCGTGCGGTGGGTCCGAGGAAGGCTGTTCGACTGGTGAAACTGCTGGCGGAGGCCGGGACAGCGCTCGAGGCGGACCGCTTGGACGATGCTCGCCGTTCGGTGACGCCGGTGGTGCGTGAGGCCGCCGATGTTCCTGCCGGTCGTGAACTCGCCGGGCAGATCCTGTATCGAATCGGGCAGTGGCGCCGTGCCGCAGCCGAACTCGAGGCGTTCCGTACCTTGCGGCCCGACGATGTCACCTGTCATCCCGTGTTGGCCGACTGCTACAGGGCGTTGGGTCGACACCATGAGGTAGAGCAACTGTGGCGTGAGTTGAAAGAGGCGTCACCCGCGCCCGACGTGATGACCGAGGGGCGCATCGTGATGGCGGGTTCGTTGGCCGACCGAGGCCAGCTCGATGCTGCTATCGATCTGCTGTCGAGGCAGAGCGCGGCTCCACGTCGAGTCCGTGATCACCATCTCCGCCAGTGGTACGCGCTGGCTGATCTGTACGACCGCGCTGGTGCAGTGGTCGAGGCTCGGCGGTGGTTCGGTCAGGTCGCCGCCGTGGATCCCGCTTTTGTGGACGTTGCAGAGCGTCTCGCAGCGCTGGGTCGGTGAGTACCATGCAGGGGCGCGCCGGCGACGGTGAACGCAACCCCCAAGGAGGACGCCGTGGATCTCCACGCGCTGCTCGGCAATGACGCCGAGGATCTGCTGTCGCACACCTGCTCGGGACTGCCCCGTGAGTCTCTGATCGCTCCGGGCCCCGACTTCATAGACCGGGTATTCGCTCACACAGACCGCTCTCCGGTGGTGTTGCGGAACTTGGGGTCTCTGTACGGCTCGGGGCGTCTCGCCGGCACCGGTTACGTGTCGATTCTGCCGGTGGACCAGGGCATCGAGCATTCTGGGGCAGCGAGTTTCGCGCCGAACCCCGCCTACTTCGACCCGGCGAACATCTGCCAGTTGGCCATCGAGGGCGGCTGCAACGCTGTAGCCACCACGTTCGGTGTGTTGGGAGCGGTCAGCCGGCGGTTCGCGCATCGCATCCCCTTCATCGTGAAGATCAATCACAACGAGCTGCTCACGTCGCCCAATCGCTTCGACCAGGTCATGTTCGGTACCGTGCGGCAAGCGTGGAACCTCGGTGCGGTGGGCATAGGTGCCACCATCTATTTCGGTTCGCAGGAATCCACCCGGCAGATCGTGGAAGTGGCGGAAGCCTTTGCCGAAGCGCACGAACTCGGCATGTTCACCGTGCTGTGGTGCTATTTGCGCAATAACGACTTCAAGGTTGACGGCGTCGACCACCACGTGTCGGCGGATCTCACCGGACAGGCCAACCACCTTGGCGTCACCATCGAGGCCGACATCATCAAGCAGAAGCTGCCCGAGCGCAACGGTGGTTATCTCGCCTTGTCGAACTTCGGCAAGACGAGCCCTCTGGTGTATGAACGGTTGACCACGGACCATCCCATCGATCTCACTCGATGGCAGGTGGCGAACTGCTACCTCGGCCGCATTGGTCTCATCAACAGCGGTGGCGAGAGTAAGGGTGCGGGCGATCTGGCCGCTGCCGTGAAGACTGCGGTGATCAACAAGCGTGCTGGTGGTCAGGGCCTGATCTCGGGACGCAAGGCGTTCCAGCGTCCCATGGCCGAGGGTGTCGAACTGTTGAACGCCATCCAAGACGTGTACCTCGACGACAGCATCACCCTCGCCTGAGGTATCGGCGTCGATGAGCGCCACGATCGACCTGAACTGCGACCTCGGTGAAGGTTTCGGTCGCTGGCGGCTCACCGATGATCACGCGTTGCTGGGCTTGGTCACCAGCGCCAACGTGGCGTGTGGGTTTCACGCCGGAGACCCGACGACCATGCGTGAGATGTGCGAGGGCGCTGCTCGATCGGACGTGGTGATCGGGGCGCAGGTGTCCTACCCCGACCTCCAGGGTTTCGGTCGGCGCTTCATCGACATGGCGCCGTCGGAGTTGGCGGACTGCGTCGTGTACCAGATCGCTGCTCTCGACGGCGTCGCCCGTGTAGCGGGCACCTGCGTGCGATACGTGAAACCTCACGGAGCCCTCTACCACGCAGTCATCGACCACGAAGGCCAGGCCCGGGCGGTCGTAGAGGCCGTAGCGGCTTTCGATCCTCGGCTTATGGTGCTGGGTGCTCCCGCTTCGGCGTTGCTGGCAGAGGCGAGTCGACGCTCCATGGATGTGGTGGTCGAGGGTTTCGTGGACCGTCGTTACCGCAGCGATGGTCGACTCGTACCGAGGAGTGAGCCACATTCCTCCATCGACGTGGTGGAAGATGCCGTCCGGCAGGCCCTCGACCTTGCCCTTCACGGTCGTGTGCGCAGTATCGATGGCGCTTGGGTGCGCGTGCCAGTGAGATCCCTGTGTGTCCACAGCGATACCCCCGGTGCAGTGGCCGTGGCTTCGGGCGTGCGGCGTGCACTGCACGACGCTGGTGTCGATCTGGCATCGTTCTGCGCAGTGTGAGCCTCGAGGCCATTCCCGTCGGCCCGGATGCCGTGCTGGTCGACTTGGCGCCCGACGCGGTGCACCGCGTGTCGGTTGCCATCACCCACTGGCTGGCCACCACCGACCATGGTGGTGGAGAGGCGGTGCCCGCAGCGCAGAGCGTTCTGGTCATCCGGACTGGTATCGGGGTGGACGCCCGGCGTCAGGCGCAACTCGTCGAGGTGGCGAGCGCTGCCCTTGGCATACCCGATGCGCGCGACGAAGTCGACGACGCACCCGTGGAACTTCCCATCGTCTACGACGGTGAGGATGTGGACGATGTCGCCCGAATGGTGGGCTGTTCGCCTTCCGACGTGATCGGCCTGCACCTCAGTGCCACGTATCGGGTGGCGTTCTGCGGCTTTGCTCCCGGCTTCGCGTACCTCGTGGGTCTTCCCCGACGACTGCACGTGACCCGGCGGGCATCGCCGCGATCGCGTGTTCCTGCTGGTTCGGTGGCCATCGCAGCGGGCTACTGCGGGGTCTACCCGAGGTCGTCCCCGGGAGGTTGGCACCTCCTGGGTCGCACCGGTGCATCCCTGTGGTCGCTCGACCGTGATTCGCCGTCGCTCCTCACCCCGGGCACCCGAGTGCGCTTCGTCGAGGTGTCCACATGAGCCTGCGGGTGCTCGACGCCGGTTGGTCGAGCACGGTGCAGGACCTCGGACGCGTCGGGTGGGCTCATCTGGGTGTGGGTCGGGCCGGGGCCATGGATCGACGTGCTGCGTCGTTGGCGAATCGATTGGTGGGTAACGGCGACGAGGCTGGCGTGTTGGAGACCACGGGCGGTTTGCGCCTGGTGGCTCAGGGGACAACCCTGTTGGCGGTGACGGGTGCTCGGGTGACGGTGAATGCGGCTGGTCATGAGCAAGCCCTGGACGCTCCGCTCACGTTGGCAGACGGAGCCGAGTTGACCTTGGGGGTTCCGTCGAGAGGTCAGGGTCGCTGGGCCTACGTGGCGGTACGCGGTGGCGTGGCCGTGACCCCGGTGTTGGGTTCGCGCTCGTGGGACAGTCTGGGTGCGCTGGGCCCTGAGCCTCTGGTCAGTGGCAGGGTCCTGCCTGTGGGACCCGATCCCGGCGGGGCGGTGGTCGTGGAGGTAGCTCCGGTCGCGCCCTTCGACGACGACCTCGTGGTACGGGTGTGGCCAGGTCCTCGCCCGAAGGCGTTCCTTCCCGACGCCTGGCGTCTCCTCATCACACAGAAGTGGACGGTGGACCCTCGAAGCGACCGAGTGGGGACCCTGTTGTCGGGCCCGTCCCTGCCCCGCGTGTACAGCGATGATCTGCCCAGTGAGGCCTTGGTGACAGGAGCGGTGCAGGTGCCGTCCGACGGACGACCCATCGTGATGATGCGGGACCGCCCGACCACGGGTGGCTACCCGGTGATCGCCATCGTGGACCCACGCGATCTCGATGCACTGGCGCAACGCCAACCGGGTGATGTGGTGCGAATGGTGCCGGTGAACACCGGTCGTACGGCCCTGGGGATGGGGCGGGGATCCGACGCACCCTGACGGGATGGAACGCGTACGAGCCGACGCCCTGCTGAGGGACGAACAGGCGAAATTGATCCGGTGGCGTGACGAACTCGAGGCCGAGCACGCCGATATGGACCGTGGCGGTCCCGGCGAGTTGAGCACCGTCGATCAGCACCTCGCCGACTCGGCAAGCGACACCGCCGAACGCGAACGCATCATGTCGCTGCTCGGCACTGTTCGCCAAGCACTGGCCGAGGTGCACGATGCCCGACTGCGGTTGGAACAAGGCCACTTCGGTCGATGCGCAAGTTGCGGCGAAGCCATACCCGACGACCGTCTCGAGGCCGTGCCCTCCACCCGGTTCTGCCACGACCACCAGGGGTACTGGGAAGCGACGCACCCCGTGTTGCACGCACCGGGAGGCCCCGTCCCCGACGACGAGGCAGTGGACATCGAGCGGTTGATGATGGCGTGGTGGGGTGGCCGCGCCGATGGACTCCCCGATGACGACGTGATCGGGGAACCCGGTACTCCCGGGGTACCACTCGAGGAACTGGACACCGAATCCGCACTTCAGGAGGACCGCCATGTCGGCTGAGGCAGCAACCAATCGGCGAGACCGCCGCACCCGGCGCCGGGAAGGGCGCCGCCTGGGCCAGCGCGACTCCGGACATCAGGCCCGCCCCGTCGAGGTGTTGCGTCCGCCTTCGCCAGAGGAGTGGGATGCCGTCGAGGTGGCCCGGCGATGGAGCAGCGCGTTGGTAGAGCATGATCTGGACACGGCGATGTCGTGGTACGGCGCCGAGGCGGTCCTGCACTGGGAGGGGTCGCTCCTGGCCGATCCGGGTCAGATCAGGCGGGCGTGGGAAGCCGCCGCAGAAGTGCGGGTGAATCCGACGAGCATCGAGCCTGTGGACGCTGTAACCCTGGGAGATGGCGGTGATGGTTTCGATGTCCTGGTGCGTTGGGTGGGTGCGGGCACCGACGACACCGACATCGAGAGTCGGCTCAGGGTGCGCCAGGGATGCGTGGTGGAGCAGTGGCACGGTCGGGTGGTGCGACTGGTGCCAGTCCAGGGTCCGTCACTGGCCGTGTCGGTGGGTGGCGAGGTGACTCTCGAGGAACGGGAGGCCGTGGTCGCCGCCCTCTGGCACATGATCGAATCGGTGGAACCGACGGTGCGACACGTCTCGCTTCGGATCCGTCGTCACGCCGACCCGGCTCGTACCCATCCGGTGACACTGCGGGTCTTGGTGGACCGCAACCATCACCACGTGGTGGCCCGAGGGTCGGGAGCCACAGTGAGTGAGGCCGTCGCCCGCCTGGATCAACGCCTCCGTCAACAGTTGGAACAACAGGCGAGTCGGGTGCGGGCGGTACGTCGGCGGGGGACCAGTTCGCCCGAGGGCCAGTGGCGTCACGGTGATCGGCCACAGCGACAGGCACCCGTGGCTCGGCTTCCCGAGGACGAGCGACTGGTCATGGTGCGCAGCACCTGGGCGGGGGGCACCGAGCACGTGGACGAGGCGATCGAGGATCTGGAAGCCCTGGACCTCGAAGTGCTGCTGTTCGAGGAGCAGGCGACCGGCGCGGCAGCGGTGGTGTGGCGAACCGAACACGGGTACCGCCTGCGCTGCATGGGGGGAGGTGACCCGTCGGCTCGCTGGAACCCGCCACCGGTGGCCGATGTGAGCGTCGACGAGCAACCGTTCCCGCATCTCGATCTCGATTCGGCGCGGACCGAGCTCGCCCTCGGAGAGCCATGGGTGGTGTTCTGTGACGTCGACACCGGGCAGCCGGGTCTGCTGTATCGGCGCATCGACGGTCACGACGGACTGGTGGTGCTGGGCGGCGCCTGAGTCGGCTGTAGTGCAGCTTCGAGTGCGGTCACCAATGACGGCACGGCGGGGTGCGTCATGTCGCCGTTTGCCAGAACGGTTGTGACCCAGGCGGTGGCCGACCGGACCTCGAGAGCAGCGTCGTCTGCGCCGAGCAGGGCCCGTCTCATCATGCGGTCGTACCGTCGAGCGAGGTCATGGTCGGGGTCGTCCACCGGTGACCAGTCTGTGGCCAGTCGCGGGAGGCCCGAACCGGCGACGAAGGCCGTCAGGATCCCGTCGGCGTCGACGAGGTGTCGATGGAGGCGAGCGAGTTCGTCTGTTCTCCACCAGTGGTCGAGCACCTCGGCGAGATCGGAGGCCCAGCGCAGTGCGGTCTGGACTTCGACCATCCATCGACGATCTTCACCGAGTAACGGTTCGTGTACGGGCGGCGCGTGCGCTTCGGCGACGGCGACCCCGAGAGATCGGTCCGATGGCGATCCGTGAGCGGCGTGAGACGTGCAGGCGCCGGTGAGCAGTAATGAGATGAGTCCGAGCGAGCACCGAGGGCGCATGGACCGACGCTCGCCGACGCCGATAGTGAACGGTCCTGTCGCCGGTCACCACGGAGCCGGGCCTTTCGTCGCCCCGACACCGGAACTCTTCTCAACAGGATGATCACATTCGCCGGAGGATACGTTACGCCCACGGCACTGACAGGGGGAGAGCGATGTTCGACGTGATCGTGCGAGGCGGATTGATCGTGGACGGGACGGGCGAACCGGCCCGCACGGGTGACGTCGCAGTACGTGACGGTGTGATCGTGGAAGTCGGTGGCCGTATCGACGGTGCCGCCCGCCAGGTCATCGATGCCGATGGGGCGGTCGTGGCCCCGGGCTGGGTCGACGTCCATACCCACTACGACGGTCAGGTGAGTTGGGACGACACACTGGATCCGTCGTTCTCCAACGGCGTGACGACGGTGGTCATGGGCAACTGCGGTGTGGGCTTCGCCCCCGTGCGCCCCGGAGACGAGCGCCAACTGATCGAGTTGATGGAGGGGGTCGAGGACATCCCGGGGACCGCCCTGTACGAGGGTATGGAGTGGGGGCGGTGGGAATCGTTCCCCGACTACCTCGACTACCTTGCGACCCGGCAGTACACCCTCGATGTTGCGGCCATGGTGCCCCACGGCGCACTGCGCGCCTACGTGATGGGGGAACGGGCTCTGGGCGACAGCGATGCCAACGCCGACGACCTCGATCAGATGAATCGCCTGGTGGCCCAGGCGCTAGAGGCGGGAGCGGTGGGATTCTCCACGTCACGCACGGTCGGCCACCGCTCGCTGTGGGGTGAACCGGTTCCCGGCACGTTCGCTGCAGCCGATGAACTCCTTGCCATCGCCTCGGCCATGCGCAGCACCGGTCGTGGGGTGTTCGAGATGATCCCGGCCGGCACCGTTGGTCAACTGGCGTCGTTGGGTGGGGAAGTGACCACGCAGGAGGACGAACACGACCTGATGGTGCGCTTCGCCCAAGCCTCAGGCCGCCCTGTGACGTTCACGCTGGTGCAGTCCCCGGACTTCGATCCCGATCTGTGGCGTGAGATCCTGCGCCGGACCGAAGTCGCCAACGGCGCCGGTACCCGTCTGCGTCCGCAGGTGTCGTCGCGACCCATCGGGTTCGTGACCGGACTGAGCGCCTACCACGCCTTCATGCGGCGTCCTACGTACATGGCACTGGCGCATCTGCCTGTGGCCGAGAGGGCAGCCGCCATGGCGCGTCCCGAGGTGCGGGCGGCCATCATGGCCGAGAACGACATCCGGCCCGAGGCACCGGGGTCCATGGAGAACGTGTACGGATTGTTCCGGCGTTCGGCGGGCGTGCTGTACCCGTTGGACGCCCCGATGGACCTCGAGCCCTCGCGCGACGCGATGCTGGGTGTTCAGGCCCAGGCCCGTGGGGTGGATCCCGTGGAACACCTCTACGACTTCCTCATCGACGCCGGTGGTACCCGGTTCGCGTCGTTGAGCACGGTGGACATCCACGCGCGCATGAACGTGCTGCGAGAGATGTTGACCCATCCCGACACCGTCACGGGCCTGAGTGACGCCGGTGCGCATGTCACCCTGATCTGTGACGCCACCATGCCCACCACGCAGATCACGTTCTGGACCCGTGACCGCCAGCGCGGGGAGCAACTGCCCCTCGAGTTCGTGGTGCATCAGCAGACTCTGCGCAACGCAGAATTGTTCGGGTTCTCGGATCGTGGTGCCCTGCTACCCGGTCGGCGTGCCGATCTCAACGTGTTCGATCACGAGCGGTTGCGCGTGGATCCGCCCGTCGCTCATCACGATCTCCCCGCCGGTGGCACCCGCCTCATGCAACCCGTCACCGGTTATGTCGCCACGTTGTGCGGCGGTGTGACGACCCGCCTCGCCGACACCGACACCGGTGCCCGCCCTGGCCGCCTGGCGCGCGGGCGTCAGTTCGCCTGAGCGGAAAGCGCTATTTCCAGCCGTTGATGTAGGTGATCTCGCTGGCGTCGCGTCGCTGGCCGGGCTTGAAATCATCGCCTGTGTAGTAGGCGAGGGGAGTGAGCGCCACCTGGCTCACGGTGGGAGGAAGCCCGAGGAGTTCGGCTGCCTCCTGCTCGTAGGCGAGGTGCAGCGTGGTCCAAGCCGTTCCGAGACCCCTGCTGCGGGCCGCCAACATGAAACTCCACACCGCCGGCAAGATGGACCCGTACCAACCGGCCAGGGCTCCTTGGCTGCTACCGGGTTCGGGGCGACCCAACATGCACGGGATCACCAGCGTGGGGACCTGCTCGAGCACGTTGGCCAGGTGATCGGAACTGGCCATGATGCCGCTGACACCTTCGCGACCGACCTCGGCCACGGCGGTCCGTTGCGCCTCGATGTAGGGGGCGTAGGCCTTGCGGTACAACTCGGCCAGGCCGTGCTTCAGGGTCGGGTCGTCGACCACCACCCAGCGCCAGCGTTGCACGTTGCCGCCGGCGGGAGCCTGGGTGGCGATGCGGATGCAGTCGATGATGAGGTCCCTCGGCACGGGACGAGTGAGGTCCAGGCGTTTGCGCACCGCGCGTGTGGTGCTGAGCAGGTGGTCGGTCTGGGTGAGGTCGAAGGGTGCGCTCATGGCCGCACCCTAGTGTCAGCCGTGAGTGGAGATTCCCCCATCGACGGGGATGACCGCGCCGGTGAGGTAGGCGCCCGCACGGCTGGCCAAGTACAGGGCAGCGCCCGCCATATCCTCGGGCGTACCGATGCGGCGCAGGGGCACACTGTCGGCGATTGCCTGGCGGGTGGCGGGATCATCGAGCAGAAACGCCATCATCTTCGATTCGAACGGCCCCGGGGCGATGGCGTTCACGGTGATGTGCCGATCGAGGAGATGATGTGCCAGGTGGCGGGCCAGGTGATGTACCCCGGCCTTGGATGCCGAGTAGGAGTAACTGGCGGTCTGGGGAACGCGGATGCCGTCGATGGATCCGATCATGAGCACCCGCGATGGGTCCTGTGCCGTGGCTCTGGCACCCAACAGTCCCAGCATGGCTTGGGTGAGGAAGAACGGTGCCTTCAGATTGACCTCGAGGACCTTGTCGAAACCGGCCTCGGGGAAGGTGTCCACGGGCGCACCCCAGGTGGCACCCGCATTGTTGACGAGGACGTCGACGCCGGATTCGACGGCAGCGACGGCGTCCACGAACTGCTGTCGCCCTGCAGAGGAGGACAGATCGGCGGGAAGCGAGATGCAACTGCCCCACTGGGACAACTCCGCCGCCGTGGCATCGCAGTCTGCTGCTTTGCGGGCGGTGATGATGACTCGCGCTCCGTTCATCACGAAGGCCTCGGCGATCATTCGACCGATACCGCGGGATCCGCCGGTGACGACCACGACCTTGCCGGCGACGGAGAACAGTTCGGAGATGTGCATGGTCCCAGCCTGCCACGTCGGCGCGATTCGCCGGAGCGAGATCAGCGGGGTTTGGCCCCACCGCCCACTCGTAGGGTCTCGCCGGTGATCCAGGACGCTCCCTGCGAACACAGGAACACGACCGCCGCGCCCATGTCGAGCGGTGTCCCGAGACGGCCCAGAGGAATGTTCCACTGGCGTTCGATGTCGGGGATCTGTTCCTCGGTGACCCCGAGAGCCCGCCTCACGATCTCGGTGGGCACCAGACCTGGGGCGATGCCGTTGACCCGGATACGCGGCGCCAGTTCGGCCGATGCCGTCATGGTCAGTGAGTTCACGCCGGCTTTGGCCGCACCGTAATGACCACTCCCGGGCACCGGCCCAGTGCCCGCGCCCGAGGACACGTTCACGATGGCCCCGGTCTCCATATGCCGCGCCGCGGTGACGATGCCACGCCACACCGATGTCAGGTTCAACTCGATGCAGTGATGCCAGTCGTCCTGGCTGAGTTCGGTGAGTGGTACCCGCGCTGCTGAGCCACCGGCGTTGTTCACCCAGATCGACAGACGACCGAACGTCGAGACCGCGGCTTGGGCGGTGGCCTCGAGATCGTCGTCGCTCGTGACATCGGCGGTGATGGCAAGCGCCTGACCGCCGCCTTCCCTGATGGATGCAGCTACCGCCTCTACTTCCGCGGTGCGCCTCGCCGCCACCACGACGGCGGCACCGGCAGCTGCCAGGGCGCGGGCGATGCCCTCACCGATGCCACGACCACCGCCGGTGACCACGGCCACCTCGCCCGTGAGATCGAACAGTTCGCCAGGCGCGGGTGATGGTGAGCTCATGGTCGAACACTAGGTGCTACGAGTGGGGTCCGGGGGATGTACAGCAGCAGTTGCATAACGTCTGTTACGTTGACGCTGTCGTCGAACAGGGGGTACCGACATGACTGCGACCGAGACTCCGTCACTCACCGGCTCACTTGCTGCCGCACCCATTCGGGTGGGAACCATGGCCTTGGACCACCGCCTGGTGGTCCCGCCGCACTCGGGTGGTGCCGGCTCGCTGTTGGGCAGTCCCGATCAGTTCGATCTGCTGTGCGCCTACTGGGTGTCCAAGGTGGAGGGTGGCATGCAGTGGGTGGGAGGTGGCCCGCAGTTCGTCGCCAATCCCCTGATTCCCGGTTTCGAACCCACCGGCGTAGGTGCCATGGGGCCTGGCATCTTCCGCCATGCCAAGTACGTCACGCGCCTGGGCGAGTTGGCGCGCCGAGTTCACGACGCCGGCGGGTATCTGTCGGCGCAGATGGTGTTGCAGGGTGGGATGCCCTCGGCGCCCTCGGCGACGCTGTCGGGCTACTTCGATCACCGCATTCCCCACGTGTTGTCACTGGAGGAGGTGCAGTGGTTGGTGCGGGAGTATGGCGAGTCGGCCGCCATCGCAGCCGAGGGCGACGTGGATGCGATCGAACTGCATGCGAACCACGACGATCTGCTGCAGTGGTTCCTGTCGCCGCTCACCAATCGCCGCACCGACGGGTACGGGGGGAGTCCCGAGGGGCGCCGACGGTTCCTGCGCGAGGTGGTCGAGTCGATTCGAGACCATGTGAAGCGTCCCATCACGCTGGGCCTGCGACTGTGTCTCGACGAGATGATCGACGGTGGGTACGCCGTAGATGAACTGCAGCGCATCATGGCCGCCTTCACTGCCGAGGGCACCGTGGACTACTTCAGCCTCGACATCGGGAACAACTGGGGCCGGGTCACGTACATCCCCGTGGGTTCCTTCGCCGAAGGGGAGTGGGCGGCTCTGTGCGGTGAGGCGAAGACGGCCACCGACCTGCCTGTGGTGTACGTGGGGCGGGTGACCAAACCCGAGACGGTGGAGGCGATCCTCTCGGCCGGTCACGCCGACCTGGTGGGCATGGCGCGCGCCACCATCGCCGATCCGCACTTCGCTGCCAAGGTGTTGTCGGGCCGCCGCGACGAGATCCGCCCGTGCATGGGCTTCAACGAGTGCATCGACCGCAAATTGGTCGAGGGCCTCGGCTTTGCCTGCGCGTCGAACCCGCGTGCTGGTCGCGAGATCCGACCCACCCCTCGAAGCACGCGGGCCCAACGACTGCTGGTGGTGGGTGGCGGTCCAGCCGGTCTGGAATTGGCCGGCATCGCGGCAGAGCGGGGTCACACCGTGGAACTCTGGGAGGCACAGGCGCATCTGGGCGGGCAGCTGGCCGTGGCCGCCAAGGCGCGGTCCAACCGTCACTATGCCGATTGGATCGCGTGGCAGTCCAAGCGCCTCGAGCGTGCTGGCGTGAAGGTGCACCTCGAACGACGAGCCGAGGTGGAGGCCGTGATGGCTGCGGGGTATGACGTCGTGGCTGTTGCCACCGGGGCTGCGGCCCGACTTCCCGATGCCACAGGCCTGCAGCACTCACATGTCGCCACTGCTGCTGCCGTGCTGAACGGTGAGGCCACGGTGAGTGGCCACGTGGTGGTGATCGCCGAGGACGACCGAGCGGCACCGTTGGCCGTGGCCGATCATCTGGCCGGGCTGGGTCACCGCGTCACGGTGGTCCACCGAACCCCCGCCCCGTCACCACTGGTGGGCAAGTACACCGTGGGTGCCTTGTTGGCCCGTCTCGACGAGGCAGGCGTCGAGATGCGCAACATGACGCGTCTCGTCGCCGTGGAACCCGGTCGACTGCACCTGGCGAACGTGTACAGCGACCGCATCTTCACCATGGAGGGAGTGGACAGCGTGGTGCTGGCCTGTGGAGCGGTGTCGGTGGCGACGTTGTACGACGAGTTGAAGGGTCGCCACGTCGACGTGCACCTGTTGGGCGATGCCTTCGCTCCGCGCCGGGTGGCCTTCGCCACCCATCAGGCACTGGAAGTCGCCGACCTGGTAGGCGTGGTGGCCTGAGTTCTCGGCGTGTCGTCCGACTCGGGAACCCGACCCCGGGGGCTGCGACACTGTGGTGGCGACGCGGTGAGCACACACCGTGGCAGGAGGGGGCCGACGTCATGACCATGTTGTCCACGTATCCGCTTTTCCAGCAGGCGTATCTGGTCGAGGATCTCGACGAGGCCTGCAACCGCTGGAACGCGTTGTTCGGGGCCGGACCGTTCGTGATCACCATGCACCACCGGACGGACCGCTTCACCTACCGCGGAACTGATCAGGAAGCCGACGTGTCCTACGCCTTCGGCTATCTCGGTGACCAGATGATCCAGTTCATCGTGCAGCACGACGACACACCGTCCATCTATCGCGACATGTACGCGGCGGGGCAGTACGGCTTCCACCATATCGGCGTGCTGGTGAACGACTTCGAAGGTGAGCGCCAGCGACTCATCGACGCCGGGTTCGAGCCGGCCTGCGAACTGTTCGCCGACGGCGTGAACGCGTCGTACTTCGACACCCGTGACGTCACCGGGGGCTTCACCGAGATCCACGGAGATCCGCCCCATATCCTGGCAGCCTTCGCCGGATGGCGCCGGGCGCACGAACTCTGGCGGCCTGGTGACCCGGTGATCGTTCGTCGATCCGACGGATCCCAGCGCACCAAGGGCTGACCGTCGTGACCGCCCTCGACGACGTCTTCCTCGCCGATGGACTCTGGGGTGCGCGCGACCACGATGCCCCGATGCGAGACGTGTTCCCGTTCATGACGTTGGGCGAGGCCGTCGACATGGGGAGCGACGAACACGGTCGACCGTTGATCGACCCTCGCCTGTTCGACTCGGCGGAGTTCCGACGGAATCCGTACCCCTACTACCGCATCATGCGCGATCACCATCCGGTGTTCTACGACCGTCTGCACAACGCCTACTACGTCACGCGTTATGAGGACATCACGCGTGGCTACTTCGACGAAGCCGGCTTCAACACCATTCCCAAGGGATCGTCGTCGGGTGTTCTGGGCAACACCCAGTTGGAGTTGAGCGGAATCGAGCACCGCCGTCGCCGCAACGTGTACGGACGACATCTGGTGGGCAAGGCGCTCACGAGGCGGGTGGGAGCCATCCGGCGGTTGGCCACAGAGATGATCGCCGAGTTCACGGCGCCCGAACCGGGACCGAACGTGGAGGTCGACCCTGCGACCGGTCGCCGCACGGTGGAGTTGGCGCGGGTGTTCGCCAACGATTTCCCGATTCGAGTGGTGTGCCAGGTCCTTGGTATCCCCGATGAAGCACGGACCGACTTCTTCTACTGGTACTCGTCGATGATGTTGGGCCTGGGAGGTTCTGACACCCAGCGCCAGGGGGTAGAGGCACGCCAGCACCTCGAGGACTATGTGGAGGAGTTGGTCGAGCGCCGCCGTCGGGAGCCCGGCTACCTCTACGACGACGACGGCGAGATCATCGGCCCCGACATCATCAGCGAACTCTGTACCTCGATCATCGACGGTGATGTGATGTCCACCGAAGAGATCACCTCCAACGTGGCATTGGTGGTGGGTGGTGGTGGCGAGACCACTCGAGGCGCCATCCTCAATCTGTGGTATCTGCTGTTGCAGCATCCGGAGCAGTTGAACGCAGTACTGGCCGACGAGTCGCTGTGGGATGCTGCGTTCCACGAGACGCTCCGGCACTCCACACCGATCGGCGGTCAACCTCGTCAGGTCAGCCACGATGTGACGCTGCACGGCGTGACCATCCCTGCCGGCTCCCTGGTGCACATGGTGGATGTGTCGGCCAATCATGACGAGCGCGTCTTTGCCGACCCTGAGCGGTTCGATCTGTTCCGACACGATCTCTACTCGGGCAAGATCTTGCGTTCTGGCTATCAGCAGGAGGGCCGATGCAGCCATATGGCCTTCGGCGTGGGGCCGCATCTCTGTCCGGGCGCGTGGATCTCGCATCAGGAGACCGTCGAGGGGTCACGCATGCTGGCCCAGCACCTCCACGACATCCGTCTCGAGGTCGACCGGATGCCGAAGGATCTCGACGGGACATCGCTGGCGCCCATTGGGCTTGGCTCCGTGCGTGAACTGTGGATCTCGTTCCTGCCGGGGCGGGAGGCGCAGGGGTGACGGGATGCCCCATGGGTGAGGTGGTCGCACCACCACGGCCCACCGATCCGAGTGGTCTTCGCAGTTATGAGGTGTACCAACGACTGCGGGTCCACGAAGCCTCGCCCGTGATCCGACCCCGGCAGTTGTGGAGTCCCGAGTTCCGGGACGACCCCTGGCCCGTGCTGCACGCCGTGCGGGAGCACACGCCGTGCTACCGGGACTGGATCGGCAATGCGTTCTGGGTGACCCGCTACGACGACGTGACCTCGGTGTTCGTGGACGACGCCAATTTCGAGACCCGGACCAGGCGTTGGTCGATGGACCTCGCCCACCGGGGGCGCGATCGTCGCCATGACATCAGCGTCGCTGCCGCCGAGACCCGACGTATGGATGCAGGGGTGGAGGCGCTCACCGAGCGGGTCCTGGCAGGCGTGGACCGGAGTCGCCCGGTGGACCTGGTGCGACAGGTGTTGGCGCCCATCGCCTATGGACTGGTGGCCGAAGCGACCGACGTCCCTGACAGCGATCGGGCGTGGTTCGTGAGGACGATCCTTCGTGTGGGTCGGGCATCGGGTTGGGATCCTCGCTGGCTCGACGACGCCCGAACGGCGTTCGGCGAACTCTCCCGGTACGGCGACGACCTCCTCGCACTGCGCCGAGCGCGAGCGGGTGATGACATCGTGTCGGCCATCGCTGCGTTGGACAATGGTGACGGTCCGGCCACCGGTGATGACGTGGCGGCCATGTGGTGTGAGAGTGACCACGACACCCTGGTCGGGTCCATGGCGAACCTGTGGAGCCTGCTGCTGACGCACCGCCACGAACTCGACGTACTCGGTGACGACCGCCGCCTCTGGAAGGTGGCGTGGCTGGAAGCGCTTCGACACTCACCGCCGGTGATGACGACGGCGCGGTGGGCCCGCCACGAGGTGGAGCGGTTCGGGCTGCTGCTGCCGGCCGGGGCGATGGTGCTGTGTTCGGCAGGGGCAGCGAACCGAGATCCTCGCCAGTTCGCCGACCCCGACGAGTTCAGGCCCGGCCGCAAGGACCTGTGCCAACGGGAAGCGCGTGGCCAGTACCGTGCTGACGGCCTGGCCTCGGCGATCTCGTTCGGCACCGGTGCGCCCTCGCGGTTTCCCGCCGCACCCGAGGACCGCCCGAGATCACGGTTCGCGCTCGTTCGTGACACGGCGGTGACCATCTGTCGTCAGGTGTGGGCCTGGGCAGGGGACATGCGACCCGTCGACGGCCACGTGGCTGCGCCACGCGCCATGACCGATGGCGGCGTGAGGATGTGTTGGTCGTTGCCGGTCCACGTGGGCGAGGGGAGTGGAACATGACGGTTGATCTCGATGCCGACGCCACCGGTACCACAGCGGTGATCGAGCGGGTGCTGGCGCATCTTCCTGACGTCGCAGCAGCGTTGGATGACGCTCACCGGGCGGCGTGGGCGGCGGTGAACCCGCGGCAACTCGAACTCTGTCGTCTCCGTGCAGCCCAACTCATCGGGTGTATCGCCGAGGCCACTTCTCGCACTCCCGGATCCGGTCTCGACGCTGTGCTCGCCAACGGGGTGGGGCAGTGGCCGACCGATCCGGCCTTCGATCAGGCCGATCGCGACCTGCTGGCGTGGTGCGAGCAGTTCGTGATCGACGTGGCGTCCATGACCGACCAGCAGGTGGATGCCCTGCGCAGCCATGTCGGTGACGATGGTGTGGTGAATCTGACCAATGCCATGCTGGTGATCGAGCAACGGCAGCGACTGCGATCCATGTGGGAGCATCTGGCACTGACAGAAGAGGTGGAGCGATGAGTCGACCGGGTGAGCGTCAGGCGCGGGTCGCCCGTGGTGTGCGAGGCGATGAAGTACTCCGGCGGGCACTCGGTGCCTGGCAGGCCGCCGTGGTGCGCCAACACGCATTGGACGACGTGACCACCGAAATGGTGCGCCTGCGCTGTGCTGATCATCACGATTGCCACACTTGACGCTCGGTGCGCCTGGCAGTTGCCGGGCATCGGGTGCTCACCGAAGAGCAGGCGTCGATGGCCCTCGACCCGCGTGGATCGGGGCGGTCGCCACGACACGGCGTGGCCATCGACGTGGCGATGGCGTTGATGACGAGACCCGTCGATCTGTCGCCGTCAGAGTGTGAGGCGGCCCGCACGCACTTCACCGACGTCGAGTTGATCGAGTTGACACTGGACACCATGAAGTGGAACGCCCAGAAGGCCACTGTGGCCTTGGGTGTCGATGTGGAGGTGGCCCCTGGCGAGTTGACAGACCTCGTCTTCGACGACGACGGGAACTGGGTCCGTCCCCGCTGATCACAGCCTGTCGCGGAGCCCGGTTTTGCATTACAGTTGTGATGAAACAGCGTGGTGTGTCGACACGGGTTCGGCACGTGGAGGGGGAGCGGAATGAGCCGTGAACGACTGATCCAGATGGCCAAGGACAGCCTGGCCCACAACAAGGCCGGGACGGCTCCCCTCACCGAGCGCATCACGACGCTTCCCGCCAGCAACTACTTCGACCGCGAGCGGTGGGAGCGCGAGATGCAGTTGATCTTCCGACGCATTCCGTTGGCGTTGGCGCTCACTGCCGAGTTGCGCGAACCGAACTCGTACAAGGCGATGGACGTTGCCGGAATGCCGGTGCTGTTGAGCCGTGGCGCCGACGGTGCCATGCGTGCCTTCGTCAACATGTGCAGCCACCGAGGCGCCCAACTGGTCGAGGAGGGGGCTGGCTCGGCTCGTCGGTTCACCTGCCCCTATCACGCGTGGGTGTACGACCAGACCGGCGATCTGGTCGGCGTGTTCAAGCAGGCCGACTTCGGCGAACTCGACACGTCGTGCCTGGGTCTCACGGCGCTGCCCGTGGCCGAGCGGGCCGGCATCATCTGGGTGATCCTGTCGCCCAAGTCGGTGGTCGACATCGATGCGTTCCTCGCCGGCTACGACGACTTGTTGAGTCACCTCCGATTCGACGAGGCGTACCACTACGGCCGGCGCATCCTGCACGGTCCCAACTGGAAGATCGCCTTCGACGGCTACGTCGACTTCTACCACCTGCCGATCCTGCACAAGAACACCTTCGGTCCCGACATGTCGCCCGATGCGGTGTTCCACCGAGTGGGGCCGCACCAACGGGTCACCGGGCCCCGCCAGCGGTGGGACAAGTTGGAGCATCTGCCCGAAGACGAGTGGCCGATCGACCAACTCACCAGTGGCGTGTGGAGCATCTTCCCTCACGGCTCGATCGCTGGTTTCGACGTCGGTGGTCGTCGCATGTACCAGGTGGCACGCCTGTTCCCCGGCCCCACCCCCGAGACGTCCATCACGCATCTCGATTTCATCTCGCTGACCCCGCCCGACGACGAGTACTCGACCCTCATCGAGAAGCAGATCGAGTTCCTGGTGCACGTGGTGCAGGACGAGGACTATGCCACGGGCTTGCAGATCCAGAAGACGCTGGCCACCGGAACCAAGACCGAGTTGTACTTCGGCCGCAACGAAGGTGGCGCACAGTACGTGCACGGTTGGATCGACAAGATCCTCGCCACTCCCGATGACGAGCTGAACGCGTTGTTCGGTTCGGGCTTCGACCCGACCTCGGCTGCGTGACCGGCGTCGGGCTGTGCCTGCCCCAATTGGGGCCCCACGTCACGCCTGAGGTCGTGGTCGACTTCGCTCGGCGTGCCGAGGCACTGGGCTATACCTCTCTGTGGGTGCAGGATCACTTCCAGTGGCCGGTGAACCCACGGCGGGGGTACGCAGGCCGCAACGGCGTGCCCATCCCGGTGCAGTACCAGTCGGTGCTGGCCCCTACCGAACTGCTGGCCTATGTGGCTGCACACACGTCCACGGTGTCGCTCGGAACGAGTGTGCTGGTGGCGGGAAATCACTGGCCGGTGCCACTGGCTCAGCGCCTCGCCACGCTGGATGTGTTGTCGGCCGGCAGGCTGCGGGTGGGGTTGGGTGTGGGATGGAACGCCGAGGAGCACGAGGCCTCCGGCACCGACATCGCCACACGTGGTGCACGCATGGACGACTTCATCCCTGCTCTGCTGGCCTGTTGGGGAACTGACCCCGTCGAATACCACGGGACCTTCTTCAACGTGGAGCCCTCGATGGTGGCACCCAAACCCGTACAGCGGCCGTCTCCGCTCCTACTGTCGGGGATGTCATCGCCATCAGGGCTGGAGCGCACGGTGCGGTGGTTCGACGCATGGAATCCGGCAGGCCTTCCGGTGAGCATGGTGGCCGAAAAGGTGAGCGAACTCAACGCTCGTCGGCATCCCGACCAGGCACCTCTCGAGGTGTATCACCGGGCGTTCGCGCAACGCCCGGTCGGCCCACCACCCGAGGGCGACCCTGTGGATGCGCTGCTCGACGAGGCCCGCGCAGCGCACCGGCACGGCTTCACCGAGTTCATCGTCGAGCACAACTTCTTCGGTGAGATCACCTCGGGCGATGCCTGGCGCAATGTTCCCGATCGCTTCGCACCCCTGTTGGACGCCGCCCGCGGGTGACGGTGTTCAGGCGTCGAGGCCGCGCGCCCAACGCAGCGAACGTCGCAGCAACTCGTAGTACGCCGGTTGGTCCCAGGAGCAGCGCTCGATGCGGGGGTAGTAGTCGAGGACCGGCACCATGTCGTAGTGGCCGCGGCAGTGGCCGAGCGTGTTGTACAACACGGCACCATCACCCAGGGGGCGAAGGTACATGATCGGGTGGAACCCGTCGCCGGCGTTCCAGTCGCTCTCCACGAACCCCTTGGCGTCACCCGTCCACGTGGTGTGCAACAAGGTCTTCAGTGCCTCACGGTCGTGATATTCGCTGAGGTACAACTCGTCATCGGTGTCGAAGGGTTCGATCCCGTTCACCAACCAGTGATCGTCGTCGGTCACCTCCACCCGGTACGGCTGGATGGGAGGGTGAGCGACGAACTGGCTGCCCAGGGTCTCGGCCCACAGGGGGAACACCCGGGGTGAGTCCACCCCGTTGGGGCCACCGAGATCGAGTGCCGAGTTGGTGCCGTGCAAGGCGACCCAACGGCCGCCGCTGTCCACCCAGGAGCGGATGGCCTGCTGAGCCTCGACGGACGGTCGGACATCGCATGTGTAACTGACCAGGATGGAGCTCTTGGCGATGGCGCTCGTGTCCTCGTAGTCGGGCTGAACACGCACCCGAAACTCTTCGTGTTCGGCCAACAGAGTGAGCAGTTGCAGGCGTGCGTAATCGATGTCGTGATACTTGCCGCCCGCCACCAGGGTGACGTCGATGCGGCGTCCAGGTGCGTCGGCCATCAGTAGTTGACTCGCTTGAGGAACCCGCCGTCCACGGTCAGGTTCACACCGTT
>CAYMUC010000052.1:0-21265 GCA_964393535.1 uncultured Ilumatobacteraceae bacterium | reverse complement strand
GCGGGTCATCACCATCAACCGCGTGGCCAAGGTCGTCAAGGGCGGTCGCCGCTTCTCGTTCACCGCGCTGGTGGTCGTGGGAGACGGCAACGGCCGCGTGGGTCTGGGCTATGGCAAGGCCAAGGAGGTTCCCCTGGCCATTCAGAAGGGGACCGAAGAGGCCAAGAAGAACCTGTTCGACGTGCCTCTTGCAGGGTCGACCATCACGCACCCCGTGCTGGGGATCACTGGAGCCGGCCGCGTGCTGCTCAAGCCCGCAGCGCCTGGTACTGGCGTGATCGCCGGTGGTGCTGCCCGCGTCATCCTCGAGGAGGCCGGAATCCACGACGTGCTGTGCAAGTCGTTGGGCTCCTCGAACCACATCAACGTGGCGCGCGCCACCATCGCCGGTCTGCAAAGCCTGCAGCGGCCCGATGTGGTCGCCAAGCGTCGAGGCCTCGCCGCCGATCAGTTCGTGCCCAAGGGCATGCTGCGTGCATACGAGGAACGTCAGCGGCAGATGGCCGCCGGGGAGTCGCACTGAGATGACCACGTCAGGACGCACCATCACTGTCACCCAGGTCCGGTCGAAGATCGGGGCCAAGCCCAAGGCTCGGGGCACCCTGCGTGCTCTCGGCTTGGGGCGCATCGGTGACACCAACACGCTGCCGGATCGTCCCGAGATCCGCGGCATGATCGCCCGGGTCCCACACCTCATCGAGGTGTCGGTCCAGGAGGAGAACTGAGATGCGAATCCACGATCTCGCACCCGCACCGGGTTCCACCAAGCGTCCCAAGCGCGTGGGCCGTGGTATCGGTGGCAAAGGAGGCAAGACGGCTGGCCGCGGCACCAAGGGTCAGTACGCACGCAACACGGTGGCCCGTGGCTTCGAGGGTGGCCAGATGCCCCTCAAGCAGCGTGTCCCCAAGTTGCGCGGCTTCAACAACCCCTTCCGGATCGAGTATCAGGCGATCAATCTCGACTCGCTCGAGGCGCTCACCGAGGTCGACATCACTCCTGAGGTGCTTGCCAGCCATGGTCTCGTCCACAAGGGTGCTCTCATCAAGATCCTCGCCCGTGGACAGGTGACCCGCGCCATGTCGGTGTCGGCTCACGCCGTGTCCAAGGCCGCCGAGTCAGCCATCACGGCTGCCGGTGGCAGCGTGACCATCATCCCGTTGCCGTACCGCGTGCGGCCGGCAGCCCAGGGCAACCAGTTCACCAACCGCTGAGCGCCCTGTCGCCGCTGACCGATCTCATCCGACGACGTGATCCCGAGGAGTTGACGTGCTGTCCAACCTGAAGAACCTCTTCAAGGTGGAGGACCTCCGCGGCAAGGTGCTGTTCACGCTGGCGATCATCGTGATCTATCGCCTCGGCGTGGCCATTCGCGTGCCTGGCGTCGACGGTCAGGCCGTTCGTCAGTTGAGGGAGGCAGCCAGTTCACAGGGTGCACTCGGCTTCTTGAACCTCTTCTCGGGCGGGGCGTTCGGCAGTTTCTCCATCTTCGCGTTGGGCATCATGCCCTACATCACCGCCAGCATCATCATGCAGGTGTTGGGCGTGGTGATTCCCAAGTTGGAGCAATGGCAGAACGAAGGTGCCGTCGGCCAGCGCAAGATCACGCAATGGACGCGCTACGTGGCCATTGCCATCGCTTTGCTGCAGGGTGCTGGTCTCACGTTCATCTTCGGTCAGGGTCGTGGGGCTGCATTCTTCGGTGCCTCGCAGCAACCGCCCGACGTCATCCTTCTCGACCCGTTCATGCCCCGAGCCTTGCTGGTCATTCCCACCTTGGTCGTGGGCACCGCCGTGTTGATGTGGATGGGCGAGCTGATCAGCCAACGAGGCATCGGCAACGGCATGTCCATGCTCATCTTCGCCTCGGTGGTGTCTGATCTTCCCTACAGCTATTACTCGCTGCTGCAGAGTCGAAAGATCATCGTCTTCATCGTGCTGCTGGCCATCTCCATCGCCATTCTCGTGGCGGTCGTGAGGGTGGAACTCGGACAACGGCGTATACCGGTGCAGTTCGCCAAGCGAGTCGTGGGACGTCGCATGTACGGCGGTCAGAACACCTACATCCCCCTGAAGGTGAACCAGAGCGGCATCATCCCGATCATCTTCGCCAGCTCGGTGCTCCTGCTGCCGGTGCTCGGGTCCAATGTGTTGGGTAGCGCCGAAGGTTGGCGCGGCAGCATCGTACGGTTCGTGAACGATTACCTGGTCAACAGCCAGAACGCCCTCTACATGGTGCTGTTTGCGCTGCTCATCGTTGGGTTCGCCTACTTCTACAACTCGATCGCCTTCGATCCCATCCGTCAGGCCGATCAGATCCGGCGCCAGGGCGGTTTCATACCGGGAATCCGGCCCGGTCCCCAGACCGAGCGGTATCTCGGCAAGGTGGTGAACCGCATCACCCTGCCCGGGGCATTGTTCGTGGCGTTCATCGCCATCCTCCCCTACATCGTGTTGTGGGTGGGGGATGTGCAGACGTTCCCGTTCGCCGGTACCACGGTGCTGATCGCCGTGGGCGTGGCTCTGGAGTTGATGCGCCAGATCGACAGCCAGTTGATGTTGCGCAACTACGAGGGCTTCTTGAAGTGATGAGGGCCCTCAAGCCGGTACCGGCGAGGGGCACCACGTGATCCCCGGCGTTCGGCTCGTGCTGCTCGGGCGGCAGGGTGCGGGAAAGGGCACGCAATGTGTGCGCCTGTCCCGTCATTACGTGGTACCGCACATCTCCACCGGCGACATGCTGCGTGCGGCCGTACGTGAGGGGACCGAGTTGGGTCGACTGGCCAAAGAGATCATGGACGCTGGTGGTCTCGTGGGCGACGACATCATGGTCGGCGTGGTCCGAGACCGCCTTCGGCGTGACGATGCACGCACTCGGGGGTACATCCTCGACGGCTTTCCCCGGACCGTAGAGCAGGCAGTGCAATTGGATGCGATCACCGAGGACCGACCGCTCGACATGGTGATCGACCTCAGCGTTCCTCGCGACCTGGTACTTGCACGAATTTCCTCGCGCCGGGTCTGTCGCGACTGCGGCTCGAACTACACCGCCTCAGCGGACGGTCCCCGCTCGACGTGGCTGTGTGATGTCTGTGGCGGTGACGTCGTCCAACGTGACGACGACACGCCTGAAGCCGTCAACCGCCGTCTCGACCTGTACGAGTCGCAGACGGCTCCCCTGATCGAGTTCTACGGCTCTGTGGGTCGACTCGTGGTCATCGACGGTGTGGGTCATCCCGACACCGTGTTCACCCGGCTCACCTCTGCCATCGACGCCAGGCCGCACCGACGCTGATGCAGTGTCAGACTTGGTGTTCGTGGAACTCGGCGATAGCATCGCCCCTCGGCCTCACGCCGCCTTGGCGCGTGTCGTGGAGCCACCCGTCCCCGACGGTGCGGACCGAACTGGTGTGCCGTCCCCACGTGATCACGAAGAGAGCGACCCCATGAAGGTCCGACCCAGTGTCAAGAAGATCTGTGAGAAGTGCAAGGTCATCCGCCGGCACGGCCGCGTGATGGTGATCTGCGACAACCCCCGACACAAGCAGCGTCAAGGCTGAGCGGGATTACAGGAGCGCATCCATGGCACGTATCTCCGGCGTCGACATCCCCCGCGAAAAGCGGTTGGAGATCTCGCTCACCTACATTTTCGGCATCGGCAAGCCGACGGCTCAGCGCATCTGCGCCGAGTTGGGACTCGATCCCAATACTCGGGTGCGTGACCTGACCGAGGACGAGGTGAACAAGATCCGTTCGTTTGTCGACGGACAACTCACCGTCGAGGGCGACCTCCGTCGCGATGTCCAACAGGACATCAAGCGCAAGATCGAAATCGGCTGCTTGCAGGGCGTACGCCATCGCAAGGGCCTTCCGGTGCGTGGACAGCGCACGCACACCAACGCCCGCACCCGCAAGGGTCCACGTCGTACCGTGGCCAACAAGAAGAAGGCTGTGAGGAAGTAGTCGCATGGCGAAGCCGAAGCCGGGCGGACGCCGCCCCCGTAAGCGTGAGCGCAAGAACATCACGGTGGGCGTGGCCCACATCAAGAGTTCGTTCAACAACACCATCGTCACCATCACCGATCTCCAAGGCAATGTGATCTCTTGGGCGTCGGCGGGTGGTGTCGGTTTCAAGGGATCGCGTAAGTCGACGCCCTTCGCCGCGCAGATGGCGGCAGAAAAGGCCGCCCGTGCCGCCATGGAGCACGGCCTTCGCAAGGTCGAGGTGCTCGTGAAGGGACCCGGCTCGGGTCGTGACACGGCACTGCGCTCGCTGCAGAGCACTGGTATCGAGGTGTCGTCCATCAAGGACGTCACGCCGGTGCCTCATAACGGTTGTCGCCAGCCCAAGCGTCGGAGGACCTGATCATGGCCCGTTACACCGGTCCCAAGGTGCGGGTGTCACGTCGTCTCGGCGTGAACATCTTCGAGAACGAAAAGGGTCGCAAGGCGCTCGAGCGCCGGCCGTTCCCCCCCGGCCACCACGGCCGCTCGCGTCGCCGGTCCAGTTCGAGCGAGTACCTGGTGCAGCTCCAGGAGAAGCAGAAGGCGAAGTACATCTACGGCTTGCTGGAGCGTCAGTTCCGCCGCACCTACGAAGAGGCCAACCGCCTTGCCGGGCCCACGGGTGAGAACCTGCTGCGGCTTCTCGAGCAGCGTCTCGACAATGTGGTGTACCGGGCCGGCTGGGCTTCCACCCGTCCCCAGGCCCGCCAGTTCGTCTCGCACGGGTTGGTGCAGGTGAACGGCCGTCGCGTCGACATCGCCAGTTATCGCGTCCGCAAGGGCGACGTGGTGAGCCTGAACGACAAGGCCCGCAAGATGATCGTCATCCAGCACAACATCGACGTGCTGGACCGCTCCCTCGTGGGCTGGCTCGAGTCGGGCGATGGTGGCAAGCAGGTCACCGTGCGCGATCTCCCCCAGCGAGACCACATCGACGTTCCCGTGCGCGAACAGCTCATCGTCGAGCTCTACTCCAAGTAGTCCGCACCCCCGATCGGAAGGCATTCGACATGCTCGTCATCCAGCGCCCCGCCGTCGAACCCATCGGCGACGACCACCCCATTCGGCAGTCGTTCGCGATCAGCCCCCTCGAGCCGGGTTTCGGCCACACGATCGGGAACTCGCTGCGCCGCACGCTGCTGTCGTCCATTCCTGGTGCGGCCATCACCTTCGTGCGGTTCGACGACGCGCTGCACGAGTTCGACACCATCACCGGCGTCGCCGAGGACGTCACCGACATCATCCTGGCGCTGAAGGACGTGGTGCTCACCTCCACGTCCGACGACGCTGTGGTGGCTCGACTGGACGTGCGTGGACCTGCGACCGTGACGGCCGCCGACATCCACTGCCCGTCCGAGGTCGAGATCCTCAATCCCGACCTCCATATCGCCACGATCAATGCCAAGGGTCGTCTGGCCGTGGATCTCACGATCGAGCGCGGCCGTGGCTACCTCTCGAGCGAGCGTGAGTCGCATCAGCGCACGATCGGTGTCATTCCCATCGACGCCCTGTTCACGCCGGTGCGCCGTGTGATGTTCACGGTGGAGCCAACACGGGTGGAGCAGTCCACGAACTTCGATCGCCTGGTGATCGACATCCAGACCGACGGGTCCATCACCCCTCGCGACGCACTGGCGTCGGCGGGTGCCACACTGCGTTCGCTGGTGGATCTGGTGGCAACTCTGGCCGATGAGCCTCAGGGGCTCGAGTTGGCCGACTACTCGGGCCCCACCAGTGGTTCGCCCGATCTCGAGTTGCCCATCGAAGATCTCGACCTGTCCGAGCGTCCCCGCAACTGTCTGAAGCGGGCGCAGATCAACACGGTGGGCGAGTTGCTCACCAAGACCGAAGACGACCTGCTGAACATCACCAACTTCGGCCAGAAGAGCCTCGACGAGGTCAAGGTCAAGTTGGATGAGCGCGGCTTGTCCCTGCGCGGCTGAGCCAGCCGCACGAGTACGACGAGGATCACCATGCCTGCCACGCCACGACGAGCCCGTAACTTCGGTGGAGATGCTGCCCACCAGCGATTGATGATGGCCAACCTCGCTGCATCTCTGTTTGCAGCCGAGGCCATCGTGACCACCGAGGCCAAGGCCAAGGCCCTGCGCCCCATCGCCGAGAAGCTGATCACCAAGGCCAAGAAGGCCCAGGAGGGGGATGCGCTGCGCTTGCATCGCATTCGTCAGATCCAGGGCTATCTCAACGACCGTGAGATGACTGCCAAGTTGGTCGACGATGTGGCACCCCGCTACCTCGCCCGCAACGGCGGCTACCTGCGCATCCTGAAACTTGGTCCGCGACACGGCGACAACGCGCCGATGTGTCGCATCGAGTTGGTCTGATCCAGGTCGACGGCCCGGGGCGATGAGCGCCACCGAGCCTGCCGACGAGGCTCCCCAGCGCGTGCTGCGGATGCTCGTCGCCTACGACGGAGCAGCGTTCCACGGTTTCGCGCCCAACGAGGGTGTGGTGACCGTGGTCGGTGCTCTTCACAAGGCGCTCAGTAGGGCTCTTCGTCGTGATGTCGATCTGGCGGGAGCAGGGCGGACTGATGCCGGGGTGCACGCCTGGGGTCAGGTGGTGTCGTGTCGGATCCCTGCCGACACCGATCTCGTCGTGTTGCATCGCCGCGTCAACGCGCAGACAGCACCGGCCGTGGTGGTGCGGCGACTCGAGTGGGCTCCCCCCGACTTTCACGCACGGTTCTCGGCTCGTTGGCGGCGCTACCGGTACACCATCGTGAACCGGAGCGTCCCTGATCCGTTCCGAACGGGCCTTGCCTGGCACGTCGAGCGGCCGTTGTCGCTGACCGCCATGAGATTGGCCTCTGATGCGCTCATCGGTGAGCACGACTTCTCCTCGTTCTGTCGGCGACCCAAGGGTCAACCCGATGCCTCGCTCGTGCGACGTGTGCTCGATGTGAGATGGACCTCCCTCGATGACGGCGATCCCGAGCGCGACGGGTTGCTGCGTTTCGAGATCACCGGGACAGCGTTTTGTCACCAGATGGTCCGTTCGATCGTGGGCACCCTCGTCGAGGTCGGCAGTGGTCGACGCCGAGCCAGCGAGGTGACCACGATCCTGGGGGCGCGCAGCCGAGCCGTCGCCGGGCAGGTGGCACCCCCTCACGGATTGTGTCTGTGGGAGGTCGGCTATGACTCCGATCCCGACGGCAGTTTGCCGTTTGGCCTCTGATGCCCGTATCCTCTCGGGGTTCTCTCCCACAGCGGTGTGCCGGACACCCGCCATCGTCATGTGGGCCTCGACGACTGAGACGGAAGACCTGATGCGGACCTACACCCCCAAAGCCAGCGAGATCCAGCGCTCGTGGCATGTGATCGACGCCGAGGGCATGGTGCTCGGCCGACTGTGCACCGAGGTGGCTCGTGTGCTGCGCGGTAAGCACAAGCCCACCTTTGCGCCCCACATCGACACCGGTGATCACGTCGTCATCATCAACGCCGACAAGGTCGTGCTGACCTCGGGCAAGGCTGACCGGGCCATGGTGTACCGCTACAGCGGCTACCCGGGTGGTCTCAAGTCCGAGACGTATCAGCAGTTGTTGAACCGCAAGCCCGCCGAGGCGATTCGTGGTTCGGTGCGAGGCATGCTGCCCAAGGGGCCTCTCGGCCGGCAGCAGATGAAGAAGTTGAAGGTGTATGCCGGGCCCGACCACCCCCATGGCGCTCAGCAACCCACCCCGATGACCCTGGCCCACGCCCGGGCCCGCTGAGAACGTCACCACAGGAGAACATCATCGTGGCCACCAAGCCCCTGACGCAGACCACCGGACGCCGCAAGGAGTCCGTCGCCCGGGCCCGCCTTCGCCCCGGCCAAGGCACCATCACCGTGAACGGCCGTTCCTTCGACAACTACTTCCCGACGGCCATGCAGCGCATGACCGTGGTGGAGGCCCTTCGGGTCACCGACACGCTCGAGACCTACGACGTGGACGCCACCATCTTCGGCGGCGGTGTCGCCGGTCAAGCAGGTGCACTGCGTATGGCCATCGCCCGTTCGCTGGTGGAACTCGACCCCGAGAGCCGCCCGACGCTGAAGAAGGCCGGCCTTCTGACACGCGACGCCCGCAAGAAAGAGTCCAAGAAGTACGGACTCAAGAAGGCGCGTAAGGCGCCTCAGTTCACCAAGCGCTGAGCCACCCGTCGTCCCATGGCGGTGCGCTTCGGCACCGATGGGGTTCGGGGGCATGCGCTCACCGAACTCACCCCCGAAGGTGTTCTGCTGCTGGGTCGCGCCTGCGCCCGCGTGCTCGGGGTTCAGCGCGTCATCGTGGGGAGAGATCCGCGGCGCTCAGGCCATGTGTTCGAGGCGGCCCTTGCCGCCGGCCTGGCGGCTGAGGGCATCGAGGTGGATCTCGTAGGCGTGCTCCCGACACCTGGCGTGGCATGGCTTGCGTACCGTGAACAGGTCGCTGCCGCCATGATCACGGCATCGCACAACCCATGGACCGACAACGGGGTCAAGGTGTTCGCCGTCGGAGGCCGCAAGCTCGATGACGCACAGCAGTTGGCCGTCGAACGACTCTGCGCCGAACCAGTCGAGGTGGTCAGTGCTGCGAGTGAAGCGGTCGGAACGATTCGGCATCGCACCGACGCCGCCGACCGGTACGAGGCCGCCATCGCCGATGCCGTGGGACTAGGTGCGTTACGAGGTCTGCACATCGTGGTCGACGCTGCGAACGGTGCCATGGGTGGCGTGGCGGGGCGGGTGCTGGAACGGCTTGGCGCGCGGGTGTCGCTTCACTTCGCCTCCCAGGCCGGCGACGATGTCAACCAAGGGTGTGGGGCCGCGCATCCCGAAGCGCTCAGCGCTCTCGTCCCTGCTCTGGGTGCCGATCTGGGACTCGCCTTCGATGGCGACGGAGATCGTGTGATCGCCGTCGATCACACCGGTTCGGTGGTCGATGGTGATCGCCTGATCGCGCTGACGGCGTGGGATCGCCAACGCCGCGGGGCACTGCCTGGGAACCAGGTCGTCGTGACCGTGATGACCAACCTGGGCTTTCACCGCGCCATGCAGGCTCACGGCATCAGCGTCGCGACCACGCCGGTGGGCGACCGCCATGTGATGGACGCCATGGAGGCCTCGGGTGCGGTGCTGGGTGGAGAGCAGAGCGGTCACATCATCCACCGGGACCTCATGCCGTCAGGCGACGGTCTTTTGTCGGGTGCCTTGGTGGCCGATCTGGTGCGACGAGAGGGGCGACCGCTCGCCGATCTCGCCGCGGGCATCATGACGGCATTCCCTCAAGTGCTTGTGAACGTGAGCGTCGCGCCTGGTACCGCTCACGAGGTCGCACGGGTACTGGCCGACGAGGTGGCGGAGGTGGAGCGTCGGCTCGGGGACACCGGCCGAGTGTTGGTGCGACCCAGCGGCACCGAACCCCTACTGCGCATCATGGTCGAGGCCCCCAACACGAGCGAAGCGACCGAACTGGCCGACCATCTCGCACAGCGAGCCGGTCGACTGGGGGGTTGCGCCCCGGGCCCAGACACCGCTGGGTAGCCTTTCGCGTCATGTGCGGGATCGTCGCCATCGTGACCCGGCCGACTTCCCGGCCCACACCCTCTGACTCGCACTTGCTGTCGGCCCTCGACGACGCCATCGCCATGGCCCACGACCCGGCCGTGATGGCCAGGCGGCTTCGCCAGGTGGACGCCGATCTCAAGGGAGTCGCTGGTCTGCGAGCCTTGGTCGGGCGCCCGTCACTGGTTGCCGACATGGAGCAACGCCTCGATCGTCTGGACGCCTTGGCCACCGAGCACGAAGCGCGCTTGGACCAGGACGGCGACGACACCGACGCGGCGGCCCTTGAGGAGCGTGCCCGCATCGTTGCGGCGCTGCTGGACCCACTGTGGGCACTCCGTCGTGATCGCCTCCGCACCGCCCGAGCCGTGGAGGACCTGGTGGGGCGACATGCCAACGACGCCAGCCTCGCCGGCGCCCTGGCGATCCAGCAGGTGCTGTCGGCTCTGGACCGCCTGGAAGTCCGTGGACGCGACTCGGCTGGTGTCCACGTGTTGGTGTGGGACCACGGGTTGCACGAGCAGGACCCGCTCATGGCGCGTCACCTCGCCACGCGCGGGGGTGATCCGTTGTTCGTCTCGGGTTCGGTGCGTCTGCGCGCTGGGGTCCTGAGTTTCGTGTACAAGGCGGCAGCCGAGATCGGTGAGTTGGGAGACAACACCGCGGCCATTCGATCCGCCGTGCGCGAGGACGAATTGCTGTGGACGGCGCTCAGTCACCCTGCTGCGCGCGTGTCGGTGTTGGCGCACACTCGGTGGGCCAGCGTCGGCATCATCAGTGAACCCAACGCCCATCCGGTGAACAGCGACGAGGAAGATGGCGAGGGCTCACATCGGCCCTATGTCGTGGCCGCGCTGAACGGTGATGTCGACAACCATGCCGATCTCAAGGCTCACCATGGGCTGTGCATCCCCGGCCCCATCACCACCGATGCCAAGGTGATTCCCACGCTGGTCGCGAGGCAGGCGGCCCAGATGCCACTGGTCGAGGCGTTCCGTCGCACCGTCAGTGCCTTCGAAGGCTCGGTGGCGATCGCCGCTGCCTCGGCAGACGATCCCGGTCGAGTGTTGCTGGCCCAGCACGGCAGCGGACAAGCCCTGTATGTGGGGTTGGCGGACGACACCTTCATCGTGGCCAGCGAGCCATACGGGGTGGTGGAGGAGACGGCGACCTACGTGCGCCTCGACGGAGACACCCCGGCCGATCCCGAACGGCCGTCCAGTCGCGGCCAGATCGTGGTGCTGGACGCGGCTCGGGCGGGCGAACTCGAGGGACTGGTCCGCTTGGCCTACGACGGGACCGAACTTCCCTGGCGCCAATCCGAGGTGATCACCGCCGAGGTCACCACCCGCGATATCGATCGAGGCGATGCTCCCCACTATCTGCTCAAGGAGGTGACCGAGGCACCCGAGAGCCTGCACAAGACCCTTCGCGGACGGGTGGTCCGACGGGGTGACCTCTGGGTGGCGGAACTCGGCGAGGCCTCGTTGCCCGCCAGTGTGCGCGCAGCACTCGCAGAGGGCAGGGTGAAGCAGGTCATCGTGATCGGCCAGGGCACAGCAGCCATAGCAGGGCGCAGCACCGCCGCCGTGCTGTCGGAACTCGCCGGTGGCCGGCTCCATGTGCAGGCCATCACCGCCACCGAGTTGTCGGGTTTCGGTCTGCGACTGGACATGAGCGACACCGTGGTCATCGCCGTGTCCCAGAGTGGCACCACCACCGACACCAATCGCACCGTGGATCTCGCCCGGGCCCGAGGTGCCAAGGTGTTGGCCATCGTGAACCGACGGGGCAGCGACCTCACCGACAAGTCCGACGGCGTGGTGTACACCTCGGACGGGCGGGACGTGGAGATGAGCGTGGCCTCCACCAAGGCGTTCTATGCCCAGGTAGCGGCAGGGGTGTTGCTGGCCTGTGCGATCGCCGAAGCGTGTGGGGCCGAAGGAGCACTTCGGCGAAGCCAACTGCTCGCATCGCTGCGGGCCCTGCCCGATGTTCTGCGTCAGGTCCTCACGAGGCGTCCGGCCATCGCCCAGGCGGCAGAACGCTTCGCCCCGCCCCGGCGCCACTGGGCGGTGGTGGGCAGTGGCCCAAACGGTGTGGCCGCCCACGAGATTCGCATCAAGTTGAGCGAGCTCTGTTACAAGTCGATCGCCTGCGACGTGATCGAGGACAAGAAGCACATCGACCTCTCCAGTGAACCCATGATCCTGGTGTGCGCAGCCGGGCTCTCGGGGTCCAACGCCGACGATGTCGCCAAGGAGGTGGCGATCTACCGGGCGCACAAGGCCACACCGGTGGTGATCGCCACCGACGGCGAGGAACGTTTCGGTGCCGCCTCGGCGGTGCTGTCCGTCCCCCCGGTCGATCCTGCACTGGCCTTCGTTCCCTGTGCGATGGTGGGGCACCTCTTCGGGTACGAGGCAGCCCGTGCCATCGACAACTCGGCGCGGCCGCTGCGTGAGATCCGTCAGGAGATCGAACGCGCTGCGGACCACGCCGGATCCGCTGACATCGTGCTGCAGCAGGTGAGGGCCTCGGCCGCCGAGCCGGCCAGACGCTTCTTCGACGCCTTGGCCACAGGTCGCTACGACGGGCACCTGGAGGCTTCTACGGCGGTGCGGTTGGTCACCCGGCTCACCACCATGATGGAACGCAGCACCGGCCGGGGTGACCTTGACGACGGTGCTGATATCGCTGGCCCGGCGCGAGTCATCGACGACGTTGCCGCCGCATTGACGCAGGCCATCGAGGAACTCACTCGACCCGTCGACGCCATCAAGCATCAGGCCAAGACCGTCACCGTGGGGATCTCGCGCAGCGACGAGGGTGTGCTGGACCGTCCGTTGGTGCAGGCCGTGCTGGCTGCAGGTGCCGGCCGGGACAGCCTGGCCTACCGCACCCTCAAGGTGTTGGCCGATCTCGACCCGGCGGTGGCGGCGGTACTGGGTTCCATTCGCTACGCCGTCGAGGGTGATCCGGCAGGCGATGAGGCGACCATCGCCGTGGTGGACAGGGCAGGTCTCGCCCAAGAGGTGCCCTCGCGTGTGGATACCGACCCCCGCCTGCGGGGCACCAAGCGCCGGGTGGCGGCCGAGCGCGACGTGCTGGTGGCGATAGGCCGCCGCGATGGTCGCCCGGTGATCCTGATTCCCGAGGTGAAGGGCGGGCAGACCACGGGGATCACCCTGATGCACGTGCGCTTCCACGACCGACTGTCCGCTGCGCAGGCGCGCTCGGTACTGATGGGGTACGACCGTCGCTACGACCGTCTCGTGGACTGGGTGACCGAGACCGAAGGCGTGTTCCGCGACGATCGCCTGGCCGAGGTGTCCACCCTCGACCTTCTCACCCTCCCCATCTCCGAGGTGGCTGATCACTGGCGTGGGTGAGGTCGTCGGGGTAGGCCTGGATGCGGTCGAGATCGACCGTTTCCGACGCAGCCTCGAGCGGACTCCGACCATGCGCACCCGCTTGTTCACTCCAGGCGAGCTTGCCGACGTGGCTCGGCGACGTGACCCCGTTCCCGGGTTGGCCGCCCGCTTTGCCGCCCGTGAGGCCGCCATGAAGGCGTTGGGTGTGGGACTGGGCGCGTTCGGCTTCCACGACTTGTGGGTGACTCGGGCTGCGTCGGGTGCACCGGCCCTGGAAGCCACCGGCACCGCAGCCGATCTGATGCGACGTCTCGGTGTGGACGCCTGGCAGGTGTCGCTGACCCACACCGAGAGGACGGCACAGGCGGTGGTGCTGGCCATCGGCCACCGCCCCCTACGCTGCGAGTCGTGCAACCCCTTGTGACGCCTGAGCAGATGCGGCGTTTCGACGCCGACGCATCGGTGCCTGCGCCCGTGCTGATCGAGCGAGCAGGTGCTGCTGTGGCGCAGCACGCCGTGGCGATGTTGGGCGGCACCTACGGCCGTCGAGTGGTGGTGGTGGCCGGCAAAGGCACCAACGGCCTCGATGGCCGTGTGGCGGCCCGCCGGTTGACCGCCCGAGGTGTGGCGGTGCAGGTCATGGAGGCCATCGAGGTGGAGGGAAGCCGTCTGCCGTCGGCGGACCTGGTCATCGACGCCGCCTATGGCACGGGGTTTCGAGGTGTGTGGCGCAGTCCCGACCCCGGCAGTGCGCCGGTGTTGGCCGTGGATCTCCCGAGTGGGGTGGACGGACTGACGGGTCGAGCCGGCCCGACGGTTCGACCGGCGCATCGCACCGTGACCTTCGCCGCCTTGAAACCCGGTTTGGTGTTCGGTGCCGGCGCTCGTCTGGCTGGTGACATTCACGTGGCCGCGATCGGCTTGGAGACCCCGGGAGTGCGGACTCACGTGGTGGAGGCGACCGATGTGGCGCGGTGGTGCGTGCCCCGAGCCGCCGATGCCCATAAGTGGCGACACGCCGTTCGGGTGGTCGCCGGGAGTGCGGGCATGCTGGGGGCCGCTCATCTGGCCTCGGCAGCGGCACTGCGTTCGGGTGCTGGCATGGTGCATCTGTCGAGCCCTGGCGTGGTGAACGATCCGAGTCGACCTGTGGAACTGGTCGGGGTTCCCCTCGGTGCAGTGGCCTGGGCCGATGACGTCGTGGGGGGACTCGACCGTTTCGGCGCCCTGGTGATCGGACCCGGTCTGGGCCGAGCCGACGACGTGATGCGCGAGACCCGACGCTTGGCGTTGGCAGCGGGGGTTCCCACGGTGATCGACGGCGACGGGCTGTTCGCTTTGGCCTGGCATGCCGAGGGAGCCCGACATCTGCTGCGTCAGCGCACCGCCCCCACGGTGCTGACTCCTCATGATGGTGAAGTGGCGTTGCTCACAGGCCAACGTCCTGGTGACGACCGGGTCGCCGCTGCTCGACAGTTGGCACATGATTTCGGCTGTGTGGTCTTGCTGAAGGGGGCGGCCACGGTGGTGGCCGATCCCGATGGGGCGGTGCTGGTGACGAACTCGGGCGATCAGCGCCTCGCCACTGCTGGCACCGGCGACGTGTGGGCTGGCGTTGTGGCAGCGTTGTTGAGCCGTGGCGTGCCGCCACTGGAGGCGGCGGCAGGAGCCGCCTGGGTGCATGGGGAGGCCGCCAGCCGCGGATGGGGCACCGGCCTGGTGGCCGGCGATCTGCCCCAGCTGTTGCCGCCGGTGTGGAGTGACCTGGAAGCACTGCGACATGGGTGAGTCGCATCGGTACCGATGGGCCGAGGCGGTGGTGGACCTCGATGCCATCGCCCACAACGTCGGGGTGATGGCTGAGTGCGCATCACCCTCGGAGGTGTGGGCGGTCGTGAAGGCCGACGCGTACGGCCATGGTGCAGTCCCGGTGGCGCGTGCCGCATTGGACGCCGGCGCCCGGGCGCTGTGCGTGGCACTGGTCGACGAGGGGGTCGCACTCCGTTCGGCGGGCCTCACCGCTCCCATCCTGGTACTCAGCCCGCAGCCCCATGACGACCTAGACCGCGCCCTGGCCGCATCGCTCACCTTGACGGTGCATTCCGTCGAGCAGGTCGAGGCCGTCGATGCCGCGGCGTCCCGGGGCTCCAGGATGCAGGTACCGGTCCAGGTCAAGGTCGATACCGGGATGCACCGGGTGGGCGTCCCGCCGCACGCTGCGGTCGAGGTGGTCCGCCGTGTCGCCGATGCTGCCCCACGGCTGCGATGCGACGGTGTGTTCACCCATCTCGCGTGTGCCGACGACCCGGATCACGACCTCACACCGCGCCAGATCGCCGCCTTCGACGAGGTGATGGCGGCACTCGCAGGCGCCGGTCTCGGCGCCATCCGTCACCATGTGGCGAACTCCGCCGCTGCCTTGGCCTGGCCGGTGGCGCGCCGCGACGCCGTCCGCGTGGGTATCGCGTTGTACGGCATCGAACCCGGACCGGGTGTGGCCCATCACTGCGAGGCGCTCAGGCCTGCCCTGTCGTTGAAGGCACGTGTGTCCATGGTGAAGACCGTGCCGGCTGGATCGGGAGTGTCGTACGGATGGCGAACCGTGCTCGATCGCGACACGGTGGTGGCCACGGTGCCCATCGGCTATGCCGATGGTGTGCCCCGTCGGTTGTCGCTGACGGGTGGTGAGGTGTTGATCGGTGGTCGCCGACGGCGCATCCTGGGGGTGGTCACCATGGACCAACTCATGGTCGACTGCGGTGACGATGCCGTGGCCGTGGGCGACGAAGTCGTGCTGCTTGGTCGTCAGGGGGCAGAGTCGATCCGAGCCGAGGACTGGGCCGAACGACTGGGGACCATCCCCTACGAGATCGTCTGTGGCATTAGCGCCAGGGTGCCCCGGCGATGGACGAACGGTGGTCAGTAGCATCGGGTGTCACCCATGCTGCACCTGCGTACCGACTCCCTTGCCGACACCCACGCCATCGCCGCGATCCTCGCCGACCTCGCCGTGCCCGGTGACGTGATCGTGCTGGCCGGGGACATGGGGGCGGGCAAGACGGCCTTCGCTCAGGGTTTCGCCCGGGCGTCGGGGGTCGACGAACCGGTCACGTCACCCACCTTCACGCTGGTGCACACCTACGACACAGCGCGCTTCGCTCTGCATCACGCCGATCTGTATCGCCTGGACCGCATGAACGAGGTGGCCGATCTGGCACTGGCCGAGCTGGTGGCCGACGACGGGGTGTTGCTGGTGGAGTGGGGCGACGTGGTGAGTGCGCTGTGGGGAGAGCATCTGGCGATCACTCTCACGGCGGTCGACGATGATGATCATGCCCGCAGCGTGGTGATCAGTGGAGTGGGGGCCAGGTGGTCCAAGCGCTGGGATCGCCTTCGAGGTGCACTTCGACCCTGGACCGTGAACGACACCGGATCGGTGGTGTGAGGTGCTGATCCTGGGAATCGAGACCGCCACCGATCACGTGGGTGTCGCCCTCGGACATCACGAGGGCGTCCTCGGCTCGTTCGAGATCGCCCGCCCCCGTCGCCATGCCGAGCTGCTCGCCCCCGCCATCGAGGCACTGTGCCGGGCCAGTGACGTGACCCTCGACGACGTGGGCGTGATCGCCGTGGACATCGGGCCGGGTCTGTTCACCGGCATGCGGGTGGGAATCGCCACGGCCAAAGCCATGGCCCAGGCCTTGAGTGTGCCGATGATCGGCATCTCGAGCCTCGACCTCTTGGCGTTCCCTCTGCGCCATGCCCACGGAGAGATCGCCTCGGTCATCGACGCTCGTAGGGGCGAGTTGTACTACGCCTTCTACCGTCCGGTCCCCGGTGGGGTGCAGCGGGTCAGCGAACCGACGGTCGCCCGTCTCGACGACCTCACCGCCGAGATGATGGCCGCTCACGAGCACCTGCTGTTGGTGGGCGATGGAGCTCAGCGACATGCTGACGCGCTGCGCGAGGCTCGGCGATGCGAGTTGGCCGATGCTGCGGTGCAGCATCCATCGGCAGCGTCGCTGGTGCAGTTGGCCCACGCCCACGCCGTGCGCGAAGAGTGGGTGAACCCGTGGGAGTTGCAGCCGATGTACCTGCGGGCACCCGATGCCCAGATCAACTGGACGACTCGGGGTGCCGAGGCGTGACGCGGCTTCAGCGACGCCCTCGATCTTTGGCCCCGACTCGGGTCGAGCCGATGCGCCGTCGTCACCTGCGACAGGTGCTGGCCATCGAGAATCAGGTGTATCCACGTCCGTGGACGCCAGGTGTGTTCTCGGCCGAATTGGCGCAGGTCCGGGCGGGTCACCGCTACTACGTCGTGGCGATCGATGACGCCAAGGTCGTGGGGTACGCAGGCATCATGATCACCGACGACGGTGCACACGTCACCAACATTGCTGTGGACCCGCAGCGGCACCGACGAGGCATCGGACGCGTGTTGATGGCACACCTCATGCGTCGGGCGATCGCCGAAGGATGCGACGCCATGACCTTGGAGGTCCGCGTGACCAACACGGCGGCCCAGGAGATGTACCGGAAGTTCGGTTTCGCCCCCGCTGGTATCAGGCACCGCTACTACGAGAACACCGACGATGCCCTGGTGATGTGGTGCCACGATCTGCAGGGCGACGAGGTGGCCGAACGCCTGAGTCGCATGGCTGGAGAGGAGTCGCCGTGACCGTCGACGAGTCGACCGTGGTGCTGGGTATCGAGACGAGTTGTGACGAGACCGCAGCAGCAGTGGTGATGGGCCCCCACGACGTCGTGTCTTCGGTGGTGTCCACCCAGGTGGACCTTCACGCTCAGTACGGGGGCGTCGTGCCCGAGATCGCCAGCCGAGCACATCTCGAGGTGCTGAACCCGGTGATCGCGCGAGCCATCGTGGAAGCGGGTGTCGAGGACCGCCGCATCGACGCCGTGGCCGCCACCGTGGGTCCAGGTCTCATCGGTGCTCTGTTGGTGGGCGTGTCTGCCGCCAAGGCTCTGGCGCTCACCTGGGGTGTGCCCTTCGTGGGGGTGAACCACATGGAGGCCCATCTCTATGCAGCCTTTCTCGAAGAGCCCACCTTGGAGTTACCCCTCATGGTGCTGCTCGTGTCGGGTGGTCACACCATGTTCGTGGAGATGCGCGATCACGGGCAGTACCGACTGCTCGGGTCGACCATCGACGATGCCGCTGGCGAGGCCTTCGACAAGGTGGCTCGCTACCTGGGTCTGGGGTATCCAGGCGGTCCCGCCATCGACGCCCTGGCACGTGAAGGCGACCCGGAAGCGATTCCGTTCCCCCGCGCCATGATGCACGAGGGTTTGGACGTGTCGTTCAGTGGGTTGAAGACGGCAGTGGTGAATCATGTGCGCAAACATCCCGACGTATCGTCGGCCGATGTCGCGGCGTCGTTCCAGGCAGCCGTGGTGGATGTGTTGGTGGCCAAGGCACGCCGTGCCGCCGACCACATGGGAGCCCGCGCCATGGCGCTGGGTGGGGGAGTGGCGGCGAACACGCTGCTGCGGCAACGCTTCGCTGCCGCCGGTGAGATCGACGGCCGACACACCTTCCTTCCCAGTCGGGCCATGTGCACCGACAACGCCGCCATGATCGCCTCCGCGGGTTGGCATCGCCTGCGCAGCGACGGCCCTACGGCACTGGATGCGGGGGCTGTTCCGAACCTTCGGTTGCCCCTGTTGCCGTGAACATCACCGTCACCGGGTGATCGTCGGGGCCTGAGGTGGTGTCGGCCAGCCACTCCCACCCCAAGAGGCCGTACCACGATGCGTGATCGGCGGTGAACAGGTACACGGTTCCGGCTTCACGAGCGGGAGCCTGAGCCAGAAGGTGAGCGATCAGGCGGCGACCGATGCCACGGTGTCGCCACGAAGGTGTCACGTACAGACTCGCGAGCCACGGGCCGAGGTGCTCGAATCCGGCGAGGTCGTCGTCGGGAACCAGACTGACCGAGCCGACCAGATGCTCCTCGCCATCCCGATGCGCAAGAGCGACGTACGTGGTCGGCGCCTGACCGCCGGCAGCATCGAGTTGCTCGGCGAACTCGCGGCGGGCGACGTCGGTGTTCCAGACCTCAGGGTGATAGAGGTGACCCCATTCGGCTGCGTGCCAGACGGCCAACTGCTCGGCGATGGCTCGGGCCCGTCCCTGGTCGAGATGTGCCAACTCCACCACCGTGAGGGTGTCCTCCATCACCGGCACAGTGTGCCCGGTAGCGTCGACGGCCGTGCAGGTGCAGGTCGCTCCCTTGCGCATCGGGCGTCACGAGTTGCGCGCTCCGGTGGTGCTGGCCCCAATGGCCGGCGTGACCAACGCGCCCTTCCGCTCACTGTGCCGACGGTTCGGTCCCGGCCTGGTGTACGTGAACGAGATGGTCATGGTCGCCGCTGTGGTGCATGGCAACACCAAGACCAAGCGCCTCGTCACCTTCGCCCCCGACGAGCACCCGCGCAGCCTGCAGTTGTACGGGAGCGATCCCGTGATGATGGGCGAAGCAGTCCGGCGCCTGGTGGACAGCGGCACGGTGGACCACATCGATCTCAATTTCGGCTGCCCTGCTGCCAAGGTGACCCGTCGCGGCGGCGGGGCCGCCGTGCCCGTGAAGCCGAACCTGCTGCGCATGGTGGTGCGCGCCGCTGTTCGCGCGGCTGCACCGGCGGGTGTGCCGGTGACCATGAAGTTCCGCATGGGACTCCACGACGGTCTTCTCACCCACGTGAACGCCGGACGCATCGGCGCCGAGGAAGGCGTGGCGGCCGTGGCCTTGCACGCCCGTACCGCCGAACAGCACTACGCCGGCGAAGCCCGGTGGGAGGCGATCGCCGAACTGGTGCAGGCGGTCGAGGGCATCCCGGTGCTGGGCAACGGGGACATCTGGGAGGCGGCCGACGCACTGGCCATGGTGAAGGCCACGGGATGCCATGGTGTGGTGGTGGGGCGGGGCTGCCTCGGTCGGCCGTGGCTGTTCGGACAACTCATCGCCGCCTTCGATGGTGCACCCGTACCGGCCTCGCCCCGCCTCGGAGAGGTGATGCAGGTCATGGCGGACCATGCCGACTTGTTGTGTGCCCATCTCGGCGAGTCGCACGCCATGCGTGACTTCCGCAAGCACACGTCTTGGTACTTCACGGGGTACCCGGTCGGCTCGGCGGCGCGGCTGCGCTTCAGTCAGGTCTCCACTCGGGCCGAACTCGACGACCTCCTTGCGACGATCGATCCGACCCTGCACTTGGTGGAGGGTGGCGAGCGCATTCGGCGCGGTCACACGAACGGCCCCATCAAGGTGGCTCTGCCCGAGGGGTACCTCGACGACCTCGACGACGCCACACCCCCGTGCGACGGTGATCTCGAACGCCTGTCGGGTGGATGAACGGTGACAGCCGCACCACGACTGGTCCTGGCCTCGGCGTCGCCGCGCCGCCGCGACTTGCTGGCACAGGTGGGCCTTCGCCCCGAAGTGGTGCCCGCCGACGTCGACGAGACGCCGTACGTCGGCGAATCGCCCGATACCTATGTGACGCGAGTGGCCAAGGCCAAGGCCGAGGCGGTGGCGGCACGTCGAGGCGATGCCGTGGTGCTGGCCGCCGACACCACGGTGGACCTCGATGGACGCATCCTGGGCAAACCGGCCGATGTGGACGATGCGCGCCGCATGCTGCGCTCGTTGTCGGCGAGGACGCACCGGGTTCACACCGGCGTCGTCGTGGTGGCCGAGGGTCTCGTACGCCACCAGGTCATCACCACCCTGGTCACGTTCGTTCCCGTGGACGAGGTGACCCTCGAGTGGTATCTCGGCACTGGCGAACCCTTCGACAAGGCTGGGGCGTACGCCGTTCAAGGAGCTGGTGGTGTGCTCGTAGAACGAGTGCAGGGCAGTGTGAGCAACGTGGTGGGCCTGCCGTTGGCGCCAACCGTCGCGTTGCTGAGTTCGGTGGGCGTCCACCTGGGGTCAGCCTCCTAGCACTCGCCGCCCGAGTTTGCTAATGGCGCCTCGATCCCCTAACCTGGCACTCGCACATCCCGAGTGCTAAACGGGATGTCCTCCCCTCATTAACCGTGCAACGAGCCAACGGAGGCTGCACCCATGAACCTCAAGCCCCTCGATGACCGCATCGTCGTCAAGCCCAACGAGGCCGAGGAGCGCACTGCGTCCGGCCTGGTCATTCCCGACACCGCCAAGGAGAAGCCCCAGCAGGGCACCGTGCTGGCCGTCGGCCCCGGCCGCTGGAGCGACGATGAGGGCAAGCACTTCCCCCTCGACATCAAGGTAGGCGACACCGTGCTGTACTCGAAGTACGGCGGCACCGAAGTCACCATCGACGGCGCTGACCT
>CAYMUC010000051.1:7931-21507 GCA_964393535.1 uncultured Ilumatobacteraceae bacterium | reverse complement strand
TTTGAACTCCCGGCCTCCACGTCCCGAACGTGGCGCGCTAACCAAGCTGCGCTACACCCCGTGTGCGACCACCGAAGCAATCGAACGCGTGCCCCCGAAGGAGCGAGATGAGACTCTAGCCCGCCGACTCGGATTCGCCAGCGGTGACGGTCTCGAGTTCGGGAGACTCCTCGGCGGCGAGTTCCGGCTCGGGATCGGGCTCGAACAGCGGAGCATCGTCGATCTCGGGTTCCATCACCCGGCCACCGTCCATGATCACCCGCGCGGCCCGTCGTAGTCGCAGCGAATCCAGAGGCTTGATCAGCCACCCGTCGGCGCCGCTGCGGCGAGCGAGGTGCACGTCGGCCGCACGGTCCAACAACATCAGCACCCGCACATGAGGGCCCAAGCCGCCCGACTCGTCGAGGCGCAGCGCCATCGTGACCGCCATACCACCCATGGAGCCGATCTGAAGGTCCAGCACCGCCAGGTCGGGGGTGCGCTGAGCCACAGCCCCCACCACGGCGCGACCCTCACGGCACACCGTGAACGACGTGTCGGGGCCACCCAAGGCGGCCACGATGTCGTCGAGAACCCAATCAGCGTCGGTGGCGACCAGCACGTGCACGGACACGAACCCTATCGGTCGGCCGTGGTCGGGGTGAAGAGGGGCGTCATCATGGCCATCAGGCCGTCGAGATCGGTGAGTTCGTCGTCCAGCCACGGGACCTCGGCCCAGATGGCACCATCGACTGCGGTACGAAGGGGAGCCAGTTCCACTCGTTCGGCCTCGGCCACCGAGCGCAGTTCGGCCAGGTTGTCCCACAGGCGAGCCACGTCGAGGTCGCCCTGCTCGGTGGCCTGGAGTGCCCCTTGGCGTGCCTGCTCGGCCGTTCCCGAGCCGTAGCGACGGTGGACCCGGTTGATCACCATGGCGGCGACGCTGCGCTCACGTCTGCTCAGTTCGTCGGCGAAGAACCGGGCCTCGTCGATGGTGTCGTGGCGAGGCGAGGCCACCAACACGTAGCGGGTGTCTGGCGCACCGAGAAGTTCTCCTACGGCGTGTGCTCGGTCGCGAAAACCGCGTTCCATGCCTTCGAATGCCTGGAGGAACCCCATGGCATCGGCGAGGGCGCCGGCCCCCACCACCCTGCCGAGGGTGCGCAGCAACGGCTGCGCCGCCAGGTTCATCACCCGCAGACCAGTGCGTGCCGGGGCCAGCATCACTCGGGCCACCCGGTGATCGAGGAAGCGGGTGAGGCGACCAGGTGCTTCGAGGAAGTCCAGAGCCCGTCGTGTGGGTGGGGTGTCCACCACCACGAGGTCGAAGCGAGGGTCGTGGACCAACGCGTACAACTTCTCGCCAGCCATGTACTCCTGCGTCCCCGACATGGCACCTGACACATTGCGGTAGAAGCCGTTCGCCAAGATTCCCTGGGCCTGCTCGGGGGTGGGTGCGTACGTGCGGACCAGGTCGTCGAAGGTCGCCTTGGCGTCCAGCATCATGGCCCACAACTCCCCGCTTCCCGTGTCGTCGGGGAGGTTCAGGCGTGTGGGCGAGTTGCTCAATCCACCCACGGCTCCCAACGCCTCGGCGAGGCGCCGGGCCGGGTCGATGGTCACCACGACCGCCCGTCGACCACGCAAGCCCGCAGCGAGGGCCAGAGCTGCCGCGGTGGTGGTCTTGCCCACGCCACCGCTGCCGCAACACACCACCACCTGTGCCGTGGTCACCAGTTCGTCCATCGATGTCGGGGTCATGTCGGCACCGAGAGATGTCTGAGGTGAGCCGCCAGAGTTGCGAGGTCATCACGAGTGATCCCCGCCGTGGGGATCCAGGGAAGTTGCAGCAACGGCAGAGGAAGCTCGGCGGCCAGTCGTGCCACGGCCAGTTGTTCACGGCGTTGGCGTCCCCGCCGCGTGGCAGCGGCCTCCAGCAGGGCGTCACCCTCGGGTCCCTCGGGAAGTCGGGCCTCCACCTGCGCTACCGCAGGAAGCGGCCCGAAGGCGTCCACACCGTTCACCACGACGGGACCCAGTTGCACCCCCACCCGGTCCTCGAGAGCGAAGGCGGTCTCGATCAGTTCCGTCACGGGCGTGGTGTCGGGTGTGGCCACCAGCACCACTTGGCACCGCTGGGGATCGTGCAACATCTCCAGCACCTCGTGGGCCTGGGTGGCCACGGGTCCGGAACTCACGGCGTCGGCCAACCCCGCCGGAGACTGGAGAAAGGTGATGGCGTGACCGGCGGCCGGTCCGTCCACCACGATCACGTCGACGTCACGACGATCTCGTGCCACCGATTTCAGTTGGGCCAGCACGAGGAGATCGTCGAGGCCGGGGGAGGCCGACGACACGATGTCGATGATGCCCACGTTCATCAGACGACGAGACACGCGGGCCAGTCCGTGGGTGTCGAGATAGTGCGCCAGGGCCTGTGGCGGCGTGAGGGTGAGCGTCTCGATACGGTCGTCGCCGCGTAGAAGGTCGGCGAGGGCAGGCTTCTCCTCCAGTTCCACCGCCAAGACTTTCATGCCGGCATCGGCTGCGGCCCGGGCCACCACGGCCGATACCGTGGTCTTCCCGACACCGCCCTTTCCCGCCACCACCATCAGGCGGGCTGCGGTCAACAGGGCCAACGGATCCACATCCACAGGAGGCACTCGTGCGAAGACTACTGACCGCCGTCCTGGCTGCCATTGCCGCCAGCGCTGTGTGGGGCACGGCGGCCGCGGCGCAACCCGCCACGGAGGCCAGCGAGTTGGCACCTGTCGACGTGTTCGAGGTCAGTGGTCTCATCGACGACGTCATGGTGGAAGAGATCGGCAAAGCCGTCGATCGCGCCACTGAAGGCGACGCTCAGGCGCTGATCCTGCAGATGAACAGTCGTGGTGCCGTGGTGTCGCGCAGCGAGATGGCCCGTCTGGCCGAGCGCCTCCACACCGCCGAGGTCCCCATCGCCATCTGGGTGGGGCCGTCTGGTTCACGGGCCTACGGCTTGCCCGCCCAGTTGCTGGCCGTGGCTGATGTGACCGGGATGGCTCCCGGGACGCGCATCGGCCGTACCGGCACGCCTCTCACCGTGCCCGGCGTCGACGTCGAGTTCGGCCAGGCCACCGCCGAGCTTCGCAGCGGCACACTCGGCTTCCAAGACGCCCGACGACTGGGGGCGCTGAAGCTCACCACCTCCGACGAAGGGGTGCCGGTGTTGCGCAACATGGTCTTCGCTCTCGACGGCCTCGCCCTGGGGACCACCGTGCTCGACACGGTGGTCGAGCGTCTCGACGACGATGGGACGGTGGTCCGCGATGCCACCACCGTCCGCTTCTCGAAACTGGGAGCCCTGCCCCGCCTGCTGCACACCGTGGCCAGTCCGCCGGTGGCGTATCTGCTCATCACCATCGGCATGGCCTTGCTCATCTTCGAGTTCTTCACCGCCGGTATCGGCGTGGCGGGTCTGGTGGGGGCCGTATCCGCGATCCTCGGCAGTTACGGGCTCGGCGCGTTGCCCACCCGAGGGTGGGCGGTGGCACTGCTCGTGTTGGCCATGTTGGCGCTTGCCATCGACGTCCAGGTGGGGGTACCAAGACTGTGGACCGGTATCGGTCTGGTGCTGTTCGGCGTGGCGTCGTGGACGTTGTTCCCCTCCATCGACGGTGCCACGTTGCGTCCCAGTTGGATCACGCTGGTCACCGGTATCGGGGGCACAGCCCTGGCGTTCATCGTGGGCATGCCCTCCATGGTCCGGACCCGATTCGCCACCCCCACCATCGGACGTGAATGGATGGTCGGCCAACTCGCCACGGCTGTGGAAGCCATCGAACCCGAGGGCATCGTCCGCCTCGGCGACGCAACGTGGCGGGCGCGCACCAATCGCGCCACCCCTATCCCCGCCGGGGCTCAGGCCAGGGTGGTGGCCATCGACGGCATCACCCTCGAGGTGGAGCCCGAGGAGGGTGGTGCCCGTGACTACCGCGAACGGCGTTCGAAGGGCGCGGAACCACAGCAGTAGGAGACCGTCGTAGGGTAGGGCCATGTCGGTGGTCGTGGTCGAGAAGCGAACCTGGGTCGACGACCGCCACGCGAGTTACAGCACCGCTGGAGAAGGCATGCCCGTGCTGTTCCTTCACGGCTGGGCCCTGGGCCATCAGGCGTACCGCGAGGTCATCGAAGCCGTGGCCGCCCAAGGGGTCCGGGTGGTGGCGCCTGCTCTGCCCGGTTTCGGTCGCACGGACCCGTTGCCACGTGACGCCTTCTCCCTGGCCGGATTTGCCCGGTGGGTCGCATCGTTCTGCGATGTCGTGGGTATCGACGAGTCGGCCGTGGTGTTGGGACACAGTTTCGGAGGAGGCGTCGCCATTCGCTTCGCCCATGATCACCGCCATCGTGTGAGATCGATGGTGTTGGTGAACTCCATCGGTGGTTCGGCCTGGAAGCGGGGCCGTACCCTCACCTCCATCGCCGAACGCCCGCTGTGGGACTGGGGCCTGCACTTCCCCGCCGACGTGTGGCCGGTTCGACAGGCCACCCGCGTCCTTCCCGTCATCGCCGAGGATCTGCTGCCCAATCTGCTGCGCAATCCGCGCAACCTGGTGAAGGTGGGCGGTCTGGCCCGGCGTGCTGATCTGCGCTTCGAACTCGAGGAACTCCGAGACTCCGGTCTGCCCATCACCATCTTGTGGGCCGAACGCGACGGGGTCATTCCGCGTGAGTCCTTCGAGGCCTTGTGTGTGGCCGCAGGGGTACAGGGCACCGTGGTGGAAGGCAGCCACTCGTGGCTGCTGGCCGACCCCGAGCAGTTCGGCGAGGTGATCACCAACGACGTGAACGTGGCTCGATTGGCTCGCAGTCTGGAAGAGGCACCCCAACCCGAGAAGGTTCCCAGCCTGCGGGGTCGACCGCGTCTGCGACGCGCCTGATCAGGAGGCGGCGGGCAGGCGCGGTCCGGCGATACGCACCTCGCCCCGACGGCGCGTGATTCCTCGGGCGTCCAGTTCGGTGGCCAGCGGCACCGCGTGTTTGCGGGTGATGCCCAGTGCGTCCCGGAACTCGGCCATGGCGAACCCCGCCGGTGAAGCGGTCAGGAGGCGAGCAGCAGCAGTGGCAGCGAGGTCCAACGCCTCGACGTGGAACCACAGACCGTCACGTTCGAACAACACCCCCCGCCGTTCCAGATCCCTCAACTGACCCCGGTCGAGGGACTCGGGTGCGGGGGGTGCACAGCCCCCGGCCCGAAGGCGTTCGAGTTCGGGATGGTCGGCCAGTGGGTCCACGACACCGGGTCGCCGCACTCGATCGGCCGTCACCTCTACATCACCGTCCACGACCAAGCGGTCGAGGACGGCTCGTTGCCGCTCATCGAGCGACGCCACATCCACACCGGTGGAACCGGCATCGTCCACCCGCGTCAACACCTCGTCTCGCATTGCTGCCCAGGCAGTCGGGTCCACCACCCAGCGCCCGGCCGTGGCCGGTCGACGCTCCCCGGTCAGTCGTTCCAGCAGGTCCGCAGTGATCCACCCGTGTTCCGCGATGACCCGCTCCACCCGCCGATCGGGAGTAGCCCGAGACGCTCGGCGCAGGGGCGCGATGTCCAGCAGTTCACCGCCCCCGACGGTCTCACCACGTCCCGATTCCCGCAACACGAATCGGTCACCAGGAAGCACGGGGACCTCGGTGGCCAGATGCAGGCGGACGGGACTGACCCCGCCGGGTTCCACCGCTTCGGTGCCCAAGACGCGCAGTCGTACCGGGATCTCGGCCGATCCGATGTAGGCCACGTGGGCGCCTCGGCGCGATACCGGGTGGTCCAGGCTGCGCAGCACCATGAGTTCGGCGTCGACCACGCGGGTGTAATGCCACTGGTCGGGTCGCACCACAGCGTCACCTCGGGCGAGTACATGGTGGTCCACGCCGGCGAGGTTCATGGCGACACGATGACCGGGATCGATGCGCTCCACCGACACCCCCAGGGTCTGCAGACCCCTGATTCGTGCCGGCCAGCGGGCCGAACCCACTTCCACACGGTCGTCCACGCCCACCGAACCTCCGGTGAGCGTGCCGGTGACCACGGTGCCACTTCCTCGGGCGGCGAACACCCGGTCGACCCACAGTCGTGGCCGACCGCCGTCGGCTGCCGCAGGGGTCATGTTCACCAAGCGGTCCAGTGCGGCGCGCAGTGCGTCGAAACCCTCGCCGGTGGTACTCGACACCTCCACCAACTCGGCATCGGCCAGGAACGTTCCCGCCACGCGATCGGCCACCTCGGCAGCCGCCAACCATCGGTGGTCGTCGTCGACCAGATCCACCTTGGTGAGCGCGATCACGCCATGGCGCACGCCCAGTACCTCGAGGATGCGCAGATGCTCCTCACTCTGTGGTTTCCACACCTCGGTGGCCGCGACCACGAACAAGCAGGCCGATACGGCACCCACCCCGGCCAGCATGTTGGGAAGGAACCGTACGTGCCCGGGGACATCCACGACGCTGAGGCCCGCCCCCGACGGCAGCGTGGTGTGGGCGAAGCCCAGGTCCAGGGTGAGGCCTCGGCGCTGTTCCTCGGCCCATCGGTCGGGATCGGTGCCCGTGAGTGTGCGCACCAAGGACGACTTACCGTGGTCCACGTGACCCGCCGTGGCGATCACCCGCATCACCGTCATGTCGGCGACAACCCCGCCATGACCTCACGCAGCACCGCATCGTCGTGGGGGGCCACCGACCTGAGATCCAGCACGGTGCGGCCGTCTCTCGCCCTGGCGATCACCGGCGGCTCGTTCGCTCGCAGCGCGGCCAGGTGGTCTCCGACCAGGGCCACCCCCACCGAAGGCATCCCCACCCCGGGTGCCGATCCGGCTCCGGGAAGTGCCACGGTGTCCACCACGACGCCACACCCGGCGCTCTCCACCAACGCGTGCGCGCGTGCACGCAGCGACTCGAGGGGTTCGCCCACCATGCGCCAGAACGGCAGGTGGCGGGCCTCCTTTCGGAGGTACGTGAGCAACACGTTTTGCAGCGACCCCAGCACCAGACCACCAGGGCGCAGAGCGCGGGCCAAGGGATGCCGGCCACAGGCCTCCACCAGGTCGGCGCGTCCCGCGATCACACCGCCTTGGGGTCCGCCCAGCAGCTTGTCGGTGCTGAAGGTCACCAATGCCGCGCCGTCGGCGAGGGTCTGGCGGGCGGCGGGCTCACCCGCCAGCCATGCCGGTGCGCCACCGGGCATCCACGGACACGTGGCATCCAGCAGACCCGACCCGATGTCGGCCACCACCGGAACCCCGAGCGTTGCCAACTGTGCCACCGGGGTGTCCTCCACGAAGCCTTCCACCCGGTAGTTGGACGGATGCACCTTGAGCACCATCGCCACGTCGGCGCCCCGCCGCTCGAGTGCGCGGCGGTAATCGGCCAACCGCGTGCGGTTGGTGGTCCCCACGTCCACCAGGGTGGCACCACCCTGCTCCATCACTTCGGGCACACGGAATGCCCCACCGATCTCCACGCTCTCGCCTCGGCTCACCAACACCTGGCGGCCCCCGGCCAACGCTGCGACCACCAACAGCACAGCGGCAGCGTTGTTGTTCACCACCATGGCGGCCTCGGCCCCGGTGAGATGCGCTGCCAGTTGGCCCACCGACCGCTGTCGGGAGCCGCGCTCGCCGGTGGTGAGGTCCAATTCCACCGTCTGGGCCCGGGCCTCCTGATGGTGTGCGAGGGGAGCGCGTCCCAGATTGGTGTGCAACAGCACCCCGGTCGCGTTCACCACCGGGGTCAACAGCGTGCGGGCCATGGCCCGGGCTCGTGCCGATGCGCCTTCTACGTCGCCCTCGGCGATGGCGCGGCGTGCGACATCGACCAACAGAGCGTGCGGCAGGTCCACGGCGCCGGCCAGTGACCGGGCGAGAGCATCGACACTGGGTGGCCGCGACATGCCCGGACGCTACCGTGAGACCATGGTGGTCCTGCTAGGTCTGGTGATTGCAGCCGTGGTCGAGTTGTACGTGTTCGTACAGACCGCGCAGTGGCTGGGCTTCTTCACCGCGTTGTTGATGGTCGTCGTGGTGTCGTTCGTGGGTTTCGCCCTGGTGAAGCGCGAGGGCTTGCGGACGCTGCAACGCTTCCAGCAGCAGGCCCGCCAAGGTCACCTCCCCAGCCGCGAGTTGGCCGACGCCGTGGCACTGCTCGTCGCCGGCGGACTGTTGTTGTTCCCAGGTCTGGCCACCGATGTCGTGGGGTTGGTGCTGCTGCTCCCACCGGTGCGTGCACTGCTGCGGCGCCGCTTGGTCCGCACGGCGCGCAAGGCGTCGGGAACCGTCATCATCGACACGCACATCACCGATCTGGAGCCGCCACGCCATGACTGATGCCCCCATGGACATGACCAAGGTGCCGGTTCGTCCGGCCGCCACCGTGATGCTGGTGCGCGACGTCGAGGTCGGCCATGGCATCGAGGTGTTCATGCTGCGGCGCACCTTGTCGGCGGCCTTCGCCGGTGGCATGTATGTGTTCCCTGGTGGCAAGGTCGACGACACCGACGGCACCGCCGACGTCGAGGCGGTGTCGGACGGGTTGTCCGATCTCGAGGCCAGTTCCATGCTGGGGCTCCCCGGTGGCGGTCTCGCCTACTGGACCGCTGCCATCCGCGAATGCTTCGAGGAAGCCGGAGTGCTCATGGCTCGTCATGCCATGGGCGAACGCTCGGGCGACATCGTGCGTTTCGACGAGGCCAACGTGGCCGAACGCTTCGAGCGCCATCGCCACGCCGTGCATGACGGGTCGCTCAGCATCATCGACCTGTGCGAGATGGAGTCGCTGCGCCTGTGCGCCGGCGATCTTCGCTACGTGAGCCACTGGATCACCCCGGTGGGCGAGGTGAGGCGATTCGACACCCGCTTCTTCGTGGCCCGCGCCCCTCAGGGCCAGGATCCGCTGCACGACGACGGCGAGACCATCGAAAGCCTGTGGGTGCCACCGGGTGAGGCGTTGTCGCGGTTCCGTCGAGGCGAGTTGGCAATGATCCCGCCCACGCTCGAGAACTTGAAGTTCCTGGCCGATCACGTGACGGCCGACGCCGTGATGTCCGCTGCGGCAGCCATTCCCACACCGCCCGCCATCCTCCCCCGCCTCCGGGTGGACGCCGACGGCAAGGTGTTGGGTGTGGTGCTACCCGACGAGCCCGACTACGACTCGCTGGCCTGAGCGTCCTTGGCGCTCAGCGCAACGGCCACCGCTTCCAGCATGCGGGCTGAACACGAGGCCATGGCCGCCGGTGGGGCTGTCTCCGTGGCGATGCGCTCGGCCAAGGCTCTGAACGCAGCCGCAGCCGGACCGTCGCCATGTACCGCCACCGGCCGTCCGTCGTCACCACCCGAGGCCACGGAAGGCTCGAGTGGAATCTGGCCCAACAACTCCACCCCCACCTCGTCGGCCAGGGCCTGGCCTCCGCCGGCTCCGAACAACGGGTACGAGGTGCCGTGTTCGCACACGAAGGCGCTCATGTTCTCGATCACGCCCGCGACTCGCAGGAAGCTGCGGCGCGCCATGTCGGCGGCCCTGATGGCCACCTTCTGGGCGGCGGTGGCCGGTGTGGTCACGATGAGCAGGTCGGTGCGGGGCAGCATGCGCGCCAGACCCATCTGCACATCGCCTGTGCCGGGCGGCATATCGATCAGTAAGTAGTCCAGTTCCCCCCAGTGCACGTCGTGGAGGAACTGCTCGACGGCCTTGGTCAGCATGAGGCCTCGCCACATGAGCGCCGTGCTCTCGTCGTCGACCAAGAGGCCCGTGGACACCACTTTCAGTTGACCGCGACCCATGGGGATGGTGGTGGGGATGATGCGCGGCTTGTCGCTGCCCGGCACTCGCTGCGCCTCGAGGCGTTCGCCGACGCCCAGCATGCGGGGTACCGAGAACCCCCATATGTCGGCGTCGAGCACGCCCACGGTGTGACCCCGGGCCGCCAGTGCCGACGCCAGGTTCACCGTCACCGAACTCTTGCCCACCCCACCCTTGCCACTGGCGATGGCCAACACCCTGGCGGTGGCGGGCACCTGGGTCTCGGCTGCATTCTGGGCGGCGTTCCAGCGTGCCTTGGTCATCACCTCGCTGCGTTCGTCGCTGGTCATCTCACCCCACTCGATGTGCACCGAGCGCACGCCGGGGTGGGTGGCGACGCGGGTCTCGACGTCCTTCTTGATCTGTGCTCGTAGTGGGCATCCGCCGATGGTCAACTTGATGCCCACCCGTACGTCGCCCTCGGCGTTCACCGTGGCACCGGTGGCCATGCCCAACTCCACGATGTCGGCTCCCAATTCGGGGTCGATCACCGCCCTCAACAGCGTCATCACCTGATCGGGTGTGGGAGGCGTGGAAGGTGCCGGCATGACTGGCATTTTACCGGTAAGTGCCGTGTAATCTCACTCGTGATGCCGGCAACCCCGCAACTCGACGTGCTGAAGGCACTGGGTGACACCACGCGTTACGCCATCTATCAGGAGTTGGCAGCGTCACCCCGTCCTCGTTCCACCACCGAGGTTGCCGAGGCACTTGGCCTTCACCCCAACACGGTGCGACCGCACCTCGAGCGCATGCGTGAGGTTGGCTTGCTCGAGGTGACGGTGGACGCACGGGGCGGGGTGGGTCGTCCGCAACATCGCTACGGCCTCGCCGTCGACGCCCCTTCGCTGGGCCTCGAGCCGGCCCCATTGCCCATGCTGGCTCGTCTCGTATTGCGACTGGCCGAGCGCGCTGGGCTCAGCGGCGCTGATGCAGCAGAGGTGGCGCGGGGTCAAGGCGCGGCCGATGCCGCTCGGTATCGCGCAGCCCCCTCCACGCTGGAAGCGCTGGTCAGCGAACTCGACCGCTTGGGTTTCGACCCCGAGGTGACCGATGGTGCCAGCCCCGACGATGCCGTGGTGGGGTTCTGCCACTGCCCCTTCCGTGATGTGGCCGAACGCTTCCCCGACCTGGTCTGCGGCATGCACCGTGGGTTGGTCGAAGGCTTCGTCGACGCCATGGGTGACGCCACTGTCACCGAGTTCTCCACCCTCGTCGACCGCACACCCTGTCGGGTGTCGGTGACCGCACGATAGTTTTCCCATCAGCACGTCCCATAGGAGGAGTCACCGTGATCACCTTGACCGATGCCGCAACCACCAAGGTGGCCGAACTGCTGGCGGCCGAGGGCGCAGCCGACCTCGCTCTGCGCGTGGCGGTGCGTCCGGGCGGTTGCTCGGGCTTCAGCTACGAGATGTTCTTCGACGGCGAGATCGCCCCCGACGACGAGAAGGTGACCTACGAGGCCGCCGACAAGCTCGTCATGGTCGTGGTCGACCCGGCCTCCAAGCAGCTGCTCGAAGGAGCCGAGCTCGACTACAAGGACGGCCTGAACCAGGCGGGCTTCTCCATCACGAACCCCAACGCCAGCCGTACCTGCGGCTGCGGTTCCAGCTTCAGCTGACCGCTCGTTCCACCGCCGCCCGAATCTCCGCCGCGTCGAACACGGCGTCCAGTCGTTCGACGATGGTGCCCGAGGCGTCGGTGATGAACAGCGAGGGTTCGAAGTCCAGGTTGCACGCCCTCACCGCCGGAGCAACCGTCGTGGCCGTTGTGTCGGTGTACACCTCGGCGTGCACCATGGTCACGGCGTCACCCACTTCGTCGCGTACCGCCAGCAGGGCATCCAGTGCCGGAGCGCAGGTACCCGTCTGGCAGTACGCCGGCGTCCCCACCAGGTAGGCCACAGGTCGTCCCGCCTCCAACGCCTCGTTCAGGGTGACATCGTGCAACGGGCATGGGTCCGGCACTCGGGTACAGATCGGGTCCACACCGCGTGCGTCGGTGAAGGTTGGTGTGTCGAAGCCGGGGAGACGTTCACCCACCCGTGGGACCGACACCGCACCAGCATCGAGCACCTGGAGCGCTGCCCCCTCGCTACGGCCCCCATCGACGGCGAGGTAGTAGATGCCCGGCTCGTCGAGCGTCACGCGAAATGGCCAGTACGGCAGTTCCAGTCCCTCGCCGTGGCGCTTGGCACGAAGACCGTCAGCCACCACGGTGCCATCGGCGCTCAGCACCCGCCCCGTCAGTTCGGGGGGCCCCTGGTTCAACACCGACCGATCGTCGGCAAGCGACAAGGGAAGGCGTAATCCGCCCGGCACCAGGCTCGTGGTGGGCCAGCGCTGCACCAGCACCCAACCTGCGTCGGTGGCTGGGGCGTCAGATCCGCCGCCACATGCCGCCAACGCGGCAGCGAGGGGACCCACGGTGAAGGCGGCACCGGTGGCCGAGCCGGCCCAGGTGAGGAACGAACGTCGCGAGGCACGCTGCACGGCGGTCACGGTATCGGCGAGACTGACCCGATGCCCGAACTGCGCTGTGTCGTCGATGGTCGAGAGGTCGTCGTGGACCACGACAACGCCAGCCTGCTCGAAGTACTGCGGGATCGGCTGGGAATCACCTCCGCCAAGGACGGCTGCAGCCCTCAGGGCCAATGCGGATGTTGCACCGTGCTGGTGGACGGCCAACCGCGCGTGGCGTGTGTGACGCCGGCTGCGCGGGTTCAAGGCAGGACCGTCACGACGTTCCAGGGCTTGCCCGATGACACCCGCCGCGTGTGGACCGAGGCGCTGTGCGCCACGGGCGGAACACAGTGCGGGTTCTGCACCCCGGGCATCGTCATGCGCCTCGCCGGCCAGGATCTGGACGCCGATGGGGTGCGGAGGGCACTGCTGGCGCATCTGTGCCGGTGTACGGGATGGCAGGCCATCGTGGAGGCGGCGTCGCAAGTGGTCGATGGCCGACCCGTGTCGCGCGACCTGAAGGCTGCTGAGCAACGCGCGTCGCTGGAGGGTGGCGTGCCCCAACATGTCGGGGTGAACGTGGCCGCGGGCGACGCCGGTTTCGCCGACGATCGGGCACCGGCCGACGCCATGGTGGCGGTGCGACGGGCCGACGGCACCTGGGCCGTGGGTGACACGCTGACCGAGGCCCGCCGGCGGGCGGGCGTGGTGCCGGGCCGCCGTACTCCGGCGCCTCTGATGTGGCCGGTCGACGTTCCCGATGGCGACTGGGTGCGCACTCTGCGCACCACGTGGGTGGAACCCGCCTATCTCGAACTGGATGCCAGTTGGTGTGAACCCGGTGGCGTGCCCGCTTCTCCGTTGGGCAACGGTGGGGCGTTCGGCGGCAAGGCGGCCTCGGCGGTGACCGAGGTGGCGCGTGATCTGGCGCAGCAGTACGGCCGCCCGGTGAGGGTTCGGTTCAGTCGTGAGGATGTGGTGCGTCTGGGACCCAAGCGTCCGCCGCTCGCCCTGGCCATACGTGCCGATGGCACGGGTGTGGTGCGAGCGGTGCGCACTCCGGGATTGCAAGAGGCGGTGGCGCAGTGGGCACCGGACTGGACGCTCGAAGAGGTCGACATACCGGGTCCTCCCACCTCGCTCGACCTGCGTGGTGCGGTCTGGGCCGAACTGGCGGTACTCCGGTCATCGCTTGGCGACGAACCCGACACCGTGGTCACACCCGACGGGGCGCGGTGTACCGCGCAGATCGACGACGACGGGGTGCACGTCACAGTGAGCGCCGGTGAGGTGCTCGACGC
>CAYMUC010000051.1:0-7831 GCA_964393535.1 uncultured Ilumatobacteraceae bacterium | reverse complement strand
TTGCCCAAGGCTCCACCTCGCGTTCACCTGTTGTCGTTGTCCTGACAACCTGGCTGGTGTTGTCTCGGCGTCGTGGGTCACGACGCCACCTATCTCGAACTCGCCGATGACCTGGCACAGCAGTTGGCCGAGGTCGGCCCGGGACAACGCGTCGTGTCGGAACACGAACTCGCCACACAGTGCGGGGTGAGTCGCCCCACGGCACGAGCTGCCCTTCAGGAGTTGGAGCGCCGGTTCCTGGTGCGGCGGATCCAGGGTGCAGGCACGTTCACCCACCGTCGGGTGGACTACGTGATCGCTCCGCACCTGGCCCCATCTGCTTCACAAACCCTGCGGCGCGCCGGGGTCGATTTTCAGTTGCATGTGGAAATGGTGCACGCCGCCGCCGCTGATGAGGCCGTGGCGCAGGCGCTCGACGTGTTGCCCGAATGGCCGGTGGTTCGCATCGTGCGAAGCATTCGACTCGACGGTGTGCTGGCCGCTCTTGCGACAGCACATGTTGCGCACGACCTCGTACCGGGTATCGCGGATCATGCTGTAGATGGTGTGTCGCTGTACGAGGTGATGCGCACCGTGTACGGCCTCAGTCCGGTGCGCTATCGCAGCGCTGCTTCGTTGGAGGTGCCGCCCCCCGACATCGCCGAGTCGATGGGGGTCGAGGGTCGGCCCCCATGTGGCGATTGGAGAACGTGAACTGGGACGCCCGACGCACTCGGGTGACCGAGCACACGCTGAGTTGGATGCGCGCCGACATGGTGTGCGTGGTGTTCGAGATGGGAGCAACCCGATGCTGACCGTAGAGGAACGCGCCGAACTTCTGGCCTCTGCTGAGCCCGATGAACTGGTGGATTTGGCCGAACGATGTATCGAGCAATTCGGTGAACCACACCTGCTCGTCGCTCCTGAGACCGGTCTGGTGGTGATGCAGGTGCGGGAGCCGGTCCGGCGCGAGCGCTTTCACCTCGGTGAGGTGGTGGTCACCCGCGCCGAGGTGCATCTGGCCGGTCATCGCGGTTGGTCCATGCGAGTGGGGCGTGACCGGTTGGCTGCTCTGGCCGGCGCGATCTGCGATGCCGTGGCGAACGCCGACGGCGCGCTCGCGGATGAGGTGGCTCAGTTGTGCGTGCGGACACGTGATGCGGTCGTGACCCGCGACGCCGAGGCCTGGGCGGACCTGGTGACCACCACAGTGGCGTTCGAGGAGTTGGACTGATGACCGCTGTCTCGGATCATCGGGCTGCCGCCATCGTGGCGGCTCGCCTCACGCCCGACGAGTCGCAGTTGGTGTTCCGCCGGGTCCTCGAGGCTCTTGCACGGCCCGGTCGTCTCGCCTGGCTCCCCGCCGACGTCGCGCGCCGAGTGCCGCCGACTCTGGTACCGCTGCTGGCGCTGTGCGACCTCGAGGTGACGAGTTGCGTGGTCCACTCCGACGCCGAGGCGGATTGGGGGGAAGTCCTGGCCATCGCCACCGGAACGCGACCGTCAGCCCTTGCCGACGCCGCCTGGGTCGCGGCGCTCCGCCCACTCACCTTCGACGAGGTGGCTGACCTCCAACGCGGCGACGCCGCTCGGCCTGAGCGAGGGGCCCGTCTCGTGCATTCGTGTCGTGAACTCCATATGGGAGCGGGTGAACAGCCATGGTCCCGGACCGAGATAGGCGAGGCCATCGCCACTATCGAGGTGAGGGGTCCGGGTGTCCCCGGCATGCGTCGGATCACGGTCACCGGCGTGGATACCCGTCTGTTCGAGGCTCTGGAGAGCGCCAACCGTTCGTTCCCGGCGGGAGTCGACACCTGGTTGGTCGCCGATTCCGGCGCCGTCCTGGGTCTCGCCCGCACGACCCAGATCACCGTTGTCCACCACACAACACGAGGAGCCGACTGATGGGGTATGCCGCAGCCCGGGGTGGATTGGATGCCATCACTGCCGCCGAGGACTTGGTACGCACGCTTCGTCTCGCCGCGCCCAGCGAGTGGCTGGACGGGGATCAGATCGTTCACCGACTGCGTCTACTGGTGGACCGGGCCATGGGCGAGGGTGGCTTGTGGGACGAGGACCTTGCCGCCATGGCGATCCGCCAGGCCGAAGGCGACCTCATCGAGGCTGCCCACCTGCTGCGGTCCTATCGGTCGACTCTGCCGCGTCTGGCCTATAGCGAGCCGGTAGATGCCGACCACCTCACCATCCTGAGACGCATCGTTCCCGCCTTCCGAAATCCACCAGGGCCGCAGTTGCTGGGCCGTACCAGTGACTACACCGGACGCCTGCTGGAACTCGTCGCCGAGGACGACGCTCGCGCCGAGGCCGACAAGGTCGCCGCCAGACGACGCGAACGGGTGCGGGTCGTGCCTGATTCTGCGGGCGACGCTCCGGCGGGTGCCCCCGCCGACCGCCGTCCCCGGCGCCTCATGGATGTGCTGCGCGAGAGGGATCTGTTGGTCGATCGACGTCGCGACGACGATCCCGAACCCTTCGACATCACCCGGGTTCCTGCCCGGCCCGGTGCACCGCGTAGTGCCCGGTTGGCCACCATGGCACGCGCCGAGACCGGGGCGCTCATGAACCTGTGGTACCGCAACATCCTCGGCCCCGACGGTTACCTGAGCGAGATCACCTTGGGGGAGGTACGCCACGGCTGGCTACCGGTTCCGGTGCGCCACCCCCACACCGGTGCCTCCGTCGAGGTGGGGCGGGTACGCGTCACCGAGGTGGAGGCCATCGAGGACCTCGACGGCCTCGAGGAGGACCGGACACGTTTCGACGTGGGTTACGGGCTGTGCTTTGGGCACAACGAGCGCAAGGCCATCGCCATGGCCAACCTCGACATCGCCTGTGACCGCGACGGCGGGCGCACGTCGCTGGAACAGTCGGTACTACTCACCACCGATGGTCTCGATGCGGCCGGCTTCCTCGAACATCTCAAGCTTCCGCACTACGTCACGTTCCGCTCGATGGTGGAGCGCAAGGTGGCGGTTCGAGCGGCCAAGGCACCTCAGGAAGAGAGCGCATGATGACCCTCGCTGAACTGCTCCCCGAGACATCCGGCGCAGTGTCACCTGGTTCCACACCTGCGTTGCCGCCGTTGCTCGACGAGCACGCCAAGCGCGAGATCCGCCGCACCATCCTGACGGCCGTGGCCGTGCCCGGCTATCAGGTGCCTTTCGGTTCGCGCGAGATGCCCGTGGCGCGCGGTTGGGGCTCGGGCGGCCTTCAGGTCACCCTCGCGGTGGTAGGTGCCAGGGACACCGTCAAGGTGATCGACCAAGGAGATGACGCTGGTGTGAATGCCGTGAACCTCCGACGACTCATCACCGCGAGTACCGGTGCCGGCGAGTCCACCGTGCCCGATGACGCCACCATCATCCAGAGCCGTCATCGCATTCCTGAGGACGACTTGCGCAGCGATCACATCGTGGTCCTCCAGGTACCCGTACCCGAACCCCTGCGTGGCGTGGAGCGTGATCAACGGGAATTGGCCCGGATGCATGCCGAGGCCGACTACGCCAAGATGTGGGTGAGCCTGTACGAGGACAAGGTGCGCAACGGGGTCATCACCCAGACCACCGGGTACCCGTGCCTGGTGTCGGGTCGATACGTGATCGCGACCACCCCCATCCCGCGATGGGACGTCCCTCGCCTGCATCAGGCGCCCTTTCTCACGCTGTTCGGTGCGGGACGCGAGAAGCGGATCTATGCCGTACCGCCGCACACCGATGTAGAGCCCTTGACGTTTACCGACGTGCCCTTCGAGGTCGAGCGTACTCCTGGGGCCACCTGTCGTGCCTGTGGATCCGATCACAGCTTCCTCGTGGAGGTTCCCACCGATCGCGGGTCGAGTTGGGTGTGCAGCGACAGCGACTGGTGCCGTCGTCAGCGTGAAGATTCCATCGACGGGAGTGCCTCATGAGCGAGTGGATGCTGAAGGTGGACGGACTGGGCAAGATCCACGGAACTCCCGACCTGCTGGCGTTGCGGGACACGGGACCCGACCACGCCACGTCGAAGAGTCGTCTGACCGGGTCGGTGGTGGCGGCCTGGGACGTCTCGTTCGAGGTGGCCGCTGGCGAGGCTCTCGGTGTCATCGGCGAGAGTGGTTCGGGAAAGTCCACGGTGATGCGCTGTATCGCGGGTGACCAGCCCGCCACGGCCGGGTCGGTTCGTCTCTCCCGACTGAATGGTGGCGCGACCGACATCTTCGGACTCGACTCCGCCACACGTCGAAGGCTCCGCGTCGACGAACTCGCCGTCGTGTACCAGGACCCCGCTGAGGGCCTGGACCTTCGGGTCACCGCTGGAGGCAACGTGGCCGAACGGCTCACCGCTGCAGGGTGGCGCCACTTCGGTGACATCCGAGCCCGCGCCGCCGAATTGTTGGCTCGTACCGAGGTGCCGCTGGAACGTATGGACGACCTGGTGGGCACGTTCTCGGGCGGGATGCGCCAGCGGGTGCAGTTGGCCAAAGCCCTGGCGAACCGCCCACCCATCGTGCTGCTCGACGAACCGACCACCGGTCTCGATGCCTCCGTGGCTGCTGGGGTGTTGGACCTCATCCGCAACCTGCTCGAAGAACTCGGCCTGGCAGCCGTGGTCGTCTCCCACGACTTCCGCGTCATCGAGATGCTCACCACTCGCTGCATCGTGATGCACCACGGTCGGGTCGTGGAGTCCGGACTCACCGACCAACTGCTCGAAGACCCACATCACCCCTACAGCCAGCGACTCGTCTCGGCGGCCCGATCATGACCCCCGTCGTCGATGTTCGGGACCTCTGCAAGACCTTCGTGCTGCATACCATCGACGGCCGCAGCGTGGAGGCCCTTCGCGGGGTGGACATCACCGTGCACGAGGGCGAACACGTGGCCCTCGCCGGATCCAGTGGGGCGGGAAAGTCGTCACTGCTGAAGTGCGTGTATCGCACCTACCTGCCGTCGGCGGGATCAGTGGTACTCAGTCCCCGTGGCGGACCACCGGTGGACCTGGTGACGCTCAGCGACACCGAACTCGCTCGACTCCGTGGTCGAGACGTGGGATATGTCTCGCAGTTCCTTCGGGCGGAACCCCGACGCGGGGCGTTCGACATCGTCACACGCGCTGGTGTGTATCGGGGTATGCCTCGTGCCGAGGCTCGGGAGGCTGCTGCCGACGCACTGAGGCGTCTGAACCTCGACGAAGGTTTGTGGGACGTGCATGCCACCGTGCTCTCGGGAGGCGAGAAGCAACGGGTGAACCTGGCGGCCGGCACCATCTCGCCACCGCGACTGCTGCTGCTCGACGAACCGGTTTCGGCACTGGACCCCGCCAACCGCGAGGCGGCCCTCGACCTCATCGCTGATCTCACCCACCAGGGTGTGGCGGTGCTGTCGGTGTTCCACGACCTCGAGGCGATGGCCCGCCTCGCCACCCGAGTGGTGCTGATGCGCGACGGCCGCATCGCCCACCAGGGAACCCCCGATCACGTCTTGGACCTGCTCGAAGGAGTCGCCCGATGACCGACCGCCCCGACTTCGCCGTGCGCAATGTGCGTGCCGTGCTCCCCGACCGCGTGCTCGACGGCGCCACCGTGGTGGTGCGTGACGGCATCATCGTCGACATCAGCACCTCGTCGGCGCCCGACGATGCCCTCGACGGTCGGGGAGCGTTCTGCCTGCCCGGTCTCATCGACACCCACAGCGACGGGCTGGAGAAGGAACTGGTCCCACGTCCGGGAGTGCGTCTGTCGGTCCCGTTCGCCCTGCGCTCGTTCGAAGCTCGGGTGCGTTCGGCGGGCGTCACCACCGTGTTCCACGGGGTGGGCTTCGAAGACGACGAGAACTACGGGCGGACCGTGGTGTTGGCCAACGAACTCTGTGATGCCATCGAGCAGCGAGCCGCCTCGGGCGACGCCGTCATCGACCATCACATTCTGTATCGACTGGACGCCCGCGACGCCCCGGGGTTCGATGGTCTGGTGGCACGCCTCGAGTCGCGCCTGCACGAGTTCGCCGCCCCACCGTTGGTCTCGTTCGAGGACCACACACCCGGCATCGGGCAGTACACCGATCGCACGGCCTTCGAGCGCTACATCGCCGGTACTCGGAACGTGTCGCCCGAGGAAGCCCGCCGACGCGTCGACGAATTGATCGCCGAGCGCGATGCACTGTTGGTGAACCGTGACCGGGCACTGCCCTGGCTCACCCGCCAGGTCGCCGAGGGTCACCTCATGTTGATGGCGCACGATCCCGCCACCGACGACGACGTGGCCGAAGCCGTCTCGTGGGGTTCGCGCATCGCCGAGTTCCCCACGACGGTGCGGGCGGCCGAGTTGTCGCATGCAGCTGGCCTGCGCACCGTGTGCGGCGCTCCCAACGTGTTGCGAGGGCAGAGCCATTCGGGCAACGTGAGCGCCACCGAACTCATCGGCGCTGCTCTGTGCGACGGACTGGCATCGGACTATCTGCCCACCACGCTGCTGGGTGCCGTGGCTGCTCTGGTCGATCGCGGCGTGTGTGACCTTCCGACCGCTGTGGCCCAGGTGACCAGCGGCCCCGCCGACACGGTGGGCCTCACCGATAGGGGTCGCCTCGCCGTGGGGCAACGAGGTGATGTGGTGCTCGTGACCTTCGATGGCACGCTGCCCACGGTGCGGGCGGTGATGTGTTCGCCCCAAAGGGCTCTCGAGGGGGTCCGACGATGACCTCCACCATCCACCCGGTGTTGGCAGCGGCATTGGCGGCGGCCACGGGCGCCTACCGTTCCGCGCTGGCCACCCAGCCGCGCCACGAGTTGGCGCGCGACATCGGGTTGGGAGGCGACGGCACCCCCACCACGTACCTGGATGAACTCGTCGACACGGCTGTGCTCGATGCCGTGGCGCCATTCGGTGTGAACGTGCTGTCCGAAGAGATCGGTTGGGTGGATCGTGGTTCGGCCTTGACGCTCGTGGTCGACCCATTGGACGGCACCGCCAACGCCACAGCAGGCGTGCCCATCTGTGCCTTTGCGGGTGCGCTGGCCCTCGATGGTGAGTTCACCGAGGGCCTGGTGTCGTGGCTGGATCTGGGCCGGCGCTGGCATGCTCGCCGAGGTGACGCTCATTGCACGGTCACTGGCCGAACCGTGTTGGCAGGAGCATCGGTGTCCATGCTGCGGCCTCGCACTGAGACGCTGGCGGCCTGGACTCGAGTGGCTACCCAAGCTGATCGGGTGCGGGTGCTTGGCTCGTCGGTCATCGAAGCGTGTCTGGTTGCCGATGGCGCTGTGGACGCCTTCGTGGACTGCGGTGGCGAGGTGCATCGCCTGGTCGATCTCGCCGCGACCAAGGTGATCGTCGAGGCGGCCGGTGGCGTGCTGCGCGACGTGCACGACCGGCCGATCGAATTCGACATCGACCTTTCTCGCCGCTGGTCCGGAGTGGCTGCTGCCAGCCAGGAACTCGCCGAGGTCATCGCTGCCGCGGTGCGCGACTGAGCCGTCGCGCAAGTTCAGCCGATCGTCACCTTGCGGTCAGCCCAAGGCGAGATCGGGTTCACAGGGGCTTCCTAAGTTGCGCCTCGATGGAGCGGGCACGGTGCTCGCCATCCGCTCAGGAGGAGTCCCCCAATGATCCGACGCCATGCTCGCCACACTGCGCTGCTGGCCTCACTCGCGATGCTGGCCGTGCTCACCGTGGCCTGCGGAAACGACGACGGCGACTCGACGCCCGCCACGACGGCTGCCCCGGGGACCACGGCGGCGGCCGGTGGCGCCACGACAGCTGCACCCGCCCCCACCGCCCCACCCGACCCCCAGGCCCACTGGCCCGACAAACAGGGGGGTGGTGCGGTACCCGCCGAGGAGTCGACCGCCCTGCAGC
>CAYMUC010000050.1:19375-21660 GCA_964393535.1 uncultured Ilumatobacteraceae bacterium | reverse complement strand
CGCGGTCGGCCCGGCACTGGCACTCGCTACCTCGAACTCGTGGCACCACGTTCGTGGTCCCTGACCCCTGCGCCCCACGGCGGCGCCCGACTGACCGTGAGGTTGCCCGATGAAGCGCACTGAATCTCGACTGTTCGCCGCTGCAGCACTCGTGGCGGCCGGCCTGGCCATCGGCCTGGTGCAGCATGTCCGCATCGAGGCCGCCCACGCTGTGACAATGCCGGCCGATGTCCACTGGATGCCCATGGGGCAGCCGATCAGGGGTCAGCAGGCAGGCGATCTCGTCGGGTCCGCCATCGCCATCAGCGCCGACGGCCACACCATGGTCGTGGGAGCACCCGAGGATGACACCGCTGGTGCGAACGCTGGCGCCGTTCAGGTGGTCTACTGGGACGGCACCACGTGGACGCAACGGGGAGTCACGCTGCGAGGCGCGGCAGGCGAACTCGCAGGGCGACAGGTGACCATCAGCGATGACGGTGACACGATCGCCTTGGTGGCACCCAACGCCGGTGGCGGTGGCGGTCGAGTGGAGGTGTACCAGTGGACCAGCGGTGCTTGGGTGGCACGGGGGGTGCCCTTCACAGGTGGCCCCGGCGACCCGATCGGTGGCGCCGTGCTGGACGGAGACGGCGACACCCTGGTGCTGGGGCGTCCCAACGACGACACCTCCGGGGTCGACAGCGGGTCGGTTCAGATCTTCGACTGGAACGGCACCACGTGGACACAACGGGGAACCACCCTGCGAGGAGCACCTGGCGACCTGTTGGGGTTCGCGGTCGCAGTGACACCCGACGGTGCGACCATCGTGACGAGTGCCCTGCTGGGTGACCACGGGATCGCCAACGCCGGCAACGCCCTCGTGTTCGACTGGGACGGCACCACCTGGACACAGCGGGGAACCACCCTGCACGGCGGTGCGGCCTTCGACTCGTTCGGGATGGCGGTGGCGGTCAGTGACGACGGCGACGTGCTGGCCATCGGCGCACCCTCCGAGAGCAGTGTCGCTGTCGATGCCGGTCGCGTGTATGCCTACCGATGGAACGGCTCGGCGTGGGTGGGGTTGGGAACACCGGTCTCCGGGACCGCCGACGATCTCCTGGGCCTGTCGGTGGCGCTCGATGCCAGCGGCGACACGCTGGCCGTGAGCTCCCCCCAGTTCGACGCAGGCTCCAACCCCGATGCCGGACGAGTCCAGGTGCTCGATTGGGACGGAACGGCATGGCAGCAACGGTCCTGGGCCCTGGAAGGTGACGCTGCAGGAGACTTCGCCTCATACGTCGCACTGTCGGCTGACGGAACCACGGTGGCTGTGGGTCGCGTCGACGACGACGTCAATGGCGTCGACGCCGGCTCGCTCCAGGTGTACACGAGTGCCGTGGTCCGTCAGTGGGGCAACACCGTGATGGGTCCGGTCGACTTCGCCCGCGCTGGCCACGCCACTGCACTGGACGCCGATGGGGACACATGGGCAGTAGGCATGCCCAACCTCGACCACGGCCTTCCCATCATGGGTCGCGTCGAGGTGTATCGGTGGCTGCACGGGGCGTGGACCCCACTGGGCGGGGCGGTGACAGGTGACGCCACCGGGGATCTGTTCGGAACATCCGTCGCCATCGACGCCGCAGGCGACACCATCGTGGTGGGGGCACCGGGAGCCGACAACGGTGCCGACACCGACGCAGGAAAGGTCAAGGTGTTCGACTGGGACGGGACCACATGGGTCCAGCGCGGTGCGTCGCTCTACGGACTCCTTCCCGACTCCGATCTCGGGACCGCTGTGGACATCGACGCATCGGGCGAGGTGATCGTGGTCGGTGCACCTGGGACCGGCCTCACGGGTGTCGACGTCGGTCAGACCACGATCTGGGTATGGAACGGCAATGCGTGGCTTCCGCGGGGCTTGCCCGTTGCGGGCGACAATGCATCTGACTACTCGGGTGCAGCGGTCGCCATCAGCGCCGATGCCTCCACGATCGCCGTGGGCGATCCCTACTACGACGACTCGGGAATGATCATCATCGTTCCCGCCGCCGCGGTACAGCCGGCGTTCGGAGGCCCCGACACCGGTCGTGTCCGGGTGTTCCGTTGGAACGGTGCCACGTGGCTGCAACGTGGCAGTGCTCTCATCGGCGCCATGGCGAGCGACCTGTTGGGATTCGACGTGGACCTCGATGCCACCGGAGATGTCCTGGCCGTGGGCATCCCCGGAGCCGACATCTCGGCACCCGGAAGCAACGAGGGACGGGCATCGGTGTTCACCTGGAGCGGAGCCGCATGGGGTC
>CAYMUC010000050.1:0-19365 GCA_964393535.1 uncultured Ilumatobacteraceae bacterium | reverse complement strand
GACATCGAGGGTGCCCTCGTCGGAGACGCCGCAGGACGATCCCTCTCGCTCAGCGACGATGGAACCGTGCTGGCGATGAGTTCCCCGTTGGGAGATTTCGGCGGTGTGGATGCCGGCAACACTCGTCTGTTCCGGTACCAGGGCAGCGCCTGGCGACAGTTGGGGGACCGCATCGAAGGGTTGACGCCCGGTGAGCGGGCCGGCTCGGGCCTCGCCTTGTCGGGCGATGGCGCCATCGTGTCGGTGGGATCGCCACAGCGGCTCGACTCACGGCCCATCGACGGCGCAGCCATGGTGTATCGCATCAGCCGCCGCTCGACGCCGGGTGGACCACTTGCCGTCGGCGCGCAGACGACAGGTTCCGACCGTATCGAGGTCACCTGGACCCGTGGAATCACCGAGGTCCTCGACCCCGTGACCCACTCGGACCTGGAGGTCAGTACCGATGGAGGCACGACCTGGACCGCAGCGACCCGATCGATCACCGATCCATCGGGCACCACCATCACCGGACTGTCGGCGGCCACGACGTATGTCGTGCGAGTTCGGGACGTCAACGGCACCGGCCCGGGTGTGTGGCGTCGGGCCGCTCCGGTCACGACCGCCTTCTCACCGCTTCCCGAGGCGGTGAGGTCGCTGACCACGGGGCGGACCATCTCGAGCATCTCCGGCGAGGACGGTTACGCCTTGGCGGTCGCCGTCTCGCAGCAGACCTTTTCCACCAACGTCGACACGGTGCACCTCGTCACGGGTGAGGCCTTACCCGATGCGCTTGCCGGTGGCGTCGTGGCCGCCATGGCGCGCGGACCCGTGCTGTTGACGCGACGCGATCGACTCCCCGACGTGACCCGTTCGGAGTTGCAGCGCCTCCGTCCGCGTCGCATCGTGATCGTCGGGGGTCCTGACGCGGTCTCAGAGGAGGTCGCCGCCGGAATCTTCGGACTTGCTGACACCGTGACGCGCCTGGGCGGCTCCGATCGCTACGCCACCGCCGCCTCCATTGCGACCCACCTGGCCGCTCCCAGTCTCGAGGTGGTGTACGTGGTGAACGGACTCGTTCACGGTGACGGCATGGTGGCAGCCCCTTCGGCGGCGGCCGATCGGGCTCCACTGGTGCTCACGACACGGAATGCTCTCCCCTCTGCGACCCGCGACGCCATCGAGCGTCTGGCCCCGCAACGCGTGGTGGTGGTCGGTGGACCCGACTCGGTATCGGCTGCAGTCTTCGAAACACTCGAAAGCCTGGTTCCACTGGTGGAGCGTGTGGCGGGCCCCGACCTGGGTGCCACCGCCGTCGCGCTTGCACAACGGCAACGGACCACACTGAACGGCCCCGTGGTGATGGTCGATCGACGGCGTGCTGAAGATGGCCTGGCACTTTCGCCCATGGCGGTGCTGAGAGGGTCGCCCATCCTTCCCACCGACGACGGTTGCACGATGCCGACGGTCATGGGCGAACTGGTGCGACGCGCAACCGACGTGGTCGTGGCCACCACCGACGACCCGCGTCGTGCCACTGCGGCTGTGGGCACAGCCTGCGCTTGACCTTCGCCTGTCGCAGGCAACCCATCACGGTTCACAGGAGATGCACTCTCTCGAAACACGCCGGAAATACGGTCCTACGAATCTTCTCAGGCTTTCGTCACGTTGCTCACCTGGAGGATGAATGGACAGCGCAAGTCTCACCTGGGTCATGGTCTCGGCGGCCTTGGTCCTCTTCATGACCCCCGGCCTCGCCTTCTTCTACGGCGGTATGGACCGGGGGAAGAACGTCCTCAACATGCTCATGATGAACTTCTACTGCGTGTTGATCGTGCCCATCCTGTGGGTGGTCGTCGGCTACTCATTGGCCCAGACCCCGTTCGAGAACGACTTCATCGGCAACTTCGACTCGTTCATGCTGAAGGACATCAGCGTCGCCGGTGATGGTGGGGCCTTGGCCACCATCGCCTTCTTGGGCATGTTCGCCGCCATCACCCCGGCGCTCATCTCGGGTGCCGTGGCCGACCGCATGAAGTTCTCGGCGTGGGCCATCTTCGTTCCCGTCTGGGTGCTGCTGGTGTTCGTTCCCGTGTTCAAGTGGGTCTACGGCGGTTGGCTGGGTCAGCGCGGTTCGCTGGACTTCGCCGGTGGTACCGCCATTCACGTGAACGCAGGTATCGCTGCACTGGCTGCCGTCATGGTGCTGGGCAAGCGCCGTGGCGCCATGTCACCTCCGCACTCCATGCCGTTGGTCATGATCGGCACGGGAATCCTGTGGTTCGGTTGGTTCGGCTTCAACGCCGGTTCGGCTCTGGCCGCCAACGGTCAGGCGGCCCAGGCGTTCATGAACACCTTCCTCGCTGCTGCCGCCTCGGGCTTGGCCTGGGTGCTGGTGGAATGGCTGCGAGATGGCCACCCCACCAACCTGGGTGCTGCTTCGGGCATCGTCGCCGGTCTCGTGGCAGTCACACCTGCTGCTGGCTACGTCTCGGGCGTGGGACCCATCGTGATCGGTCTCATCGCCGGTGTGGTCTGCTGCTACGCCGTGAAGCTCAAGGGCAGGTTCGGGTACGACGACGCTCTCGACGTGGTGGGCGTCCACCTCGTAGGTGGCCTGGTCGGCTCCTTGCTCATCGGCTTCTTCGCCAATCCCGATTTCTTCGAGGGTTCGTTCCACGAGGGGATCTTCTACGGGGGCGACGCCGGACTGTTGCTCGAGCAGGCCCTGGCCAACGGGGTGGCACTGGTGTGGTCGTTCGTGCTGACCCTGGCAATCATGGTGGTGCTCAAGAAGACCATCGGTGTGCGAGTGTCGGAGGAGACCGAGAGCACCGGATTGGATCTGGCCGAACACGGCGAGACTGCGTACCACGCCGACGGCGTGCGCTGACGAGGAGAACCGACCATGCAACTGATCACTGCGATCGTCAAACCCTTCAAACTCGACGACGTGAAAGACGCCCTCAAGTCGGCTGGCGTCGTGGGTATCACCGTCACCGAATCCCGTGGCTTCGGCCGTCAAGGCGGCCACACCGAGACCTACCGTGGCGCGGAGTACCAGATCGAGTTCGTTCCCAAGGTGAAACTCGAGATCCTCGCCACCGAGGGCGACGTCGACCGCATCGTCGACGTCATCTCGAACGCCGCACGGACCGGCAAGATCGGCGACGGCAAGATCTGGGTGTCGCCCATCGACACCGTCGTGCGCATTCGCACCGGCGAGATGGGTGAGACCGCGATCTGATGTTCTCCAGACAGAGGTGGTCTGGCGATGGGATATGCCTCGCCAGACCATTTCTGTTTGTCATACCTAACATCGTGCTGACATACTGCTGTCCATGACAGCAACGACCAAGCGTTCATCACTCGTTCGTGGTCTCGGACTCGCCCTGGCGTTGGCAACCGTGGCAGCCGCGTGCGGGAACGACGATTCGTCCAGCGACACGACGGCAGCCCCGGATGCCACCCCCCGTACCGTCACGGTGTACACAGGTCGCCACTACGGCATCGAGCCGGTGTTCGAGCAGTTCACCGCCGCCACGGGTATCGAGGTGAGGTTCACCACGGGTTCCGATCCCGAGTTGCGGGCCAGACTCACGGCCGAGAGTGGCAACACCCCGGCTGACCTGATCATGACCGCCGATGCCGCAAACATCGAATTGGCATCACAAGAGGGCCTGTTGGCACCGGTCATCAGCGAGGTGCTCACCGGGGCCATCCCTGAAGAACTCCGCAGCGCCGACAACACCTGGTTCAGCCTCAGCCGGCGGATCCGCACCATCATGTACTCCACCGAGCGTGTGAGCGAACCCCCCACCACCTACGCCCAGTTGGGGGATGCCCAGTGGAACGGAAAGCTGTGCCTGCGACCCAGCACTCACCCCTACACCCAGTCGCTGGTCGCGGGCCTCATCCGCACGCTCGGCGAGACCGACGCTCAGGCCATCGTCGATTCGTGGGTCGCCAACGACCCGCTGTACATCAACTCCGACACCGACATCCTGAAGGCCATCGCCGCCGGTGACTGCGATGTGGCGTTGACCAACAGCTACTACCTCGGTCGCCTGAAGAACGAAGACCCCAACTTCCCCGTTGCCACCAGCTGGCCCGATCAGGAAGGCGCTGGAGCCCATGTGAACGTGAGTGCTGCGGGGGTCACCGCCAACGCACCACACCCCGCTGAAGCCCTCGAATTGCTGGAGTGGCTGGCCACCGACGGACAGTCAGCGTTCAGCGATGCCAACTTCGAATATCCGGCCGATCCCTCGGTGACAGCGGCCGACATCCTCGTCGGCTTCGGCGAATTCACCTCCGACCTGACCTCGGTGCGAGAGTTGGGGGCTCTGAACCCGGCGGCCGTCGACATGCTGTCGAAGGCCGGCTACGAATGAGGATCTGATCTGACGACTTTCGCCGCTTCGCGACGACTCGACCGAGTACCAGGGTGGTTCGCCATCCTGGTACTCGTCGTCGTAGCGGCGGCCCCGGTTGCCGTGGTCATCTGGTCACTGGTCGATCCATCGGGTGATGTGTGGTCCGACCTGTGGGCCACCCGCCTGCCGGGCATGATCACCGATACGGTCACGCTGCTGGTGACCGTGGTGACGGGGACCTTGGTGTTGGGCACCGGCATGGCCTGGCTCGTCACCATGCATCGGTTCCCCGGCCGACGACTCATCGGTTGGCTCCTGGTCACCCCACTGGCCATCCCTGGCTACGTGGCCGGATTCGTGTGGCTCGACACGCTGTCAGGGCCCCTCGGCGCACGTGGTGTTCGCAGTATCTGGGTATGCGCCGCGGTCATGATCGTGACCCTGTACCCCTATGTGTACCTCTTCGCCCGTGCCGCATTTCGCGAGCAATCTGCCGACACCGTGGCCGCCGCCCGAAGCCTGGGGTGTGGTTCGTTCACGGCGTTCTGGCGCATCACCCTTCCCCTGGCCCGTCCCTCACTGGCGGCCGGAAGCGCTCTGGTGGCCATGGAGGTGCTGACCGACGTGGGCACGGTACGCCTGTTCAACGTGAGCACGGTGGCCGACGGTGTACTGAGGGTGTGGTTCGGCACCGGGAATCGCGATGCCGCTTCGGAGTTGTCAGTGGTGCTCATCGCCACCGCTGTGGCGCTCATCGCACTGGAGCGCGGCCTGCGCGGCAAGGGCCGCTTCACCCAGGCCTCCATCGCCCGACGAGTGGGAAGCCAGCAGACTCGGCCAGCCACCACGGTGGCCGTCATGGGAGCGTGCCTGGCCGTGCTGGCAGTCGCTGTGGTGGTCCCGGTCACCCGTCTCGTGGGATGGGTGTTCGAAGCACGCCGCACGGGGCAGACGGTCAGCGTGGCCGGAGACCTCTCCCACCACGTGTGGAACACCCTGCGGGTGGCCGGCGTCGCCACAGTGGTGTGCGTGGTGCTGGGTGCAGCGCTGGCGGTGTTGGTGCACCACCGCGGCCGTGCCGCCAAGGTGTGGGGTCGGGTGGCAGCCCTCGGGTACGCCGTGCCTGGACCAGTGGTGGCCGTCGGTGCCGTCATCACACTGGCCGCCGTGGACCGTCGCGGCCTGCTGCCCGAAGGAACGTTCCTCGTGGGTTCGCTGGCTGGACTGGTGTATGCACTGGCGGTGCGCTTCTTCGCCGTGAGTTATCAGGGCGTGGAGGCCGGCCTGCTGCGGGTGCCCGCTTCCACGGTGGCCAGCGCCCGCACACTGGGGGCTCGTCCGTGGCGAGTGGCCCTGCGCGTCGAGTTGCCCATGGTGCGGGGAGCACTGCTGGCCGGCCCGGCCCTGGTGGCCATCGACACGGTCAAGGAGCTCCCCATCACACTGTTGTTGCGGCCCTTCGGGGTCGACACACTGTCGGTGTGGGTGTGGCAGGCCACGTCGGAGAGTCTGTGGGTGCAGGCGGCGGTGCCGTCTCTGGCGATGATCGTGGTGGGCATGCTGGCCGTGGGTGTGTTGCTGTATGCGCTGGAACGCGGCGCTGAGGTGGTGTCGTGACCGCAACGTCCCACGAGACCGTCTCGGCCCTCGTCGCCGAGGGCCTCACGCGCCGATTCGGCCCTGTGACCGTGGTCGATGGTGTGAGCCTCGAGGTGGCGAGCGGCGAGTTGCTCACCTTGGTGGGTCCCAGTGGGTGCGGGAAGTCCACCCTGCTGCGCATGATCGCAGGGCTCGAGTCGGCCGACGCTGGACGAATTCACCTGGACGGCCGTGAGGTGACCTCTCTGCCCCCCGAGCGCCGACGTGTGGGTCTGGTGTTCCAGGAGCACGCCTTGTTCGGTCACTTGCGGGTGGAACAGAACATCGCCTTCGGCCTGCGGCACCTGTCCCGCACCGAGCGACGACAACGCGTCGCCGAACTGCTCGACGTGGTTCGTCTGGGGCACGTAGCCCGTCGCTTCCCGCACGAACTGTCAGGGGGTGAGCAGCAGCGCGTCGCTCTGGCACGGGCCTTGGCCCCCAAGCCCGCCGTCGTGTTGCTGGACGAACCCTTCGCCAGTCTCGACGAACTCCTGCGTGATGAGGTTCGGCGAGATGTCACCCACATTCTCGCCGACCAGGGGACCACCGCCGTCCTCGTCACACATGACCGCAGCGAGGCCCTGGCCCTCGGGCATCGCGTGGCGGTCATGGCGCAGGGCCGCATCGTCCAGATCGGCGCTCCCGAGCAGGTCTACGAGCAGCCGAACAGCCGGTTCGTGGCCGAGTTCCTGGCGACCACCACGCTGCTCCCCCAGGCCGATGGCACAGCACTGGTCGCCCGACCACACGACCTGGCGGTGCGCATCGGTGGTCACGACATGGTGATCGAGTGCACGTACCTCGGGGCCTCACACCGCTACCGGGTGGTCACCGCCGAGGGCACCCACGTGTTTGCCGATCACCATCCCGACGGCCCACTGCAGGTGGGAGATGCCTGCCACATCGAGGTCGTGGCACCGCACCCTCTGCACCGACTGACGCTCGACGCTCGCTAGGTCGTTTCGCTGCCGACAACGTGTGCTGCGTCATGACTCGGTTCCGGGCACGAGCAGTCGCAGCGCATAAGCACGCACCACGGCCTCCGAGCGACGAGTCACCGACAGCTTTCGGTAGATGGCCATGGAAGCGTGGCGAATGGTGGAGATGCTGTAGCCCAACTCTGCTGCGATCTCGGCGTTGGTGGCACCGCGACTCATGAGGCGCAACACGTGCACCTCTCGCGAGGAGAGCTCATGGTCGGGTTCTTGTGCGCTGGTCCTGCCGCGGGCGCGTTCGAGGTTTCGGAGTCGCCGCCTCGATCGGGCGTCGCCCAGCGCATCCACCATCAGGGTTGCCTGCTCGAGCAGGTCACCCACCGGAGCCGTGTTTCCGGCGCATTGGTGCAGCAGTGCCAACCACAGTGCCACCGGCCCATCGCACCACCAGGCGTTGCTGTCCACCGAGACGTGACTGCCCCAGGGAGCCAAGCGCTCGGCGAGATCCCCGCAGAGCCGGGCGGAGCCGAGGGCGAGTGCTGCGTCGCTGAGTCGCGTCAACAGGAACAGGCCGCTGGCATCTCCGTCGACGTGGTGGAGTGCTCGCTGCACCAGTTGCTCAGCCTTGTCGACGTGGCGAGAACGGGCGAGACACCAGGCGACCACCGCACCCGTCAACGGGTTCTGCAGGAGTGGCGACGAGTCGTCGATCTGAAAGCTGATCAGAGACTGGTGATCGTCACGCGTGACGGCTCGCTGGGCGGCGAAGAATGCCTTCGTGTTGGCGAGGCGCGGTGAGCCGATGGCCGTGCCGATCTCGTCGGCCTGGGCCACCAGTCGATCGGCCTCGTCGAGTTCATCATCGAGGTACGCAGCCCCGGCCGCCAGGGTGTCGGCTCGCCAGCGCAGCCGCGGATTGCCATCGCTCGCCGCAACCCACCTGATCACGCCCAGGGCTCGCTCGTAATCAGGACGACTTCCCGACTCCAGGGCATCGACGGCGAGATACAGGGCGCCCTCTACCTGAAGATCGGCCCTACGAAGCGTGTTGGCCAGCGCGACCAACTCTTCGCTCACCTCCCGACGTCGACTCAGGTAGTCAGGGGCCCGGTGAGCCGAGCGCCACGCCAGCAAGGCCATGGCCCGGGTTTCTGGCGACAGATCGACCGATTGGCCCAGAGCCCGCTCGGCAAGTGGCCGCGCCACTTCAGGACGCGTGACCCAGGCCACCTGCTGCCCCTGATCGATCCGAGTGGGAATGCGCATCTCGGCCAGCGACCGAGCGGCCAACAGTCGCGATTGCTGATCCTCATCGAGGTGCAGTGTTGACACGCGCTGCAGTAGCCCCAGCGTCTCCTGATCACCGGAATTCCAGTCGGCGGGAAGAACATGCCGGCATGCTGCATCCACGATCAAGGACACATCACCTGCTCGCTCCCCGAGAACGACCGCCTGTTTCATCAAGGCGCGCGCCCCGACCACATCACCCACGCCGTCGATGGCTCGGGCCAGCATGAGCAGTCGCCGCCCCTGGCGGCCATCGTCAGCGCTCAGGTCCAGTTCGCTCGCCACTTCCAACAACACCTGGGCGGAGCTGTAGGCACCCAGCGACACGTTCACCTCGCCAAAGTGGTCGCACAGCGCCACCACCGCCTCGACGTCGTTCTGCGTCGTCACCTGCCGGGCGTGCGTCATTGCTACGGTCAACAGGTCGGGACCAGCCGACAGCAGGTGACGAGTCATGGTGGCATGGACACCCGACACGACATCACTGGCCAGGTCGTCCACCAGACGACTCGCATGATCGGGAGCGATCGAGTCATCCACACCCAGGACGCCACTGGACCGCGCCAAGGCAAAGGCTTGGTTCACGTCGTGTCGCGACACCTGGGCACAACGAGCGATGGTCTCGGGCGACAGGTCACCGGCGACGAGGCCGATGGCCAGCAACTCACGCCATGTCTCGTGTCGGATCTCCAGAGAACCCATCAGGCTGAACTGTACAGACTGCAAAAGCAGCGGGCGTGGCCGTCACGACACCGACCGACGCCGAACGGCGGCCCAACTGCAGATGGGACAGGCAACAGCATCGTGCCCACGTGCGGGGCAGTACTCGCGGCCGAAGAAGATGATCTGGAGATGGCGTCGGTTCCAGGTGTCTCGGGGGAACACCTTCTTCAGGTCCCGTTCGGTGCGCTCCACGGTGGTGCCGTTCGACAACCCCCACCGAGCAGCCAGCCGATGAATGTGTGTATCCACAGGAAAGGCTGGCACCCCGAACGCCTGCGCCATCACCACCCCGGCGGTCTTGTGACCCACACCGGCCAGCGACTCGAGGAACGTCCAGTCGGGAAGCACCTCACCACCTGCATCGAGAATCTGATGGGCCATGGTGTGCAGGTTTCGCGCCTTGGTGGGCGCCAGTCCGATCTCGGCGATGATCGACCGGATCTCCTCGGGGTCCAGACGGGCCATCTTCACGGGGGTATCGGCCACGGCGAACAGGCGCGGCGTCACCTCGTTGACCTTCTTGTCGGTGGTCTGAGCCGACAACGCCACCGCGACCAACAGGGTGTAGGGGTCGTGATGATCCAGCGGCACCGGGGGGTCCGGATACAGATCGTCCAGGATCTCACCGATCCGGTCGGCCTTCTCCTGACGACGCACATCGAGGACGCTACCGACGTTGCGCCTGGTCAAGGGCTCGGGGATCACGCCCTGATATCGCGCCACCTCCACGCGGCATCGAGCCTCAACAGCTCCGGATCTCCGGTCCACACTTCGGCGTCCACCTCACGAGCGAGAGCTGCAGCAAAGGCGTCGGCGTAGGCAAGGGGCCACTGCGCCTTCAGCCGAGCCGCCGACAACACCAGCCCGTCGTCCGGTAAGCGAGCATCGACCTCGCGTCGCAGGTCCGTCACCGTCTCGGCGGCCTCGCTGTCACCAAGTCGCCGGGAGAGGACGTAGAACACTTCCCCAAGGCTGATCCACGACATCAGCGGCCGCTGATCGTCGAACAGTTCTGAGACCGCGGAGGCACACGGCTCAACGCCCTCGAGATACCGCAGGACTGCCCATGAGTCGAGCACCACTCTCATGACATGGACTCGCGGCGACGATCCTCCGCTCGTCCCGCTTCCAAGACTCCGGTGAGATCGAGGCCCTGATAGCGGCCCTTGAGCGGGCGACGACGTCCGACCAACCGCACCGCTACGTGATCATCGCTGAGCCAGAAATCGACTTCGTCACCTGGCTCGATTCCCAACTCGTTGCGAAGTGCCTTGGGAATGACCACTTGGCCTTTTGGGCCAACACGATGAGTCATACCGGCCAGTATAACCCCTCCCCCGGATCGGTCACACGGGACGCGTGGGGGGCATACCGCTTCCACCGTGGGGATCCCGGATCACGCCCAAGACCTGATGAATGTTCAGGCCGCCACCGGCGAACCCCACCGCCGAAGCCGCCATGTACAGCCGCCACACCCTGGCGCGCTCCGTTCCGGCAATGGCCACGGCGGTGTCCCAGTTGGCCTCCAAGTTGCGCACCCAGTGCCCAAGCGTGGTCGCGTAGTGCTCGCGCAGCGATTCCACGTCACGCACCTCGAACCCGGCTCGCTGCATCGCCTCGACGGTGCGACCAAGATCGATCAGCTCGCCATCGGGGAACACGTACCGATAGGCGAAGGAGTTCTTCGACAACTTCGAACCACCGATCGACGAGATGGCGTGATTCAACAGACGGCCATGGTCGGGTAGCACGCCGCGGATGATCTCGAAATAGCGGTCCAGGTTGTCGTTGCCCACATGCTCCGACATGCCGATGGAACTCACGGCGTCGAAGCGCTCGCCACCCACATCGCGGTAGTCCTGCAGTCGGATCTCCACCCGATCGGCAAGACCGGCTTCGGTCACGCGCTGGCGCGCCCGCTCCGCCTGAGCGGCGCTGATGGTGATGCCAACGGCACTCACTCCGTAGTGAGTCGCCGCATGCATGACCATGGAACCCCAGCCGCAACCGATGTCCAGCAGACGCTGACCGGGCTGGAGATCGAGTTTGCGACAGATGTGATCGTGCTTGGATGCCTGGGCCTCGGCCAGGGTCATGGACGATTCGGCGAACCGTGCGCATGAGTACGTCATGGCCGGACCCAACACCAGCTCGTAGAACTGGTTGGACACGTCGTAGTGGTGCTGGATGGCCTTGGCGTCGCGCCCCAGGGTGTGCGCCCGCAAACCCTTGGGTTGGTACTCGCACTCAGGGGGCGGGGGTGGCTTGCCAATGGCGCCGGCCTTCTTGGCAGCAGCAATCACCGGACCCGCCACCTTCACCAGTGAGGTGTCCCGTGGCGCCTGGGTGGCCACGGCGCGCATCACTTCGATGACGTCGCCCTCGAAGTCGATGTCGCCGGCCACGTAGGCCCGGCCCAGGCCCAGTTCACCCGGTGCCCACAGAATGCGGCGAATGGCCAGCGGTGAGGTCAGCGACAGTGTTCCCGGACCATCGACGGGCCCCATGGTGCTGCCGTCCCAGAACCGAATGCGCAACGGCGTGGGGGTGCCCAACAGCACATCGATCATGGGTCTCAGTTGTTCGGCCACCGATGTCATTACGTGAACCCCCACAGCGTCCCGTGACCAGTTGCGGTGCGGATCGTAGGCGGAGCCGAGACGGGATTCCTAAATACGACTTTTCCGATCGGCTTTTGGGTGTTACCGTCCACGTCGGCCGGTCACCCCCGCCACGACCACGAGGACTCCATGAGCATCACCCCGTCATCGCAACTCGACGCCCGCCTGGCACCGGCACCGGTGCAGTTGCGCGCCGTGTCGAAGTCGTTTGGACGTGGTCGCCATCGCATCGACGTGCTTGCCAACGTGTCGCTGGATCTGACGCCGGGTGAGATCGTGGCGTTATTGGGCCCCAGTGGGTGCGGCAAGTCCACCCTGCTGCGACTGGTGGCCGGACTGGACCAGCCCACCAGTGGCCGGGTGTGTGTCGACGACCATCCCGTCACCGGGATCGACCCGCGCTGCGCCATCGTGTTCCAGGAACCTCGCCTCCTGCCGTGGCGGACCGTGGCCTCCAACGTGCGCCTGGGTGCCCGAGGTCGCGGCCAGGACCAAGAGGTCGCCGAGTGGCTCGGGTTGGTCGGCCTGGCGGGCTTCGAGCGACACCTGCCCAAGGAGATCTCGGGTGGCATGGCGCAGCGCGCCGCACTAGCCCGTGCACTCATCGGTCACCCGGGCGTGCTGTTGCTGGACGAACCCTTCGCCGCACTGGACGCCCTCACACGCCTCACCATGCAGGACCTGCTGGTCGACGTCGTGAACCGCACCGGAGCCACGGTGCTGCTCGTCACCCACGATGTCGAAGAGGCCGTGTATCTGGCGGACCGCATCGTGGTGCTCGGCCACCGCGGTCAGGGCGTCGTCGAGGAACTCGACGTCGCCGTCGAACGACCTCGTCACCGCGGCGACCCCGCGCTGCTCCCACTTCGTCAGACACTCCTGCGCCGCTTCGGCATCGACGTCTGAACGCCAACCCCCCGCCTGTGGACCACACAAGGAATGTCATGCGCGCTTCTCGCACTTTCGGTATCGCTGTCGCACTCGCAGCCGTCGGTGGCCTCGCCGCCTGCGCCGGCGGCGAAGGCTCGGATTCGTCGGGGTCGACCCTGCGACTGGACTACGCCTACTGGAACCCCCTCAGCCTGGTCGTGCGCGATCAACGCTGCCTGGAAGGTGAACCCAACAATCTCACCGTCGAGTGGGTGCTGTCCGCTGGGAGCAACAAGTCGAACGAGAACCTGAACGCCGAGGTCATCGACATCGGCTCCTCGGCCGGTGCCGCCGCCTTGCTGGGGCGCGCCAATGGCAGTGCCATGAAGACCATCGGCGTGTTCTCGCAGCCCAACTGGGCGGCCGTGGTGGTGCCGGCCGACTCGCCCATCACGAGTGTCGCCGACCTGAAGGGCGCCAAGATCGCCGCCACCAAGGGCACCGATCCGTACTTCTTCTTGCTGCAGGCGTTGAACGAGGCTGGGCTGAACCAGGCAGACGTCGAGATCATCAACCTTCAGCACGCCGACGGTCAGGCGGCCTTGGCCCGTGGCGATGTGCAGGCGTGGGCAGGGTTGGACCCGATCATGGCCGCCGCCGAACTGAACGACGGGGTGCAGTTGATCTACCGCAACATCGCCTTCAACTCCTACGGCGTGCTGAACACCCGCGAGGACTTCCTCGCGACGTCACCCAACCTGGTGGAGACCGTGCTCGAGTGCTACGAGGCCGCCCGGGCATGGATCCTCGCCAATCCCGACGCTGCGGCTGAACTGTTGGCGCGAGAAGCGTCCCTGGACCCAGGGGTGGCTCGCACGGTGTTGTTGGAGCGCACGACCATCGATGTGTCGCTGGTGCCCGGCGATGCGCAGCGGGCGGTGCTCGAGGTGATCCTCCCCGTGTTCGTGGCCGAGGGACAGGTGCGCTCGGAGGAAGAGGCTCGGGCCGCTCTGGACACGTTGTACGACACGACCATCGCACAGAAGGTGACCTCATGACCGCCGTGTTCGACCTGGATCGCCAGAACCACGCGAGTGCGACAACTGGGCCGTCACCCGTGTTGGACGAGGTCGCCGAGCCGACGCCCGCCGGTCGGCGATTGTCGGGGCGACTGCTCGGCGCGTCGACCGGACTGGTGCTGCCGGCACTGTTGCTGGGCCTGTGGCACTGGGCTTCCACCAACGGATCGTTCTCGCGCAGCCAACTGCCCACGCCTGCCTCGGTCGTCGACGCCGCCCAGGAACTGATCGACCGCGGCATGTTGTGGACCCACATCGCCATCACCCTGCAACGCGTCCTCATCGGCTTCGTCATCGGTGCATCCATCGGCTTGGTCATCGGTTCGCTCGTCGGTCTTAGCCGCGCGGCCAGTCGCTTGCTGTCGCCCTTCATCCAGTCGCTGCGCGCCGTGCCCTCACTGGCGTGGGTTCCGCTGCTGGTGCTGTGGATGGGCATCTACGAAAGCCCCAAGATCACCCTCATCGCCATCGGTGCCTTCTTCCCTGTGTTCACCACCGTGGCAGCGGGTTTCGCCCACGCCGACCGGAAACTGATCGAGGTCGGTCGCGCCTACGGCCTACGCGGCCCCTCGCTCGTGACCGGGGTGCTGCTGCCCGCTGCCTCCCCCACCATCGCCTCGGGCCTGCGCCTGGGCATGGCACAGGCATGGCTGTTCGTGGTGGCCGCCGAGTTGATCGCCAGTTCCAAGGGACTGGGTTTCCTGCTCATCGACAGCCAGAACGTGCTTCGCACCGACATCCTCATCCTGTCGATCATCCTGCTGGCCGTGTTGGGCAAGCTCACCGACCTGGTGCTGTCGCTGGTGGAACGCCGAGTGCTGAGGTGGGTGTGAGATGACCGACAGGACTTGGGGATTCCGAACCCGAGCGCTGCACGCCGGGGGTCAGCCCGACCCCACGACCGGTGCCCGTGCAGTGCCCATCTACCAGACCACGAGCTTCGTGTTCGAGAATGCACACGACGCCGCCACGCTGTTCGCGTTGCAGAAGTACGGCAACATCTACTCCCGTATCGGCAACCCCACGGTGGCGGCTCTCGAGGAACGGATCGCCTCTCTGGAGGGAGGCCTCGGGGCCGTGGCCACCAGCAGTGGTCAAGCTGCCGAGTTCCTCACCTTTGCGGCTCTCGCCGGAGCCGGGGACCACATCGTGTCGTCCTCGGCGCTCTATGGCGGCACGGTCACGCAGCTGGATGTGACGCTGCGCCGCTTCGGCGTGGACACCACCTTCGTGAACGCCGATGATCCCCAACGCGTGGCAGATGCCCTGCGCCCCGAGACCAAGCTCGTGTTCTGCGAGGCAGTGTCGAACCCGTCGTGTGCTGTGGCCGACATCGCCGCGCTGGCCGAGGTCGCGCACGGTGCCGGCATTCCCTTGGTCGTGGACGCCACCACCGTCACCCCGTACCTGTGCCGGCCCATCGAACACGGCGCCGACATCGTGATCCACTCCGCCACGAAGTTCCTCGGCGGTCATGGCACGACGCTGGGCGGTGTGGTGGTCGATGCGGGGACCTTCGACTGGGGTAACGGTCGATTCCCCACCATGACCGAACCGGTGCCCGCCTACGGCGGCGTCACGTGGTGGGGCAATTTCGGGGAGTACGGGTTTCTCACCAAGTTGCGGGTCGAGCAATTGCGTGACATCGGACCCTCGCTGGCTCCCCACAGTGCGTTCCTGCTGTTGCAGGGCATCGAAACCCTGCCCCAGCGCATGGAGGAGCACGTGGCCAATGCCAGGCGCGTGGCGGCCTGGCTCGAGGCCGATGACCGTGTGACCTGGGTGTCGTACGCCGGCCTCCCCAGCCACCCCCACCACGACCTCGCCCGGCGCTACACACCAATGGGGCCGGGTGCCGTGTTCTCCTTCGGTATCCGCGGTGGGCGTTCGGCGGGCGAGGGCTTCATCGGAGCGGTGCAGTTATGCAGCCACCTCGCCAACATCGGCGACGCCCGCACCCTGGTCATCCATCCCGCCAGCACCACCCACCAACAACTCAGCGCCGAGCAACTGGTGGCGGCCGGCGTGCCCGACGATCTCATTCGTATCAGCGTGGGACTGGAAGATGTCGAGGATGTGCTGTGGGACCTCGACCAGGCGTTGACGAAAGCGACGGGGGCACGCTCATGACCTGGACAGAGCCGTCAGCGGTGGAGCGTCTGGCCATCTTGCGAGCCACCCGGTCCATCGCCATCGTGGGTGCCTCCGACAATCCTTCCCGAGCCAGTTACTTCGTGGGGACCTACCTCCTCGCCAGCAGTGACTACCGCGTGTGGTTCGTGAACCCGGCCGCCACCACCGTGCTGGGACACACCGCCTACCCGAGCCTGGACGCACTGCCCGAGGCACCGGATCTCGTCGACGTCTTCCGCAAGCCGGCGGACCTGCCCGGTGTCCTCGACGAAGCGATCGCCGTCGGTGCCCGCACCCTGTGGCTACAGCTCGGTCTCACGGATGCCGTCGTGGCCCAGCGCGGTCACGACGTAGGTCTCAACGTGGTCATGAACCGGTGCGTGAAGATCGAGCACGCCCGGTTCCATGGTGGTCTGCACCTCGCCGGCTTCAACACCGGCGTCATCAGTTCCCGGCGCCGCCTGGACTGACGTCGGCTCCGAGCAACACCACGACGCGCGTCTTCGAGTATCGGCAAGGTGCCACCCCAGTCACGCCGGCGTGTCCACGCTCAACAGCCCCAACGACACCGCCTTCGCCACCGCCTCGGCCCGTCCGTTCACCTCGAGCTTGCGATAGATCGACACCGTGTCGTTCCGCACCGTCGACACGCTGTAGTTCAATGCATCGGCGATCTGAGCGTTGGTGGCGCCGCTACTGAGCATCCGCAACACGTCGAGTTCCCGTGACGACAGCGGCGGCTCGACGTGCGTTCCATCAGCGGTCGACAGACGCTTCATGAGGGTCCTCAACCGCCGCCGTGATCGCACGTCGTGGAGGCGGTTCACCGCACCATGCGCCATCTCGGCGTGCTCACGTGCAGCGTGGATCTCGCCGAGAGACTCCTCGAGCAGAGCCGCCCACAGCGAGACCGGACCGTCGCACCACCAGGCACTGCTGTCCACCGAAACGTGTTCCAGCCACGGCTCCATCAACTCGAGCAACTCGCGCCGAAGTTCCAGGTCGTCCAACTCCAACGCCACCGCACTCACTCGGGTGAGCAGCAGCAATGGGCTGCTCTCGAAGTCGAGTTGACGAAGGGCTTTGCGCGCGTAGCGATGGGCCACAGCATGCTGATCACAGCGCGCAAAGCAATAGGCGATACCCGACAACGCCAACGGGTTGTTCATGCCTGCCTGCGACTCGTCGAACAGCAGATGGCTCATCTGCTCGGGATCGTCGCTGGTGATCACCCTCTGAGCGAGGAAGAACATCTTCCCCGCCAGCCAGCCTGGTGCGTTCACCAGTTGTCCCGACTCCTCGGCGCGGCGAGCGAGGTCGGTGACGCTGTCGCTCTCACCATCGAGGAACGCGCCACCGGCGGCGAGTGTGTGTGCACGCCACAGCAGGCGTGCACTGCCTTCACTCTCGGCCACCCACCTCGCCACACCCAGGGCTTTGTCGAACAACTGACGATCGGCCGACTCGACGGCGTCGACGGCCAGATACACCGCCGCATCTACCTGGAGCGCCGGCCGTCTGAGCTCCTGGCCCAACGTCAGCAGTTCCTTCGTGACCGCCTGGCGTTGCGCCAGATATCGGGGACTTCGGTGAGTGGCACGCCAGGCCAGCAGCGCCATGGCACGGGCCTCGGCCGACAACCCCTCCGATTCGGCGAGTGCTTGTTCGGTCAACGGCTGCGCCACCTCGGGGCGAGTGATCCACGCCAATTGCTGACCACGCTCGGGCAGCACCGGAATACGCATCTCGGCCACACCCCGAGCAGCCATGACCTTCACGGACTGATCAGGAGACAGGTCTTGGGCCGCCGCACGTTGCAGCATCACCAAGGACTGATGATCCCCGGCGTACCAATCGGTGGGGAGGGCGTGGCGTACCGCTGCCTCCACCACCAGGTCGATGTCACCCGATCGTTCGCCCGCAGCACCTGCATGGACCAGCAGCTTGCGCGCTGCCAGCACATCACCTTCGCCATCGACTGCAGCAGCCAGCAAGAGCAGCCGACGTCCACGAAGTTCGTCGCTGCCCACCAGATCCAAGTCGTCGGCGACCTCGAACAGACGACGAGCCAAGCGGTAGTCGCCCAACGACAGGTTCACCTCGCCACTGTGATCGCACAACGCCACGATGGCCTCGGTATCGGCTGCACTGGTGACCTGGCGTGCATGAGCGATCGCTCGCTCGAGACCCTCCCGTCCCGATGAGAGGTAGTGGCGCGCCATCTCGGTGTGGACATGCGACACCACGTCGATGGCCAGATCGGCCACCAGTCGGGTCGCCTCGCCCGGCTGCACCTTTCCGTCCTCGTCCATGACTCCGAATTCACGTGCCTGCGCGAACGCCTCGAGCACCTCGAGCCTGGAGACTCCCGAACATCGAGCAATGGTCGCAGGACTCACATCGCCCGCCACAAGGCCGATGGCGACGAGATCCCGCCATCGGTCCCACCCGGTATCGCTGAGTGACGCCATGACCCGACCATAGGGTCGAACTGCCCAGAAGGGCACCCCCACCCACACGAAGATGACCGATCGGGCAATCGCTTCCGACGCTAGGTCGCGTCGAAACTCCGCATCTGTTCGTCGAGTTCGGGATGATCACCGCTGCGCCTCACCTCGGCGTGCAACGCCTCGACCGTGCGGCTGAGTTCGGTGGCCAGAGCCCGGGCATCTTCGCCCGCATCAGGGTGCCCGAGGAGCGCCTGGAATTCCCGTGCCAGGCCGCCGTAGTACCAACACACCCCGGCACAGCCGGCGTCCCGGTTGAAGCGGGTCCACAACTCGTCGCCATGGCGTCGGTAGTCGGCAAGCACGGCACGGGCGTTGTGCACCTTGTCGGCTGCCGACACGAGTGCAGCATCGGCGGACATGTCCGCAATATGTGCCAGATAGCTCTGCTTGCGTTCACGCCACGGCGCCTTGTTCGAGCGGTCCTCGACCAAGCTGTCCGAACAGGACCGCACGATGGCAGCCACGGTGTCACCGAACTCGGCCCTCACGGCATCGAGCATGCTCTCACCGCCGTGATCCTCGGCGGCGTCGTGCAACAGCGCCGCGATGGCCTGATCTTCGCTGCCCCCGTGCTCCAGTACCAGTGCCGATACCGACATGAGGTGGGCGAAGTAGGGGATGGTGGTGCCCTTGCGGATGTCACCTGCATGGAGGACGCGGGCGTAGTCCAGCGCAGCGGTGTAGCGGGCGGTCAGGACGGGGCGGGGCGACGAGGTCATAGGAGGCACATCACCAGAACGCGCGATCAGTACAGCGGTGTGACACGGTCAGGCCCATCCACCGGCGTAGGCCACGAACTGGCCCGTGGTGAACCGACTGCTGCCGTCCACGAATGGCATGCAGAACGAGGCGAACTCGGCCATCGTTCCTAGGCGCCGCATCGGGACCTGTGCTTCGATCTTGGCCCGAACCTGGGGGTCATGGGCCCCACTGGCGCGCAGAAACTCGGGGAAGTCCATGAAGTTGGTACCGACTGCGTTCACCTGGACCCCGTGGCGTGCCACCTCGTCAGCGACGTTGGCCACCAGCATGTTCGCCCCGGCACGCACCGACGAGTACAGCGGTGCACCCGGTGTGGGGCGGGCACCCGCGGCACTGGTGATCACCAGCACCTGACCGGCCTGGCGTTCGATCATGGGGGCCAGTACCGCCTTGAGAAAGTGATAGGGCGCCTCGAGGCAACTGCGTGTCACCGATCGCAGATCGTCCAC
>CAYMUC010000049.1:1074-21867 GCA_964393535.1 uncultured Ilumatobacteraceae bacterium | reverse complement strand
TCCCCTTCAACGTCCGCTGGCCCAAGGTCATCGGCGTACGCCTCACCGGACGCCTCAGCGGTTGGTCCAGCCCCAAGGACGTGATCCTCGAGGTGGCCCGGGTGCTCACCGTCGAGGGCGGCACGGGTGCCATCGTCGAGTACTTCGGGCCCGGTGCCGACAGCATCTCGGCCACCGGCAAGGCGACCATCTGCAACATGGGAGCCGAGATCGGCGCCACGACGTCGCTGTTCGGCTACGACGAGCACATGGCGCAGTACCTGCGGGCAACCGGTCGCTCCGACATCGCAGCAGCCGCCGACACCGTGGCGGCGCACCTGCGTCCCGACGACGGCGCCCACTACGACCAGGTCATCGAGATCGACCTCGACCAGTTGAAGCCGTTGATCAACGGCCCTCACTCGCCCGACCGCGCCCACAAGGTCGGCCGTGACCTCGGCGGAGCGGCCCAAGCCAACGACTGGCCCCTCGACATCTCCGCTGCGCTCATCGGTTCGTGCACCAACTCTTCCTACGAGGACATCACCCGCGCCGCGTCGATCGCCCGTCAGGCGGCAGCCGCTGGCCTGCGAGCCAAGACCGAACTGCTCATCACGCCAGGTTCCGAGCAGATCCGCGCCACCATCGAACGGGATGGTCTGTTGGCCGATCTCGAGGCGGTGGGTGCCACGGTGCTGGCCAATGCCTGCGGCCCGTGCATCGGCCAGTGGGAGCGCTCCAAAGAGGTGACCGATCGCCCCAACTCGATCGTGAACTCCTTCAACCGGAACTTCCCCAAGCGCAACGACGGTTCGGCGAACACGCTCAGTTTCGTGACCTCGCCCGACACGGTGATGGCACTGGCCCTCGCCGGCCGCCTGGACTTCGACCCGACCACCGACGTGTTGCTGGCACCCGACGGCACCGAGGTCCGCCTGGAGCCGCCGGTGGGCGAAGTGCTGCCAGCGCAGGGTTACGACCCCGGCTCCAACACTTTCACGGCCCCTCCGGCCGATGGTTCGGGTATCGAGGTGAAGGTCAGCCCCACCAGCGACCGCCTGCAACTGCTCGAGCCGTTCACGGCCTGGGACGGCCAGGACTATCTGGGCTTGCCCATCCTCATGAAGGCCCAGGGCAAGTGCACCACCGACCACATCTCGGCGGCGGGCAAATGGCTCACCTACCGCGGTCACCTCGAGAACATCTCGGGCAACCTGTTCCTCGGTGCCATCAATGCCTTCACCGGTGCCACAGGCGAGGGTGTGGACATCACCGATGGCGGTACCCGCAGTTACCCCGAGATCGCCAAGCGCTACAGCGAGGCCGGCATTCGGTGGGTGGCCATCGGCGACCGCAACTACGGCGAGGGTTCCAGCCGTGAGCACGCCGCCATGGAGCCCCGGTTCCGCGGCGGCGTGGTCATCCTCGCCCGCAGTTTCGCCCGCATTCACGAGACCAACCTGAAGAAGCAGGGTCTGGTGCCCCTCACCTTCGCCGACCCGGCCACCTACGACCTCATCGAGCAGGACGACCGGATCAATGTGCTGGATCTGCCCCCGGTCCCCGGCAAGTCGGTGCGCTGCCAGATCGTGAAGCCCGACGGTTCCACGGTCGACTTCGAGGGCCTGCACACCTTCAGCGATGAGCAGGTCGAGTGGTTCAAGGCTGGCTCGGCCCTGAACATCGTGCGCCAGAAGGTCGCCGAGGGGGCCTGACCCGACCGATCAGTCGACCCCGTCGGGCAAGTCCCGATCGGGGTCGGTGATCGTGAGTGCCACCCCTTCGAGGTTGGCCACGATGCGCTTGAGGTAGCGGTGCAGCACCGCCCGCGGGACCGCCCAGTGGCCAGGTTCATCTGCGTGCAGCAACTGGCGCAGACAGCGCTCGTGATACCGGCGTTGCTCGTCGGCCCGATGACGGATGTCGTCGGCCCGTGCGAGTTCGGGCTCGGCGACCAACGCCGCGACGTCGTGGAAGAGTGTGGAGATGGCGCGCTGCGCGTCCCGGAACGACTCGACATCGGCGGCGTCGGCCAGCGACACTCCCTCGAGGGCCAGGTCCATGATGTTCTTCGCCTGGTCGCCGATGCGTTCGATCTTTTTGACCAGCAGCGACATACCCAGCACCAGGCCTATGTCGGCAACACCGTGCACACTGGTGTGCACGATGAGTTCACGGCGAATGGCGTGTTCGGTGGCGTTGATGCGGCGGTCGGTGGCGGCGATGTCGTCCGCTGCTGCGGATACCTCGGTCGGGCTCAGCACACTGGCCGTGGCCACCTCGAACGAGTGTTGTGCATCGGTCACCATGGCCACGATCTGGCCCGTGATCCGCGCCATGCCGCCATCACCTCGCTTGAAGAACGACAACACCATGATCGGGCCTTTCTGTCGAGTGCTCAGTTGAGCACGATGACACCCAGGACGGGCACCACCAGGAACATGGTGACCACGTAGACCAGGGCCCAACGGCGGCGATGCGCAGCCAGTCGGGCCAAGGCTTCAGCGGCCCTGATGGGCAAATCTCGCAAGGCGGGGACGGGGTACAGCAGCACGATGCCCGTCACGTTGAACAGTGTGTGGACGAAGGCGATGGTGAGGGCGTCGGTTCGACTGGCGGCCATGGCCGCCAGCACGGCAGTGACGGTGGTGCCCACGTTGGCACCCAACGTCACCGGATAGGCATTGCGCAGCGACAGCACCCCCGATGCTGCCAGGGGCACCAGAATCGCCGTGGTGATGCTGGAGGACTGAACGGCGATGGTGACCACGAGGCCCAGCAGCATCGCCAACGCGCCCCCGCCCCGGCCGAGCATGGTGTTCAACGACCGTTCCACCCGGTCGGCTACCAGGCGCCGCATGTTCTTGGTGATGAACGTGAGCGAGGTGAGGATGATCACCAGGCCCAGGCTGACCAGAGCCACCGACACGTAACCCGTGGCGGTACTCACCCACTCGACCATGTCACGGAGGCGATCGACGGGCCAGTTCACCCAGGACTTGATGGGACTCTTCCACGAACTCCCCGACGACCCGACCAGTCGTTCGCTGGCCCAGGTCGCAGCCTTGGACAGCATGCCGGTGGCCAACTCGAGGGGAAGGAGCACCGCCACGGCGAACACGTTGAAGAAGTCGTGCACCGTGGCCGCGGCGAAGGCGCGTTCGAACTCGCGGGTCTGACGCACATGGCCCAGCGACACCAGGGTGTTGGTGACGGTGGTGCCGATGTTGGCACCCATGATCATGGGGACGGCCGCATCCAGCGACACCGCTCCCGAGGCCACCAGTCCGACGATGATGGAGGTGCTGGCACTCGACGACTGCACCAGCACGGTGGCAAGGATGCCAACGAAGAGACCAGCCAAAGGGTTGGACACGGTGGAGAACAGTCGTTCCTGGGTGTCGGCCCCCAACACCTTGATACCGGTCTCGAGCGACGCCACGCCCACGAGGAAGGCGTAGATGAGCAACGCCACCAAGGCCGCGCGCATCCATGGGGTGAACGAAGGGTGAACGGGGGATGGCCGGACGGTGAGACTTGACACCGTCGGCGTGTCTAGCAGGTCAGTCGGTGCCCGGCCTACGCCGTTGCTCGTGGGCCTCGTCGACGACTCGTTTCCCTGCGCCTGGAGGCAGGCTGGCAGCGAGTTCGGCGTCGGTGGGTTCGCGCCACTGCTGCGCCTCGTCGGGAAGCAACGACCGAATACTCTCCATGAGGCGAGTCGTGTCGGCATCGACGTCACCCGACTCGAGGCGAAGGGCCTCGCCTACCCTGATTCGCACCTCGGGGGGTGAGGCGAGGTTCAACAGGTTGGGCAGTCGCGCCGAGCGGGGCCACACCCGTTCGGTACCCCACAGCCCCACGGGGATCACGGGCACCTCGGCTCGGGCCGCCAGGCGTGCTGCGCCCCATCGACCGCGAAGTTCAGGGTCGAAGAACGCCCGACCTCGCGGGATGGTCCCCTGGGGCATCATGGCGACCAGTTCACCGGCTGCGAGTGCTGCCAGTGCCGCCTCGAGTGGTTCGTCGCTGCCAGTCCCCCGTTCCACTCGGATTCCGCCCAGCGCGTTGGCCAGTTGCCCCACGATGGGTGCGTCGAACACCTCTTTCTTCCCGAGGAATCGCACCGGACGGCCCACCCTGGCGAACAGCAACGCCATGGCGGCCACATCGAAGTAACTGCGGTGGTTCGCACACACCAACGCCGGCCCCTCCAAGGGCAACCGCTCCACGCCCTCGATATCGAAGCGGGCATAGGGGAAGAACTCGGGTCGGGCCAGGGTGAGCAGGAGACGTTGCACCTCGAGGCCCACCACCGGCACCTTGGCCACCCCGGCGGGCACGTCGAAATGACGTATGGGCCATCGTCGCGTGGCCGCCAGCACAGCGAGGCGAGGGTCGGGGTTCACCGCCACGGGATGCCCCACCGCCGACAGCAACGGCGCGTCGTAGATGCTGTCGCTGTAGGCCCAACTCTGGGTGAGGTCGACGCCGGCCTGCGAGGCCCAACGTTGAACGGCGCTCAGCTTGCCTGCGCTCCACACGAAAGACCCGTCCAAGGTGCCGTCGTAGGTGCCGTCGGAGGCCACGCGATAGCGAGTGGCGATCACCGCATCGAAGCCGAGGCGCTCGGCGAACGGGGTGACCAGATCGTGCGGTGTGGTGGTGGCCAAGGCCAACAACTCACCTCGCTCGCGGTGTTCGGCAATGGCGGCAAGGGCGAAGGGTGGTACGAGAGCCAGCAGTTCATCGACGGCGCCTTGGGCGGCCAAGCGCACGGCTTCGGCCGATCGTCCCTTGGCGAGGGTCACGGCCTGTCGAGCCAGCACCATGGACGGAAGGTTCTCCCCCAAGGCATTGAACAGACCGAACAACATCTGTTCACCGGGGACCGGCGCCCCCGCCAAGCCTGCAGAACGCAGTGCTCGTGCGAACACGGGCCCCGATGCTCCCAGGACCAGGGTGCGGTCGAGGTCGAACACGGCGGCGACGCGTGGTGACATGGCGTGAGGCTAGACCCACGACGTCGGGGCCGGGAACGGGAAAGGCCCCGCTTGGGGGAAGCGGGGCCTCTCAACCTGAGTCCCACGGCTGGGGGAACCGTGTACTGGACTCTCTGGCGAGGTGATCGTGGGGGGACGATCCCTCGCATCGAGTGATCTCACCCTTGGGGGGATGAGTGAGTCACACCGAACAAGTGAAAGTATGCACGTTCGTTTGGGATCTATCAAGTCGTAGGCACCGATCCTCGGTATCATTTCTAGAGATGGATCTCCGCCAACTCGCCGCATTGGTGGCCATTGCCGATCACGGATCGTTCTCGGCAGCGGCGAGGGCCCTTTACACGGTGCAGTCGAACGTCTCCACGCATATCGCACGCCTGGAACGCGAGTTGGGCCAGACGTTGGTGGACCGCCAAGGGGGCGAACTCACGCCCGCTGGAGCCATCGTGGTGGAACGTGCCCGTCGGGTCATGCGTGAACTCGACGACATCCCCGGGGACCTGGCATCGGATCAGGACCATGTCTCGGGCCAGACACGCCTCGGAGTCATCGGCACCACCGCCCGTTGGCTCATGCCCCAGGTGCTTGGGGCCATGCAACGAGCCCACCCCGGGGTTCGGGCCATCGTGCACGAGGGCAGCACATCGTCGTTGCTGCCCATGCTGGTCAGTCGTCAGATCGACGCCGCCGTGGTCCACCTCCCCATCGACGATCCCGAGATCGAGGTGGAGCCACTGTTCGCCGAAGACCTGATGCTGCTCACCCACAACCAGCACGCCTTGGCCGACCGGGACGAACTGCTGCTCAGCGAACTAGCGCACCATCCCCTCCTGCTGCCCCCTACCGGTACGTCCCTGCGTCGGGTGGTCGACCGTGCGGCGGCCAACCAGAACGTCGTGTTGCGAGTGCAGGCCGAGATCGACGGCGTGCGACTGCTCACGTCGCTCGCCTTCGACGGCTACGGCCCCGCCATCGTTCCCGCCACGGCGGTGCCGGGGTGGTTGCGCGGCGAGTTTCGCCTCGTCCGTGTCCACGGCCTCCCGCGGCGAGTCGTGGGATGGGCACAACGGCGCCGGCCTCGCACCAACGCCGCCACACGAGCAGCACGCGCCATCACGAGAGAACTCGTCGCCACACGCGGCGCTCGTCAACCCGGGGTGCACCCCGACGCCGCCGAAGGCCCCCTACGGGGCACTGAACGCAACTGATCCTCATCACCTAGTGTCGAGGGGCGTGAGCGTGCCCATACCACTGCAACATCGCCGCCCCGGCGCCGCTCGGGCCGAGGTGCGGCAGTTCGCCGGACGCGACATCGTGTGGCTCGACGTCGACGCCACCGTGCGTCGTGGGGCACTGTCCTCGGACGCCTCGGCGGTCATCGCCACGGCCGCTGACACCGCCGCCCAAGCCGGCGTGCCGTTGGTGGCGGTGCTGGGCAGTTCCGGTGCCGACATCGTGGAGGGCATCGCCGCACTGCACGGATGGGGCCTCGCCGCTCAGGCGCTCACCCGGTGCTCAGGACGCGTCCCCACCATCTTCGTGGTGGACGGACCGGCCGTGTCGGGTCCCGCATTGCTGCTCGGCCTGGCCGACTTCGTGATCATGACCGAGGCGTCCTACGCCTTCGTATCGGGACCCACCATGGTGACCGAGTTCACCGGTGTTCCCGTGGATGCCGACGAGTTGGGCGGTGCGGCCATTCATGCGCGCACCAGTGGGGCTGCCTCCCTGGTGACACCCGACCTCGACAGCGCCCTGGAAGCCGCCGAGGCCTTGCTCGCCTACCTCCCCGCCAACGCCGACGAAGTGCCACCGGAATGGCCCACCGACGATCCCGGCGACCGGCCGACCCCCGAGGCGGGCACCCTCATCCCCGCCTCGTCCACCGGCAGTTACGACGTTCGCCAGATCATCGCCATCCTCGCCGACGACGGTGACCTTCTGGAGGTACGCAGCCGTTGGGCGACCAACGTGGTCACCGCATTCACCACCATCGGTGGACGTCCGGTCGGTGTGGTGGCCAATCAGCCCATGGCCCTCGCTGGCACGCTCGACATTCCCGCCTCGCAGAAGGCCGCCCGCTTCGTGGCGTTCTGCGACGCCTTCAACCTGCCCTTGGTCACCCTCGTGGATACCCCCGGCTTCTACCCGGGCAAGGACCTCGAGTGGCGGGGCATGATTCGCCACGGGGCCCAACTCGTCTTCGCCTACGGCCGGGCCACGGTGCCGCGCATCTGCGTGATCCTGCGCAAGAGCTACGGCGGTGCCTACATCGTGATGGACTCAAAACGCATGGGCAACGACCTGTGCCTGGCCTGGCCTTGGGCTGAACTCGCCGTCATGGGCGCCGGTCAGGCCGCTGCCATTCTCCAGCGTCGAGCCACCCCCGAGGAACGGGCGGCGTTCGAGGCCGACTACAGCGAACGCCTGCTCAACCCCTATGTGGCGGCCGAGCGTGGCTTCGTCGACGCCGTCATCGACCCCGCCGACACCCGGGCCGAGATCGCCGCTGCTCTGGAGGCTCTGGCCGACAAGCGCGAACGCCTGCCCGGACGCAAACACGACAACACTCCCCTGTGACGGCCCGGTGACGTACGCGCTGCGGCTAGGAACCGCACAGGTGGCCTGATCTATCCTCGCCGGGGCGAGGAGGAAGCCTCGACCACACGCCCCAGGCGTCTACCGACACCGAAGGCAACCGATCCACGACACGAAGGGGACGAGCAAGGTGCCCGACACCATCACGATCATCGACGACCGCACCGGTAAGCAGGTCACGGTACCCATCACCGACGGGGTGTTCCCTTCGGCGGCGTTGCGGGAACTCGACCCCGATCTGCGCATGTACGACCCGGCGTACCTGTCCACCGCTGCTTGCCGTTCGGCGATCACGTTCCTCGACGGAGACCAAGGCATCCTTCGTTACCGCGGCTACCCCATCGAGCAGTTGGCCGAGAAGTCGACCTTCCTCGAAGTCGCGTACCTCCTGCTGCACGGTGAGTTGCCCAGCGCTTCGTGGACGGGTTCCACTACGACGCCCACCCCATGGGCATGTTCGTGTCGGCCATGGGCGCCCTCGGCACCTTCTACACCGACGCCAAGGACATCTTCGATCTCGACAGCCGCCGCAAGCAGGTGCTGCGCCTCATCGCCAAGACCCCCACCGTGGCCGCCATGTGCTACCGCTTCTCGGTGGGCCTGCCGTTCAACTACCCCGACAACGATCTGTCGTACGCCGCCAACTTCCTCAACATGATGTGGAAGGTGGGCGACTACGAGGTGCACCCCGCCCTCGAGCGGGCCATGGACCTGCTGTTCATCCTGCACGCTGATCACGAGCAGAACTGCGGCACCACCGCCATGCGCGTGGTGGGCTCCAGCCAGGCCGATCCGTATTCGGCGGCGGCTGCTGCCGCCTCGGCACTGTACGGCCCACTGCACGGCGGCGCCAACGAGGCCGTGGTGCGCATGCTCACCGACATCGGCTCCATCGACAACGTCGAGGCGTTCATCGCCGATGTGAAGGCCGGCAAGGGTCGCCTCATGGGCTTCGGCCACCGGGTGTACAAGAACTACGACCCCCGCGCCGCCATCATCAAGAAGGCCGCCTACGACGTGTTCGAGGTGACGGGTGTGAACCCGTTGCTGGACATCGCACTGAAACTCGAGGAAGTGGCGCTCAGCGACGAGTACTTCACGTCGCGCCGCCTCTACCCCAACGTCGACTTCTACTCGGGCCTCATCTACCAGGCCATGGGTTTCCCCGTGGAGATGTTCACCGTGCTGTTCGCCATCCCCCGCACCGCCGGCTGGTTGGCGCACTGGTGTGAACTGCTCGACGACAAGGATCAGAAGATCAGCCGCCCCCGCCAGTGGTACGTGGGTCCCGAGACCCGCGACTACGTGGCGCTGGCCAACCGCTGATCCCTCACGGCAGCGGCCACTCAGGCCGCCGACGTCACCTCGAGCACGATCTTGCCGATGTTGGCGTTGGCGGCCATGTGTCGATGAGCCTCGATGATGTCGTCGAGCGCGAACCGGCTGTCGATCACCGGGCGTAGTGACCCCTGTTCGAACAGAGGCACCACCTCGGTGCTGAACCGCTGGGTCAGCGCGATCTTCTGCTCCAAGGGACGGTTACGCAGCGTGGTACCGATCCAACGGCTGCGCTTGGCCATGAGCAGACCCACCTCGACCGGCGTGGCGCCACCGCCCATCAACCCCACCTGGACCACGGCGCCCTGCTGGGCCACGACGCGGAGATTTCGGTTCACCTCATCGCCGCCGATGACGTCGAGCACCACGTCGAAGCCACCCGGAACCGCCTCGAGGGCCTCTGTGGCCCAGTCATGTGGCGATCGTTCCAGCACCAGGTGCGCACCGAGATCACGACACGCCTGCATCTTGCCCGTCGAACAGGTCACCGCCACTCGGGCGCCGATGGCCCGAACCAACTGGATGCCCGCGGTGCCCACCCCCGAGGCGCCAGCGTGCACCAGAGCCCACCGCCCCGAGGTGAGGCCTCCCTGCACCACGAGTGCATCCCATGCGGTGAGAAACACCTCGGGTATGGCACCGGCGTCGGCGAGGGCCACCGTGGACGGCACCGGAGCCACTTGGCGCTCGTGCACGCAGATCAACTCCGCCTGACCACCTCCGGCCTCGATGCCCATGACGGCGTCACCGGGCGTCCACCGCGTCACCCGGGACCCCACCGACTCGACCACACCGGCGAACTCGAGGCCCGGGATCTCGGCACTGGTGTCACCCTTGCGCCGCCGCGGGTCGGGGTAGGCCCCCGCTCGCTGCAGCAGATCGGCCCGGTTCAACGCCGCCGACACCACCCGTACCCGGACCTCATCGGGTCCCGGCACCGGATCGGGTACCTCTCGCACCTCGAGCACTTCGGGTGGGCCGTACTGGGAGATCACGACTGCGCGCATGGGCACGAACCTAGTGCTGGCGATCAGCAGGGGTACCATGACCGTGATGCCTGATACGTCGCTCGACTTCTCCTGGACCCCCGAGCAGAACGAACTCCGCGCCCGTGCACGCAAGGTGGCGGCCGAGGCCGTGGCTCGCTACGGTCGGTCCAACGATTCCTGGATCAACGGCTACTGCCCCGAGTTCTCCAAGGAACTCGCCGCACTCGGCTGGATCGGCATGACCTGGCCCGAGTCCTTCGGCGGTGGGGGTCGCCCACCCATCGAGCGACTCATCGTGGCCGAGGAGATGATCGCTGCGGGAGCGCCCTTGGCAGCGTCGTGGTTCGGTGACCGCCAGATGGGTCCCGCCCTCATGACCTACGGCACCCCTGATCAACAGGCCCGCTTCCTGCCGGGCATCCTCGCCGGAGAGATCACCTGGTGCATCGGCATGAGCGAGCCGAACTCGGGTTCCGACCTCGCCTCGCTGACCACCACGGCGGAACGTGACGGTGATCGGTGGGTCATCAACGGTCAGAAGATCTGGACCAGCTTCGCCGCCAAGGCGGACTACTGCTATCTCATCTGCCGCACGTCCAAGGTCGGTCCTCCTCATGCCGGCATCTCCGAGATCATCGTGCCCATGGACACGCCCGGCATCGAGGTGCGTCCCATTCGTGACATGGTCGACCATCAGCACTTCTGCGAGGTCTTCTTCACCGACGTCCACGTACCCATCGAGAACCTCGTTGGGGTGGAGGGCAACGCCTTCAAGCAGACGATGCGGCAACTGGAACACGAGCGGGGCGGCATCGACCGTCTGGTGTCCAACCGGGCGCTATACCTCATGGCCCTCGAGCACGCCGACCGCAGCGATCCTCGGGTGCGTCAGGACATCGCCCGCATCGAAACCGGCTACCGGATCGGCCGCATCCTGGTGGCACGTGAAGTGCTGCAGCAGGCACCCGGTGGCTTCTCGGCCGCCACGAAGTGCTTCTGCACCGAACACGAACAGCGTGTCGCCGAGTTCGTGAGTCGCATCATGGGTCCTGGCGCACTGCTGTGGGACGAGTTGGGAACCGGCCTGGCCTACGCCCCCGGTTACACCATCATGGGCGGCACCTCCAACGTCATGCGCAACATCCTGGGAGAACGGGTGCTGGGTCTTCCCAAGGAGCCGGCGCGCTAGGTTCGGCGCATGGCCGACCTGCTGGACCTCGCTGCGCGCATCATCGACTCGGGAGAGCACTCCGAGCCGACCAACCGGGTCACCAACGAACTCACCGAACTCGACGACGGCCTGGCGATCATCGAGAGTTTCAGCCACTGCGTGGTGTGGGACACCGGCGATGGCCTGGCCTGCTTCGACACCTCGGGACCCGCCACTGGGGCTGCCGTGGTGGAGACCCTGCGCCACTGGTCCGACCAACCGGTGCGACACCTGCTCTACACCCACGGCCACGCCGATCATGTGGGCGGAAGCGGATTCTTCGCCGCCGACGCTCAGACCCGAGGTCATCGTCCTCCCGAGGTCATCGGCCACCGCCAGGTCCCTGAGCGCATGGCCCGCTACCACGACATGAGCGACTGGAACGTGGCGGTGAACCAACGCCAGTTCGGCGGGATCAGCCCCCGCCACAACATGAGTGTGGGGGCGGTACAGCAGTTCCTGCCCGAGGGCACCATGACACCCGATCGACTCGTGGACGATCACGAGTTGCTGTACCTTGGTTCGGGGGCCCTCGAGTTGTTCCACGACCGGGGCGAGACCGACGATCACCTGTGGGGCTGGATCCCCGAGAAGCGCTGGCTGATCAGTGGTGACTTCATGACCTGGACGTTCCCCAACGCCGGCAACCCCCAGAAGGTGCAGCGGTATCCCCTCGAGTGGGCGCGGGCACTGCGTCGTATGGCCGCTCTGGAGCCCGAGATGTTGCTCCCCGCTCACGGCTTGCCCATCGCCGGATCGCGCCGTATCGCCGCCGTCCTCACCGACATCGCCGACACCTTGGAACGACTCGTGGCACAGGTCATCGAGATGATGAACGCCGACGCCCCCCTCGACGAGATCCTGCACGAGGTGACCGTGCCCACCGAGGTGCTGAAGCGCCCGTACCTTCGGCCGGTGTACGACGAACCCGAGTTCATGGTGCGCAACGTGTGGCGTCTGTACGGCGGATGGTGGGACGGGGCTCCCAGCCGCCTCAAGCCTGCGCCCGACGCTCAGGTGGCGTCAGTGCTGGCCGAGTTGGCAGGCGGAGCCGGTGCCCTCACCGCACGGGCCGAACAGGCCGTGGCCGCCGGCGACCTGCGACTGGCCTGCCACCTCGTGGACCTCGCGGCGTGGGCGGCACCCGAGGACGTCTCGGTGCACGCCGTGCGGGCCGAGGTGTACGTCCAACGCCGCCGCAGCGAGTCGTCGCTCATGGCCAAGGGCATCTTCGCCGCCGCCGCCCGCACGTCCCAGGCTGTCGCCCAACCCACCCGTGAACAGGAGCACTGACATGGAACACGTCGCCTTCGGACGCACGGGACTTCGGGTGTCTCGCCTCACACTCGGCACCATGACCTTCGGGTATCAGTGCGACGAGGACACCTCGTTCGCCATCATGGACGCCGCTGCCGAGGCCGGGATCACCCTGTTCGACACCGCCGATGTGTACCCCGTGGGTGCACCGCCAGATCAGGTGGGCCGCACCGAGGAGGTCATCGGTCGGTGGCTGGCCTCACGCGGTCACGACGTGCTGTTGGCCTCCAAGTGCTTCTACCCGACCGGGTCGCGCCCTTGGCATCAGGGCAACGGCCGCCACAACATCCGCCGGTCCATCGAGGGCACCCTGCGTCGCTTGGGAGTGGATCACCTCGACCTGTATCAGATCCACGCCTGGGACCCCCACACCCCCATCGACGAGACGCTCAGCGCCATGGACGATCTCGTGCAGTCGGGCCTGGTCCGCTACGTCGGATGCTCGAATGTGCTGGCCTATCAACTGGCCCGGTCGCTGGGGCGGTCCGAGGTGCTCGGGGTGTGCCGCTTCGAGTCGGTGCAACCCCGCTACAACCTGCTGTTCCGCGAGATCGAACGGGAACTGCTGCCCTTGTGCGCCGAGGAGTCCATCGCGGTCATCCCCTACAACCCCTTGGCCGGTGGACTGCTGACGGGCAAGCACCGACCGGGGACTCCCACACCCGGCACCCGGTTCACCCTGGGCTACGCCGCCACCCGCTACCAGGACCGGTACTGGCACGACGAGATGTTCTCCACCGTCGACCAACTGCTTCCACTGTCCGCTGAGGCCGGACTCACGCCTGCTCAGTTGGCGGTGGCATGGGTGCTGGCCAACCCGGTGATCACGTCTCCGATCCTGGGGGCCAGCCGACCCGACCAGTTGCTCGAGGCGGTGGAGGCCATTCACCATCCACTCGACGAGGAACTGAAGGCGCGACTGGACGTGCTCACACACCAGTACCGCTTCGGTGATCACGCACGCTGAGCGGTTTCGGCCTGCACCCAGTCGGCGTAGTCGACCGTCGTGGCGAGGGTGTGCCACGTGATGCCGGGCAGCTGATACGGGTGCCGCCGCCGTAACTCGTCCACAAGGGCGTCCAGACTGCCGACGTCGGTGATCAGGCTCAACTCGTGCTCGCTGTCGCTGACCAGTTGCCCTTGCCACCAGTACCGGGCGGGCGACGCGTCGCCCACGTGTCCACAGGCGGCCAAGCGTTCTCCGACGAGATGCTCGAGCATATGCAGCGCAGCGTCATGGTCGTCGACACGACATCGCACTTCGATCACCGTCGCAGGGTGATCGGCGCTCGATGCTGACTGCATGAGTGGGCACGACGGGACTCGAACCCGGGACCTCCACCGTGTCAAGGTGGCGCTCTAACCAACTGAGCTACGCGCCCTACGCAGGCTTCAAAGGCTAGCAGTCAGCGCACCCGCAACGACACTTCGTTGGCCAACAGACGGCCCGGCCGGCTGAGCACCCACCGATCGCCCACCCGCTCCAACAAGCCTTCCATCCAGGCGACGTCCTCGGGACCGAAGGCATCCAACGGCACACCGTCACGGGTGCGCAGCGCCAGGTGCAGTGCCTCGAGCCGGCGGGCCTCGTCGTCGAGGGTCTCCCCCGCCGCCTCCACGGACGCGCCGCGTTCCACCAGATCCACATAGCGATCGGGCGTGCGCACGTTCCACCAGCGGCGTCCCGCCACGTGGGAATGCGCCGCACAGCCGAATCCCTGGTAGTCGCCCTGACCCCAGGTGAGCAGGTTGTGCCGGCATTCGTGGCCAGGTCGCGCCCAGTTCGACACTTCGTACCACGGCCGACCCGAAGCAGTGAGCAACTCGTCGGCCAGTTCGTACTTGTCGGCCTGATCGTCGTCGTCGGGATGCCGTTCGGGGGTGGCGGCCAAGGGCGTCCCCGCCTCGACGGTGAGTCCGTACGCCGACACATGGGGCGGATCCAACGCCAGCACACCCGCGACGGTGCGTTCCCACTGTTCGAGTGTCTCCCCGGCGGCGCCGTAGATGATGTCGAGGTTGAACGTCGGGATGCCCGCCGTGCGCACGTGGTCGACGGCACGGGCCACGTTGTTGGGGTCATGCGTGCGACCCAGTGTGTGCAACACCTCGGGCACCATGGACTGCACCCCCAGACTGATGCGGTTCACGCCGGACGTACCGAACACCTGCATCATCTCCAGGGTCACGTCATCGGGATTGCATTCGATGGTCACCTCGGCATCGTGAGCCAGTGGTAACGCCCTGATCACTCGCATCAAGTGGTCGGGGGGCGCCAGCGATGGCGTGCCGCCGCCCACGAACACACTGGTCACGGGCGGCATGCCCGCTTCCACCGCTCGCTCGATGTCGGTGCGCACGGCATCGAGATAGCGACCCATGAGGTGATGTCGATCGGTCCAGGTGGCGAAGGCGCAGTAGTCGCATCGCTTGGCGCAGAACGGAACATGGATGTAGGCACCCCGGGTCATCACCCCACACTCCGAGCGCGGTCGGCGGCCAGCAGCACCCCGGCCGCCAGCGCAGCGGTCTCGGCACGCAGCACACCGCCGGGCAGGCCCACGGTGTCGCTGGCCCAGGCCAGTTCCTCGGCGGTGAATCCCCCTTCGGGACCCACCATGACCGGTGACGGGTCGGCGACCGGAAGTTCCGCACCGGGTTCGGCGAACCGCACCGCTTCTCGGGCCACCAGACTCGCCAACTCGGTGACCGGCTCGATGACGGGGAGGAACAACTGGCGGCTCTGGCACGCGGCCTCACGCGAGATACGCCTCCACCGCTCCACCTGGCGGGCGGCACGGTCACCGTCCCACCGCACCACACTGCGGGCCGTCAGCACCGGGACCACACGATCGATTCCCAGTTCGGTCAACTTCTGCACCACCCACTCGGGGCGGTCAGCTTTGGTAGGGGCGAAGGCCACCGTGAGCAATGGTGCCGGGCGTTCCACCCGCACGGTGGTGCTGGTGGGATCGGGTCGGGTGGTGCCGGTCCATCGGGCTTCCCGCCAGGACCCCCGACCGTCTCCCAAGGTGATCGCGTCCCCCGCTCGCAGACGCAGTACCCGACCGAGATGGTGATGATCGTCGCCCTCGAGTTCGGGATGCTCCACATCATCCACCACCACGTGGGCGGCACTGGTCCGCAGTGCTGACGCCGGTGAGGGTGTCGTCACTGCCAGGCCGACTTGAGGCGGGAGAACAGACCCTTGTTCCGGGGTTCCACCGCCTCACCACGCATCTCGGCGAAACGACGCAGCAGGTCCTCTTCGGCGTCGTCCAACTGCGTGGGCACCTCCACCACCAACTGCACGCGCACATCGCCACGGTGTCGGCCACCCAAACGGGTGGCACCCTTGCCCTTCAGCACCAACTGACGACCTGGTTGGGTACCGGGCGGGATGACGATCTCCTCGTCGCCGTCGAGCGTGGCGAGCATGATGCGGGCACCCAGCGCCGCCTGCGTGAACGACACGGTGAGGGCAGTGACCAGATCGTCGCCATCGCGCACGAAACGCTCGTGGGGCGCCACCCGAAGATGGACGTACAGGTCACCGGCGGCACCACCTCGTGGTCCAACGGCACCGCGTCCGTTCAGCCGCAACGTGGCTCCCTCGTCCACACCGGCGGGCACGTCCACGTTGTAGGTGGTCTTCTCCACCAGTCGCCCTTCACCGCCGCAGCGTTGGCAAGGTGTCACGATCACCTCGCCCAGACCCCCGCAGCGGCCGCAGGAACTGGTGGTGACCATCTGACCCAGGACGCTCTGGCGAACCCGGCGGGTCTGCCCGGTACCGCTGCACTCCACACACGTCACGGCCTGGGTACCCGCTGACGTTCCGGCACCGCCGCAGTCCTGGCAGCGCAGCGCCGTGCGCACGGTCACGGGCGCGTTGGCGCCGAACACCGCCTGCTCGAGCGTGAGTTCCAACACGGCCTCGAGGTCCTGGCCCCGAGGTGGCCCCGCCGGACCCGAGCGACCGCCGAATCCGGCCGAGAACGGTCCACCACCGGCACCTCCGAAGAAGGCGTCGAAGAGATCACCCAGGCCGCCACCGAACATGGAGCCCATGTCGGGGCCCGAGCCGCCGGCGGCACCTCCGATACCGGCTTCACCGAAGCGGTCGTAGCGGGCACGTGCATCAGGGTCCGACAACACCTCGTAGGCGCGGGCCAACTCCTTGAACCGGTCCTCGGCCTCGGGGTCGTCGGGATTGGCATCGGGATGCAACTCGCGAGCCCGCCGTCGATACGCCTTCTTGAGGTCCTCGGCGGTGGCATCGCGCCCCACACCCAGCAGTTGATAGAAGTCGGCCATGCGGTCCTCGCCTCGGGTCATCCGTCGGCCAGGCGGCGGCCCAGCTGCTGACTGACCACACCAACGGTGGCCAACGCCTGCGGATAGTTCATGCGGGTGGGACCCAACACACCGATGGTGCCCACGTGTTCGGCGTCCACCACAACGGGAGACACCACCACCGAGCACAGTGCCAGCGGCTCCACGCCGTGTTCGGCACCGATGGCCACCGACAGGCCGCGGTTCAGCACATCGCGTACCAGCGACACCACCACGTACTGCTGTTCAAGGGTGCTCAGGACGTCCCTTACCACCTCGACGGCGTCGAACGCCTTGGCCATGGCAGCGGCCCCACCGAGGTACACCGCGCCGTGATCGTGGGGCTGACGCAAGGCATCCAGCGCACGCCGGCACAGCGCCTCGAGAGTGGCGTCGGCTTGGGCGGGCAGGTGCACCTCGTCGGCCAACGCCCGCCCCACGAGTTGGCCCGACAGCGCCACGGTGGCGGCGGCCAGCAGTGGCTCGTCGCCTTCCTCGAGATCGAACACCTGGTCCTCGACGGACCCGTTCGACAACACGGCGAGCACCATGGCACTGCGCGCCGACAGGCCCACCACCTGCACGGATCGCACGACGGCCGCCTCTGGCGGCGGGCCCACCACCACCGCTGCGTAACTGGTGATGTCGGCGACCAGCGACGAGGTGCGCTGCAGCAACTCTTCGAGGCGCAGATGCGCCCGGTCGAAGAAATCGTTCACCCGCTGGTACTGGGAATCGTCGAAGCGTCCCTCGGGAGTGAGGTGATCGACGAAGAAGCGGTAGCCCTTGTCGGTGGGCACCCGGCCAGCCGAGGTGTGCGGCTGCACGAGGTAGCCCTCTTGCTCCAGCACGGCCATCTCGTTGCGAACGGTGGCCGACGACACCTGAACGCCCGGCGCGTCGGCCACATGAGTCGATCCGACGGGCTGTGCGGTGGTGATGTACTCCTGCACGACAGCCCGCAGGATGGCGGTCTTTCGTTCATCGAGCATGATGTGCCAGGTTACCGACCGTGGACACGACGTCGCTTCATCGGCCGCTTCATCGGCCGGTGAGGGACCGGTAGCGGGCCAACGCCTCGTCACGCTCCGCGGCGTGATCCACCATGGGTGCCACGTAGCCAGCCGGCACCCCCACCGGCGCCCGCCACGGAGCGTGCACGAAACGGTCCGCCACGGCGTCGAGGGCCGGGATCCACCGGCGCACGTACTCCCCGTGGGGGTCGTACCGCTCGCCCTGAGTCGTGGGGTTGAACACCCTGAAATAAGGAGCAGCATCGGTGCCGGTGCCCGCCGCCCACTGCCATCCGTGATTGTTCGACGCCACATCACCGTCCACGAGATGGCGCAGGAAGTAGGCGGCACCCCACTGCCAGGGCAGGTGCAGGTCCTTCACCAGGAAACTCGCCACGATCATGCGCACCCGGTTGTGCATCCAGCCGGTGGCGGCCAACTGGCGCATACCGGCGTCCACGATGGGATACCCGGTGAGACCCTCCGTCCAGCGCGCGAACCGTTGGCGAGCGGCACTGTCGGTGTCCACTGGCATGGCGGCCATACGTCGGTCGAGATCGTTCCAAGCGCTGTCGGGTGACCGCAGCAGCACATCGGCATAGAAGTCACGCCAGGCCAACTCGCTGGCGAAGGTGAGGTGGGCGTCGCTGTCACCCACCTCACACAGCAGTTGACGCGGATGTACCAGACCGAAGTGCAATGCCGCCGACAGTCGGCTGGTCCCTGCCACCGCCGGCAGGTCCCGACGCACGTCGTAGTCGTCCAGGCCCTGGACTGCGAAACCACGCCACTGCTGCCACACCCCAGCCTCATCGGCCGGGGGCAGTTCGTGTGGTGGCTGATCGCTCCCCACGGTGGTCCATGCCGACCCGTCGATCTCGGGCCGTCCACGCCACCGGACCTCGGGCACCGGCAGCGGTGCCGCCCAACCCGTGGCCGTCCACGCCCGGCGGAACGGGGTGAACACGGCGTAGGGGGTACCGTCGCCCTTGCGTACGGTGCCGGGATCCACGGCGTACGGGGTCCCCACGCCTCGTAGGCCGATGTCGACGCTGCGCAGTCGTTCGGCGACCTCGGCATCCCGCTCACGTCCTCGGGGGGTGACGTCGCGTGTCACCACCACATGTCGGGCCCCCACCTCCACCGCCACCTGCGGCACCACCTGACGGGGATCACCGTGCCGGATGACCAGTGCACCATCCATCGCCGTCGTGAGTGCCTCGAGTGCAGCCCTCAGGTATGCCAGACGAGCTGCCCCGGCGCGCTCCAGCAACATTGGGTCGGCCACGAACAACGGCACCACCCGGCGGTGGTCAGCGGCGGCCGCCGCCAGGGCCGGGTGATCGGCGAGGCGCAGATCGCGGCGGAACCACATCACCACCGTGTCGTCACCGGGCTTGTTCATATGGTCCCCAGTCGTCTCCACGCCCAGGCGATGGCGGCCACCGTGATGACCCCGCCATAGGCCAAGGCCCATTCCACACTGATGACGTCACCCACCCAGCCACTGAGAGGTCCACCGATGGGCGTGGACCCCAGGAACGCCACGGCCACCAGCGCCAGCATGCGCCCGCGCATGGCCGGTGGGCAGGCCTGCTGGGACAGCGTGTTCATGCCGGCCACGAAGGCCGCACCCGAGAAACCCAACGGCACCGACAACACGAACGCCCAGGCGACATGTGGCGTCCACGCGATGGCCAGACACGACACCCCCACCACGAGTCCGTTGCCGAGAAACCACCACGCCGACACCGTGACCCGACTGGCGGTGGCGAGCGAGCCCAGCAGACTGCCCACGCTGACCACGGCCAGCAACCAGCCGAACCACTGATCACCACCCCAGCGGACATCGGCCAACTTCGGCAGCACCACGTTGTAGTTGAACCCGAACGTGGACACGAGGGCGAAGGCGACGAACAACACGAACAACGTCCGGTCGTCGCGTAGATGCCGCAATGCCTCGCGCACCGGACGACCACCTCGTGGTGCTCGTTCGGCGGGGTACAACTCGCGGGTGTCGATGGCCAGGAGTGCACCGATGATGGCGGCGAACGACAACCCGTTCAGCACGAACAGCCAACCCGTGCCCAATGGCCCCACCAGCAAGGCAGCCAGGGCGGGCCCCACGATGCGCGAACCCGTCATGACGGCGGTGTTCAGTGCCATGGCGTTGCCGATGTCCTCGGGCGCCACCAGTTCGGTGACGAACCCACGGCGAGCGGGATTGTCGAGGGTGTTCACCACCCCGAGCACCAAGGCCATGGCGTAGATGAGAGGCACGTTGATGAGGCCGGCGAGGTCGAGGGCTCCCAGCACCAACGCCTGCACCGCCTGCCCACCCTGGGTGAGGATCGCCATGCGTCGACGATCTCTCCGATCGGCGACGGCCCCGGCCCACACGCCGAACACCAGCATGGGAAGGAACTGCAGCGCCCAGGTGATGCCCACGGCGGTGGCGCTGTCGGTGAGGCGGTACACCAGCAGCGACATGGCGGTGAGCTGCAGCCACGAGCCGACGTTGGACACCATGAGCCCGCCGTAGAACAAACGGGCATTCCGGTGCTGTAGCGCCCGGAAGGTACGACTCATTCAGTCGTCCAACTTCAGAGCGGAGATGAAGACGTCGCCGGGAATCTCCACCCGACCGATCGACTTCATCTTCTTCTTGCCTTCCTTCTGCTTCTCCAGCAGTTTGCGCTTGCGGGTGATGTCGCCGCCGTAGCACTTGGCCAGGACGTCTTTTCGCTTGGCCTTCACGGTCTCCCGAGCGATCACCTTGCCACCGATGGCGGCCTGGATGGGCACGTCGAACATCTGACGAGGGATGAGTTCCCTCAACTTCTCGCACATGCGGCGGCCGTAGTCGAAGGCCTTCTCGCGGTGCACGATGGTGGCGAACGCATCGGCGGGTTGGCCGTTCAACAACAGGTCCACCCGCACCAGGTGGCTGCGGCGATAACCCGCCAGTTCGTAGTCCAGGCTGGCGTACCCCTGCGAACGACTCTTCATCT
>CAYMUC010000049.1:0-1064 GCA_964393535.1 uncultured Ilumatobacteraceae bacterium | reverse complement strand
CCACCACCTCGGCCAACGGCACCTCGTAGTGCAACTCGACCCGCTCGGGCGACAGGTACTCGAGTTTGGTCATCTCGCCACGGCGGGTCTGGCACAGGTCCATGAGAGCGCCGGTGTACTCCTTGGGCGTGATGATCGACACCCGGAAGTACGGCTCCTCGATGCCGTCGATGCTCTGGGGGGCAGGGAGGTCGGCAGGATTGTCGACCACCACCACGTCGCCACGGGTGGTGTGCACCCGGTACTCCACGCTGGGGGCGGTGGCGAGGAGTGCCAGACCGAACTCGCGCTCGAGGCGTTCCTTCACGATCTCCATGTGCAGCAACCCCAGGAAACCGCATCGGAAACCGAAACCCAGCGCCCCCGAACTCTCGGGCTCGTAGGTGACCGAGGCATCGTTCAGTTTCAGTTTCTGGAGCGACTCGCGCAAGTTCTCGAAATCGTCGCCGTCGATGGGGTACAGACCGCAGAACACCATGGGCTTGGGATCGCGATACCCCGCCAGGGCCTCGGTGGCCGGGCGTTGCGCCACCGTCACGGTCTCACCCGAGCGCGCCTCGCCGACGTCTTTGATGCCGGCGATGAGATACCCCACCTCGCCGGGCCCAAGTTCCTTCACCGGGGTGGGAACCGGTCGGCGAACGCCGATCTCGATGCTGTCGTGGAGCGCACCTGCCTGCATGAACTGCAGCCGTGAACCGGCGGTGAGCGTGCCGTTCATGACACGGATGGACGACACCACGCCTCGGTACTGGTCGTACTGGCTGTCGAAGATGAGAGCCTGAAGCGGAGCGTCGGGATCGCCCTTGGGTGCGGGAATACGTTCACAGATGGCGTCCAGCAGCGCCGGCACCCCGTCGCCGGTCTTGGCCGAGATGCGCAGGATGTCCTCGGCAGGAATGCCCAGCACCGTCTCGATCTCCATGGCGTACCGATCGGGATCGGCAGCTGGGAGGTCGATCTTGTTGAGCGCCGCCACGATTTCCAGGTCGTGCTCCAGCGCCAGGTAGCAGTTGGCCAGTGTCTGGGCTTCGATGCCCTGCGCGGCGTCCACCACCAGCACC
>CAYMUC010000048.1:0-22296 GCA_964393535.1 uncultured Ilumatobacteraceae bacterium | reverse complement strand
GGTGCCAGCCACCGAGGTGATGGACGACTCGAACAGCCATGGATGTCCGGACCGCACGTGGCGAGCCGCCGCTGCCGTCACCCGCACCGCCACACGGTTGCGATCGCCGGTCACCGCTGCACCAGAGTCTCGAGTTCGCGCCACACGGCGTCATCCTCGTAGCCCAGCGCCCACAGCGCCACCCCGCCCAGACCAGCCTGCTGGGCCAGGCGCACGCGAGCAGCTGCACCAGCGCCGTCCACCCAGTGCACGCGCCTCGCCTGCACACAGGTGGTCGTGCCGTCACTCACCTCGATGTCGTACACGGCCGCCCATTCGCCCGTCGACTCGTCGAACACCGGGTTCAACCCTCGGCGTTCGATCAGGTCGTGAACCGTGCGCGCTGTCACCCCGGCTCGACCCTCGGCGGTGTCGGGGCAGGTGCCATTGGTGCCTGTGGGCCAGTTGTAGCCGTAGACCGGAATGCCCAGTACCACTTTGTCGGGGCGTCCCGTCACCTCCACCACACCGTCGATGACCTGCTGCACCCACGGCAACGGGGCGATGGGCCCCGGTCGGGCGGTGGAGTAGTCGTAGGCCATGATGCGCACCTGGTCGGCGACCTGTGCCAGTGCTGCGTGGTCGTACACCCAGTAGCCCGCGGCATCGCTACGCCCGGGGCCGTACACCGGGGGCACCGTCACCGTGAGTGTTCGTCCATCGGCACGAAGTGCGGTGGCGAGTTCGGTCACGAAGGCGATCCACGCCGGGGAGGTGTCGGCCCAGGTGTCGCGCCCATCGGCGAAGGCGAACTGTTCGTAGTCGAGGTCCACCCCGTCCCACCCACCGCTTCGTGCCAGGGCGACGATGGTCGCCACATGCTGGGTACGTCGGATGGGATCGCGCAGGATGGCTGCCATGCCCCCGCCAGGGAGGCCATCCACGATGGAGGGCACCACCAAGGCACCTGCTCGGCGAGCCTGCGCCATCAGCGAGTCGGCCAACTCGGGTGCAGTACCCGGCATGGGTTCGATGCGATCGACGCCGGTGGCCTGGAGCCAGAACGGAGAGAACTCGCGCAGGCGCGCCGCCGTGGCGGGCCAGTCGTTCCCGGCTTTGGCCCACGCCCACCCCGGTGCCCAGCCGTCCAGTGGTATGGGCAGAACCGGCCGCACTGGCGGGTCATCGCCGGCGAGGTTCCATGCCACGGCACCTGCTGCCACCAGGGCGGCGGCGCCGGTGACCGCCATGGTGATCCTGCGACGGCGGCGCGGTGCGAACAGTCGGCGGACGCCGTCGAGGTCCAGTTCGGTGAGCGACGACAACAGGATGCGACCTGGCGCTGCTGGTACCTCCACCACGTTGGGAACGCCCACCACGACACAACCGGCAGCGGTGGCCGACGCCGCGCCCGTGGGCGAATCCTCGATGGCCAGGCACCGCTTGGGTGCCACACCTAGGCGGCGGGCCGCCTCCAGATAGGGCTCGGGATGAGGTTTGCCTTGGCTCACCTCATCGCCGGTCACGATCACCTGGAACGAACCCGGTGGAAGGGCCTCGACCACCGGTTCGGCGAATCGCCGCCACGACATGGTCACCAGAGCACACGGAATTCCGGCCGCGTTCAGTGCCGCCAACAGTTCGCGGGCACCGGGTCGCCAAGGAATGTTCTGGCGGATGTTCCGGACCACGAGGTCCAGCAGTTCGTCGACGATCTGCTCGGGGGCGAGGTCGATGCCAGCGTGCTGGCGCATGTAGCGGCCGGCGTCCAGCAGGTCGGCACCCACCAGGGCCTCAGCATGGTGGTCGTTCCACGTACCGCCGTGGCGGCCTACCACCTCGTACTCGGCAGCGATCCAGTAGGCCTCGGTATCCACGAGGGTGCCGTCCATGTCCCACAACACGGCATCGGGACCCCGGGCATTCGGCACCCCTTCTTCCTACCGTCCTGACTCACTATCCGCATGTTGTGACTAAGTACGCAATACGTTGTGAATTTGTGAACATCTCCTGTCCTGAAGGCGTGGCTACGGTGTACACATCGCCGGAAGGGGTGATCGAAGTTGCGTCGCCGCCCGTCCGGGACCTGCTCGGCTGGCACCCCGAGGACATGGTCGGGCGGCCGGTGTTCGAGTTCCTTCACCCCGATGATCTGCCGGCCGGTCGTGAGGCGCACCAGGCGCTGAACGAGGGACGTTCGGTGAGTTTCTCGGCTCGCATGAAACATGTCGAGGGAGGCCACGTCGAGGTGATGGCCAGCATCACGCCCATCGTTGGCGCCGTCGGCTTGGTCGTCGGACGTCTGGGCACTCTGCGCTCCCTCGACGTAGCGCTTCACACCACGGGCGGAGTCATCACCTGGGTGTCGAGCGCGGTGGAGTCACTCACGGGTTGGCATCGGGACCAACTGATCGGGACGCCCAGTTGGACGTGGGTGCACGAGGACGATCGTCACCTGCTGGGCCAGTTACGGCGGGAGCGACATAGCGATCGGCCAGGTAGTGCCACGTTCCGCATGCTGTGTCGGGACGGTTCGGCGCGCTGGTTCGAGGTGTTGTCCAGGCCTCTGCTCACCGCTGACGGCGCCGAAGCGGCGGTGAGTGTGATGCGAGACGTCCATGCGCGCGTGTCGTCGGAACGCGCGCAGGAGGCGATGCGCCGTCGATTCGCAGCCACCCTCGATCAGATGTTCGACCCCCATTCGTATCTCCGGCCGATACGCGATGAGAGCGGTCGAGTGGTGGATCTCGAGTTCGAGCAGGTGAATGATGCACTGTGCCGCTACCTGCGGCGTGAGCGAGGTGACCTGGAAGGCCACCGGGTATCGGAACTCCTCCCGCGCCACCTCGAGCGGGGCATCGTGGCTCGGGCTCGCGAGGTTCTCGAATCGGGTACACCCTTCGTGGCCGAGGGACTCCGATCCTGGAACGACATGCTGGGCGACTCTCGCCTCTACGACATCACGGTCATTCCTGTCGACGGCATCGTGTCGATGTGGCATCGCGATGTGACCGAGCGCTACCAGCAGTTCCATGATGCCGCACGGCTGCAGTCGATGACGGCCTTGCAGTCCGAGCGGGAGCGATTGGCGCGAGACCTGCACGACGGTGCCATTCAGAAGGTGTTCGCCACATCGCTGCGTCTGGCAGCTCTGGCATCGCAACTTTCCGAGCCGGCTCGTGGTCGGTTGGAGGAGTTGATCGATCTTCAGGACGCAGTGATTCGGGATCTTCGTGCAACGGTGTACGAACTGGGCACGACAGGACGTTCCTCGGCGTCCCCCTTGCGGGCGATTCGTGACACGGTGAGCGAGGCGAGTCGGGCGTTGGGTTTCGTTCCGGACGTGACCGTCGACGACGGGATCACACTGTTGGACGCGATGACCTTGGGGCACTTGTTGTTGGTGTTGCGGGAGGCGTTGTCGAACGTGGCTCGCCACGCACATGCCGGTCGTGTCGAGGTGACGGTCAGGGTGATCGGCTCGGAGGTGCTAATGGACATCTGGGATGACGGTGTGGGTGTGGCCGAAGGCGCCCATCGCGGCGACGGCCTCGCCAACATCGAGCGTCGAGCGGCACTGTTGGGGGGCGTCTCCTCTCTCGTCTCCGAGGTCGGTCGGGGCAGCGAACTGGTGTGGCGGGTACCGCTGCACGCCGGCTGATGTCGCGCCAGACGGTTACTACAGAGCGCGTAAGAAGGATATTGATCACCGCGTGACAGGGATAGCCTCCCGTTGGTGGAACTCGGATATGTGCCCCGACTTGCCGACGCCGTGATGGCGCGCATGGTCGCTGCTCACCGCGCAGTCCTGGTGGTGGGGCCGCGAGCAACAGGAAAGACCACCACGGCTGGGCGGGTGGCCGCCGATCGGATCTCCCTGTTGAACCCGGGTGAGGTGGCCGCGGTTGCAGCGGATCCGAGGGCGGTCCTGAGCTCACGCGGCTCGCCATTACTGGTGGACGAGTGGCAGGTGGTGCCCACGTGTCTGGCGGCCGTCAAGGACATCGTGGACACGTCTTCGCAGCCCGGGCAGTTCATCCTCACCGGATCGGTGCGCGGAGAACTCGACACTCCCGTGTGGCCGGGCACGGGGCGTCTGGTGCGGCTGGCGATGTATGGACTGACCGAACGCGAGATCGAAGGCCGAGCGGCGGGTGTCAGTTGGCTCGATCGACTGTTGGCCGGCGAGGTGGTGGCACCTGCTCGAAGCACCGAGAACGTCCGTGACTACGTGCATCGAGCGTTGCGAGGCGGGTTTCCCGAACCTGCTTTGTCGCTTGACGAGGAAGGACGCGCACGGTGGATGGCGTCGTATGTGGACCAAGTCGTCGCGCGCGATGCACTGGGTGTGGAAGCCGGGCGTGATCCCGTCCGGTTGCGCCGGTACCTCGAGGCACTGGCAATCCATACAGCCGAGGTGGTCGACGATGTAACGCTGTACACGGCGGCGGGGATCAACAAGATCACTGCACGGGCGTATCACCGTCTGTTGCAGAACCTGCTGATGGTGGACGATGTGCCCGCTTGGACCACCAACCGCCTGAAGCGCCTCACCCTTGCCCCCAAGCATCATCTCGTCGATCCGGCATTGCTCGTCGGCATTCTCGGCGTCTCCGAGCTGGATCTCCTCGCCGACGGTCGCCTACTGGGCCAGGTGATCGAGTCGTTCGTGGTGGCTCAGATCCGCGCTGAGGTTGCTCTGGCGGCCAGGCCACCCCGGCTCTACCACCTGCGCACTGCGCAGGGACGCCAGGAAGTCGACCTGGTCATCGAGGTGGGACATCGATCGCTGGTGGCCATCGAGGTCAAGGCAACAGCCAGCCCGGGGCCCGACGACGCCAAACATCTTCGTTGGCTCCGACGCGAACTGGGTGACGACGTCATTGCCTGCGTCGTGCTGCACACAGGACCGCTGTCGTTCGAACTCGGCGACGGCGTGGTCGCTTGTCCGATCTCGTCGTTGTGGAGTTGACGCGACCCGGCGAGGGCTCAGCCTCGCAACAATGCGTCCAGGGCCAGTTCGGCCTTGGTGGGTGCCGGTGCGGCGGAGGGGTCGTGATCGTGCTGGAGTCGGTTGAGGTACGTGACGGCAACCTCTCCTCGCTCCACGGCCCCGCCATCGGTGTGAGGTGGGAGTTCCAGGGCCTCGCCCCACGACATGCGGGCATAGAACGAACCCGTGTGGCCCTCTTTCGGTTCCAGAGTCACGGCGGCCATGGCTCGCGGCGGCTCGTGGCCCACGGTGGCCCGGCGCCATCCCTTGATGTCGTCGAGTTCCAGGTTGGGCACGTTCACGTTGATCACCACGGCCTCGGCCGGCGGATCGGCGATGAGCCCACCCACGATGACATCGGCGACGGCCGCAGCGGTGTGCCATTTCTGGCCCACCAGCATCTCGTCCCAGCCCTGGCCCTCCACGCCGAACCCCGACACCGCCTGGCTGACCGCTACACCCGAGATGCCGCCGTTGCGACCCGTGAGGGTGGCACCGATGGTGCCCGAGTGGTACACGGATCGCCCGACGTTGGCCCCAGGGTTGATGCCCGACACCACCAGATCGAACGGTGCCCCGAAGGCCCCCAGCCGGGCGAACATGACGCACAGTGCCGGCGGGCCACTGACCGACCACGCCACATCGATCCCCTCGACGTGGGCCTCGTGCACCTCGGGTTGGATGAGGTGTAGCGCGCCGAAGGCGGCGCTGGCACCCGAGTACTCCCGGTCGGGGGCCACGATCACCACCTCGCCATGGGGTCGCATGGCCCTGGCCAGCACGTGCAGGCCTATCGAGTCGATGCCGTCGTCGTTGGTCACGAGAATGCGCACACGACATTCCTAGCGGGTGCGGGTGAACAGAACATGGCGCGCAGGGGTGGGAACGGTGCCCGATACGGTGAAGAGATGATCATTCGGGTGCAGTTCGATGGGTCGGTATCGCTGGAGGAAGCGCACGACATGAAGCGGTTCTCCATCACCGGCACCCGTCCGGATGCCGCCGGGATCCGACGGCTGGCCGATGCCGGCCTGGAACTCACCGCCGATGGCGGGCATGGGTTCGTGGCACCCCGTACCCTGCGCCAGTGGGCCGAAGGTCTCGAGTTGCCCGACGCATGGCCCACCGAGTTCGCGGCCATGGTCGCCTACGCCACTGCCAAGGGCTGGACCGATGACGAAGGTCGCCTCCGAGGCCACACCGAGTGGGGCCACAGCGAGCAAGCCGGGTGACCCGGTAACCTCTCGGGCCGTGGGTTCACCCACGTGCCCCTCTAGCTCAATGGTAGAGCAGCGGACTTTTAATCCGTTGGTTCAGGGTTCGAGCCCCTGGGGGGGCACCATGACCGCCTCCTCGTTCCAGCAGGTCGGCCTCACCGTCGACGGAGACATCGCCACTGTGACGCTGGCCCGGCCCGAGAAACGCAATGCCCTCTCGGCCGAGATGATGACCGAGATCACCGCCGCAGTGCGTCAGGTGGGCGAGAGCCGGGCCTTGGGTCTCGTAATCGCTGCCGAAGGGCCGGTGTTCTCGGCCGGTCACAACTTCGGCGATATGGCCGGAGCGTCGCTCTCCGAGGCGCGTCGTCTGTTCTTGCTGTGCACCGACATGATGAACGCCATCCAGGCGATTCCCCAGCCCGTCTGCGCCAAAGTGCATGCACTGGCGACCGCAGCAGGCTGTCAGTTGGTGGCCAGTTGCGACCTGGCGGTAGCGGCCGACGACGCGGCGTTCGCACTTCCGGGGGGTAAGGGTGGTCTGTTCTGCCACACCCCATTGGTGGCGGTGGCCCGCAACGTGGGTCGCAAGCGTGCCTTGGAGATGGCCCTCACCGGTGATGCGGTGGACGCCCAGACCGCTGCCGAGTGGGGTCTGGTGAACCGGGTAGTTCCCGCTGGCGAACTCGACGACGCCGTGGCCGACCTCATGCGACGGGTGACGCGTGGCTCGGCACTGTCCAAAGGCCTCGGAAAGCACGGCTTCTACGCCCAGGTGGACCTCGACCAACCGAAGGCCTACGACTATGCCGTTGAACTGATGGCGGCGGCTGCGGTGACGGCCGATGCTCAAGAGGGCATCGCCGCGTTCCTCGAGAAGCGGCACCCACACTTTCGCGAACGACCCTGAGTACCCTCACCACTGGGTGAGCCAGCCTGAGGAAGGAGCCACGCCATGGAAGAACTCATGTTCAGCGTGCCGGGTATGACATGCGGACACTGCGAAGCCGCTGTGAAGACCGAGGTCGGCAAGGTTCCGGGTGTCAGCGACGTGAGCGTCGATCTGGTGTCCAAGACCGTCGTGGTGCATGGCGTCGGCATCAGCCGCCCGGCTGTGTACGCAGCGGTCGACGAAGCCGGCTTCGAGGTGGTCTCCGGGGACGTCTGATGCTCGACGAAGGCACCGTCGACGAACGTCATCTGGACCTCGCGGTGTCGGGGATGACATGTGCTGCCTGCGCAGCGCGCATCGAGAAGCGGTTGAACCGTCTCGAGGGCGTCAGTGCCAGTGTCAATTACGCCACAGAGTCGGCCCAGGTGGCGTTCGACCCGGCGTTGGTCGCACCCGACGACCTGGTGGCCACCATCCGTTCCATCGGCTACGACGCTCAGTTGCCAGCGCCGGTGGTGGTCGGGCAAGCGGGGACATCGTCGGATGCGCCCCCCGAGGCGGCTGACCCCCTCCGGCAACGCCTGATCATCGCCGCGGTGTTGGGCGTTCCCGTGGTGCTGCTGTCCATGATCCCGCCGTTGCAGTTCACCTACTGGCAATGGCTGTGTTTCGCTCTGGCGGCACCGGTGGTGGTGTGGGGGGCGTGGCCCTTTCACCGTGCGGCCGTGATGAACGCCCGGCACGGTGCCACCACGATGGACACGCTCATCTCCATCGGCGTCAGCGCAGCGTTTCTATGGAGTACATGGGCGTTGTTCCTGGGCGATGCTGGCGAGCCCGGCATGACGATGAACATGTCGTGGTGGCCCTCGGGTGGGTCTGCCCACGGGGCCGCACACAGCGGCAGTCACGGGGACGAGATCTACCTCGAGGTGGGCGTGGCTGTGACGGTGTTCCTGCTGCTGGGCCGCTACCTGGAGGCGAGAGCGCGTCGGCGGGCAGGTGCTGCCATGCGGGCCTTGCTGCAACTCGGCGCCAAGGTGGCCACGGTCCGGCGAGGCGGTACGGAGGTGTCGGTTCCTGCCGATCAGTTGGTGGTGGGCGACGAGATCGTGGTGCGACCGGGCGAACAGATCGCCACCGACGGTGTGGTCATCGAGGGTTTCAGTGCCGTGGATGCGTCGATGGTCACGGGTGAGAGCGTGCCGGTGGAGGTGACCGTTGGAGACCACGTGACCGGTGCAACGGTGAACGTGGGTGGGCATCTGGTGGTGCGAGCCACGCGCGTGGGAGCCGATACCACCTTGGCTCAGATCGCACGTCTGGTCACTGCCGCCCAGTCGGGCAAGGCACAGGTGCAACGCCTCGCCGACCGGGTGAGTGCTGTGTTCGTGCCTGTGGTGCTGGCTCTGTCGGCGGGGACTCTGGCGATGTGGTGGGCAGTTGTGGGTGATGCTGACCGAGCGTTCACGGCCGCCGTAGCGGTACTGATCGTGGCATGCCCCTGCGCTCTGGGACTGGCGACCCCGACGGCGTTGCTGGTGGGCACCGGGCGGGGTGCCCAGTTGGGCCTGATCATCAAGGGACCAGAGGTACTGGAGTCGACTCGGCGGGTGGACACGGTGGTGCTGGACAAGACGGGCACGGTGACCACCGGCCAGATGGAGTTGGTGGACGTCATCGTGTGCGACGCCGAGGTGGACGATGCCCAGGCGCGAGCCAGAGCGATGCGGCGCGTGGGGGCCTTGGAGCGGGCCAGTGAGCATCCGATCGCCAGGGCGATCGCAACGGCCAGTGCGTCCTGGTCCACGGATGTGCCCGTGACCGACTTTGCCGCTCATGCGGGACTAGGCGCCGTGGGCACCGTGGACGGGATCGTGGTGACGGTGGGCCGACCGGCGTTTCTCCGCCAGCAGGGTCTCGACGTCGGTCCGGCGATGCAGCGCGCCCTCGACGAGGCGGCCACGGGTGGTCGAACAGCAGTGGTCGGCGGCTGGGATGGTGAGGCCCGGGTGGTCATGGTGGTGGCAGACATGGTGAAGTCCAGCAGCGTGCACGCCGTCGCTGCACTACGCGAACTGGGCCTTCGACCTGTTCTGCTGACCGGTGACCACCGAGCGACGGCCATGGCGGTGGCCGCAGAAGTGGGCATCTGGCGGGCTGGTGACGACGAGGAAGTGGTGATCGCCGAGGTGATGCCACAGGAGAAGGTGGAGGTGGTGCGCCGCCTGCAGGATGAGGGTCGCGTGGTGGCCATGGTGGGCGATGGCATCAACGACGCCGCCGCTCTGGCCCAGGCCGATCTCGGTATCGCCATGGGCACCGGCACCGACGCCGCCATGGAAGCGGGTGACCTCACGGTGGTGAGCGGTGATCTGTACCACGCCGCCGACGCCGTTCGTCTGGCTCGTCGCACCTTGGGCACCATCCGATCGAACCTGTTCTGGGCGTTCGCGTACAACGTCGCAGCACTGCCCCTTGCCGCGTACGGTCGTCTGAACCCGGTGATCGCCGGTGCGGCCATGGCGGCCTCCAGTGTGTTCGTGGTGAGTAACAGCCTGCGTCTGCGGGGGTTCAAGCCGCTGCCACCACCTGACGGAGTCGTTGGACCGCTGCCGCACGGCGAGCGCGCAAGGTTCGGTCGCTGACACCCAACTGGGTGGCGAGCGTTTCGGTCGATTCGCCCGACGCCAGTCGGGTGAGCAGCTCGAGATCGGCGGTGCTGAGACCCGCCGATCGACCTCGGTTCAGTGCCTCCGCCAGTCGCCGGCTGGGGTCGTCCAACCAGTTGGAGGTGGGGTCGACGCTGTCGCTGAATCGTGAGACCAGCCGGGCGGTGGGTATCTCGCGGCGGTGACTCATCAACCGGGCGGGGCGACGGAATGCCTGGTACTCGGCGTCGCGAAGCAGGTTGGCCGCTAGATGTCGCGATCGACGATGCACGGGGTACGACCGAACGAGCACCCACATGGTGCCCATGACCTCGGCCAGAGCCGGCTCGGAGCCGGCCGGTGTGCCGTGGCCACGGCGATGAGCAATGGCGAGCATGCCTGGGAGGAGTCGCTGGAGTATCACCCGCGCCGCCAGGCGGTCGTGAGCGGCGAGCCGAAGCAATTGCCGCAGGGTGTCGTCGGCATCGTGATCGTCAGCGTGACGCTCATAGCCGCAGCGGTGGAGCAGGTCGACGAGGCTTCGTACGGGAGGGCCCTCCAGTGGCCATGAGCGCACGTGATCCAGTACTGCCGGGCGGGTGCACAGTTGGTGCCATTCCTGGAAAAGGCGTTGGGGCAAGGTGCCCTGGGAGGACGTGGAAGAGGTCATGGCTCCACCCTGACGACCGGTCTCACCGGTGAACTTCCCGCCACCTTCACCGACGTGCTCACCACGTCGGTCACCTGGCGAATATGTGCTTCCTTGGGCTTCCGGTGTGCGTCGCTCGAAGCCCTCATTCGGTCATGAGCTTCGGAGATCCACTACCGGTGCTGCTCGACGACCACCGATGGATGTGGCTGGTGACCGACTGCGGCTCGGTTGGTGACCAGCCCACCGCAGGCGACGTGGTTCAGGCGGCGCACTCACACGGCATCGAGTTGGTCGACACCTCGGGCGTGCTGTGGGTCGATGGTCGGCCTATCGCTCTCGACCATCCTCTGGCTGCCATTCCCCTGCGTGCGGCCAGTCGTGTGGGTGCGGGTGGTTACCCGCCTCACGTCGAGGCACCGAACCACAGCAACGGCGTGGCGGAGGTGGGTGTGGTGGCGGGGCCATGCGCCGGCGCTGGGGCCGTACTTCGCCACGGTCGACATCTGGTGGGCGGCGTGCCAGGTGCTGGTGTGGCGGTGGACAACAGCGCCCCTCATGCGGCGGTCATCGAGGTCCACGCTGGTGATGAGCGTCCGGTGTTGAGGGTGACCCCCGTGGGTGAGGTGGCCGCCACGATCGATGGCGTCTTCGTCGGGTCCCAGGCATCGTGGCTCCCTGGGACCACACTCACCCTCGGTCGGCACAGCCTTCGTTGGTGGCCTTCGGATCGACGAGCACCGGTACCGAACAGCGAAGAAGGGCGAGACGGCCCGTGGCATGTCGTGCAGCGTCGTGGCCGCAGTCTGGCGTCACCTTCGCCGGCTCGTTCGACGGTGACCACGGCGGTGTCGACCACCCCGAGGCCTCCCTTGCTTCCAGCTGGTGTGGCCGCCATGACGGCGGCGGTGGTCGCCGCTGTGACACGTCAACCACTGCTGGCGTTGTTCGCTGTCACCTCCCTGGCGGCCACCGGTGTCTGGTGGGGGATCGTGGTGTTGCGCGACCTCATACGTCGACGTCGCGAACGTGTTGCCGATCGAGGGGAGCGCGACGCGCTCGCTCACCGACTGCAGTCGACCCGAATGGAACTGCACACGGTGGTCCCCGTTGCTCGACGAAGGCAGCCGGGGTTGTGGGAGCGTCGTGCCGATCGTCACGCCGACGCGTGGGACGTTGTCGTTGGACGCGGTCGCGTCTGGCAGGGTCTCGACACCTGGGTGGACGACATCCCCGCAGTGGTGGGGCTGCATCCGGGGGCACGGGTGGGACTCGGGGGAGCAGGAGCCGTGTCGTTGGCGCGCGCCTTCGTGGCGCAGCTGCTCACCCATGTGGGACCTGCCGATGTGCGTCTCAGCGTGTACGAGTGGCCTCAGCACCGCCACTTCGGCGACCTCCGAGTGACGCCACAGGTCCGCAGTTCGGCAGTTCACGAGGTGGTGTTGGTCGTGGATCCACCGCCCACTGTGGTGCCACTCACCCTGGTGTCGTCCCAGGCGGCCTTGCTGGTGGTCGACAGCCACCCGAGGGACCGTGTGGGGGCTTGGTGCACGACAGTGATCCGCTGGGACGGCGAAGCGTCGCTGGCATCGATCGTGGTCGAGGGTGAGGTCGTGGCCGAGGTGGCGCCTGCAGGGGCTGCGTCCGAGTTGTTGCACGAGGTTGTCGTCGCTGTGGCCGGCTGCTGGGATCCCGAGGCGCAAGGGTCGTGCGGGATCCTCGAGCCTGTTTCCGAGGCGTCGTGGCGCTCGCTGCACCACCATGACCTGACCCCGGCGTCGGTGTTGCAGCGCTGGGCCATCCATCCGCCGGTGTGGACCGCCGCACTGGGACGAGGCGACGCAGGGCCGATCACGGTGGATCTGGCTCGCGATGGTCCCCATGCTCTCGTCGCCGGCACCACCGGGTCTGGCAAGAGCGAACTGCTCCGCACGCTGGTCCTGGGTTGGGCGTGGAACGCCTCACCGGAACACCTGCAGTTCATCCTCATCGACTACAAGGGTGGTGCTGCCTTCGACGCGTGCCTGCGACTACCGCACGTGGTGGGGGTGGTCACCGACTTGGACGGCCGGCTTGCCGCACGGGTGCTGGCCGGGCTGCGTGCGGAACTCACTCGCCGGGAACATCTGCTTCGCACCCGAGGTGTGTCGAACCTGGCTCAGTGGGATCTCCGGCGTGACCAGGTCGACTGGTCGCCTCTCGCCCGACTTGTCATCGTGGTGGACGAACTCGCGGCGTTGGTGCAGGAACTCCCCGACGTGGTGACGTCGTTGGTGGCGTTGGCGCAACGGGGCCGCAGTCTGGGGGTGCACCTGGTGTTGGCCACGCAACGTCCGGCCGGGGTGGTGCGTGATGACATCAGGGCCAATACCGAACTTCGTGTCTGCCTACGGGTCGCCGATCCGGCCGATGCCACGGACGTGATCGGCGATGCCCGTCCGGCGAGGTATGCACGGGGTCGACCAGGGAGGGCGCTCGTGCGGCGCGGTGCGGGGGAGGTGGAAGAGTTGCAGGTGGCCGACACGTCGGCTCCGTGGTGTTCTGAGGCGAGGCCGGTGCGGTTGGTTCCACTGCACAGCGATTGGGAGGCCGATGACCACACGGTCGCCGAGCCGCATCCCGTGGTCCCCAGCACGTTGTCCACCGTGGTCGCCGCTCTCGCCGAGGCCGCTCGGGCGGGAAACCTGGCGACCCCAGATCCACTCTGGCAACCGCCGCTGCCTACCGTGTTGCCGAACGAGCACGATTGCGCGGTGCTGGGCATGCTCGATGACGTCGCCCACCGGGCGTGGTTGCCGCTGCGCTGCGATCCAGCACGACACGCCCTCGTCGTCGGCGGGCCCGGAAGTGGCGTCACGACGGCTCTCCGCCGAATCGTGGCATCGCGTCCTGGCCACGAGATCGTGGAACTCGCCGGTCACATGCCGTGCGCAGCGGCCATGGACCGGTTGATGGTGATCCTCGACGAGCGTCGGGACTCGACGGCATCACGATGGCCGGTCTCGGTCGTCATCGACGGCGTCGCGGCCATGCGTCGCCGGTGGGAGGACGAACTGGGTCCGGCGGCATGGCGGGTCGCTGCGATGTGGGACCGGCTGTTGGGCGAAGGTCCTGCCCTCGGCGTCACCGTCGTCGCAGCCGCCGACCGCGTGGCCTCCTGTGGCTCCACGCTGGTGTCGGTGGCCACCACACGGTGGTTGCTGCGGCCACTGGACCCCATGGACCCCGGCTTCTTGGGGGTGCGCATCACTCCCGAGGAGTACCGCGACTGGCCTCCGGGACGCTTCGTGGACGCGGAGACAGGACTGGTGGGTCAGGTGGCGTTCAGCACGCCGTCCACGATGTGCACGGTGCGGTCGGCGTAATGGGTCATTCGTTCGTCATGCGTGATGATCACCGCCGCCGTACCGCGCCCCTTCACCTCGGCCCGGATCAACTCCATCACCTGTTCGCCCAGTTGGGTGTCGAGCGCCGAGGTCGGCTCGTCGAACAACACCAGGCTGGGTTCGTTCATGAGTGCCCGTCCGATGGCCACCCGTTGACGCTCGCCGCCCGACAGCTGCCCCGGCAGGTTGCCGGCACGATGGGCGAGGCCGAGTTCGCCCAACAACTGATCAGCCCGAGCCCGCGACGCCTTCGACCGACGCCCGCGCAACTCGTCCACCAGCAGCAGGTTCTCTCGGGCGGTGAGGAACGGAACGAGGTTCACCGACTGGAACACGAACCCCACTTCGTCGCGTCGAAGATCGGTCAGTTGCTTGGCCGACGCGTTGCTGATGTCGCGGCCGCCCACCCGAACCTCGCCCGTGGTGGCGTGCAACAGGCCACCAGCGATGGACAGCAGTGTGGTCTTTCCCGATCCCGACGGGCCCACCAAGGCCACCATCTCCTCGCTGGCCACACTGAGGGTGGCGTGGGCCAATGCCGTCACCGCCGTGTCTCCCGAGCCGTACACCTTGGTGACGTCGCGCAGTTCCAATGGCGTGGTCATGATCCTCCTCCGATGGCTTGCGCAGGGTCGATACGGACCACCCGGCGCAGCGAGGCCAGGCTTCCCAGCACGGCGCACACCACCAGCACCAGGTACGTGGACACCACACGACCCTGCTCCACGGTCAACGGCAACTCCGCTGGTGCGGCCGCCGCACCCGCACCCACCACGACTGTGCCGAGAGCGAAGGCAGCGGTTGCCACCACCACGGCTTGGGCCAGCACCCCGGCGAACAACTGCAGGGTCGAGGCACCAACGGCTTTCAGCATGCCGTAGAGCGGCACCCTCTCCAGGGTCAGCAGGGCGAAGTACAGCGCCACGATCAGCACCACCACGGCAAAGGTGACGGCGAGGATCTGGTTGAACGTGGCGTTCTGCTCGCGCGTGCCGGGCAGCGACAACTCGGCCTCGGCCTTGGTGAGCGACGTGGTGGCTCCGGTTCCCGATCCCAGTGCCGCCGTGGCTGCGTCGATGCGGCTCGCCAGTTCGTCGGCAGTCACCGAGCCATCGCCGGTCACCACCAGGACCTGCACGATGTCGGCGGACACGCGGGCGTCGGGCCGGTTGGCGTTCTGCACCTCTCGCCAGGTGCCCAACTCCACCCACAGGGCGCCTTGCAGCAAGTAGTTCGTATCGCTGACGAAACCGATCACCTTCACCGGCACGCCGGCGGTTCCCAGAGCCAGGACGTCGCCGACGTTCACCCCGTCTGCCTTCAGGCGATCGTCGGCCCATGCCTCGCCCGGTGCGGGCGGCTCGGGTACGCCACGCGGTGGTAGTTCGTAGCCCACCACTGCGGCATCGGCGAGTTCGTCGGAACCCGGGACGGCAGCACCCACCAAGGCCAGTCCCACGCCACCTACGCCTTCCACACCTTCGACCTGGCGCACAGCGTCGCGGGTGGCGGGGGTGACTCGGCTCCGCAGGAACGACTCGCGTGAGGTGTCGCTGTACACGAACACGTCGGCGCGCTGCGCTCGAATGGCTCCGGTGGAACCGAGGTAGAGGCCGTCGAGCAGACCGGAGAGGAACAGCAACAGCGAGGCCAACACCGCCAGGGTCAGCGTGGCCATGGTGAACCGGCCCGGTCGACGACGCAGTTCACGTAACGCCAACCTCATCGCAACACCCCTTGCGTGGTGGTGGCTGCCAACGGGTCGATGCGCAGCACGCGGCGCACCGCAGCCCATGACGCCACGAGCGACAGCACCAGGGTCAGCACACCCATGCTGAGCACCTGGCCGAGGCGGAACTGAACGCCGATGCTGCTGGCAGCGGGTGCCAGTGCGGCCAGCAACACGCTGCCGATGATCACCCCTGCGCTCACGACCACCGCCGTCTGGCCCAACAACGCCCGCACCAGCGTGGACCGGCGAGCACCGATGGCGCGCAGCAGGGTCAGCGCCGACGCCTTCTGCACGGTGATGATGAGCACGAACAGCCCGATGACCAGCAACGCCGTGAGGAGCAGCAGGCCGATGACCGTGTTGAGCGACTGGCTCACGGCTGCCACGCCGGGAGAAGCATCGACAGCCTGCTCACGGGTGAGCGCCTCGACCCCGTCGAGCGCCGTGATGCGTGCCAGCGCTTCGGCCTCATCGACTCCGGTCTCCAACTCCACGGCCAACACCGTCGGGTACACGTCCACGGCATCGGGGTTGCGGGTACGCCGGGCATCTTCGTAGGTGGCCCATGCTGTGAACAGTGTGGGTGCCACGGAGTAGTTGACGTCATTGGCCAACCCCACCACGGTGATCTCCACACCGTCGGGTTCCACCCGTACCACATCGCCCAGGTCGAAGCCTTCCGACCGGTTGCGCTCGCTGGCCACGGCCTCACCAGCAGTCGTCGGAAGGCGGCCGGCGATCAAGGTGGTGGGGGCTCCCAACCCTGCTGCGTCGCCGTCGATCTCGTAGCCGAAGATCACGGCGTCGGTGAGGCGATCCTCAGGGTCGCTCTCGGCGCGGGTCACCGGAGTGGACACCGTGAAGGTGCCTTCGCCGAGGCGGCCCACTCGGGCCACGCCTTCGGTGGCCGCAACCGCCTCCTGCTGATCGGGCCGGACCTGACTTCCCTCGAGGTTCTGACGGGCCTGTTCGCCGTACACGAGCACCGGGGCACTCTGATTGCGGATGGCGCCGATGAATTGGGTGATGAGGCCGTCGCGCAGTCCTTGCTGGAACAGCACGAGAAACACCAACAGGCCCACCGCCAGTGCCAGGGCGGTGAAGCGGGTCTTCGCCCGACGGATCTCGCTCAGTGCCAACCGCATCATGAATCACCGCCATGCTGGCGGGAAAATCACGGAATCGGCCATTCGGGTGCCGTTTCGAGAGCCCTGTGGCAGCATCTCGTCATGCGGACCACACTTCCTTCGGGTACTCCTGTCGAGTTGGCCACCCCCGGCGGTTCGGCCGATCCCGACCCGGTGGGTTTGGTGATCGCCCCCGACATCTTTGGACTGCGACCGCTCTACGACGACCTCGCGGCTCGACTGGCCCTGGAATGGGGGGTGCCTGTGGCGGCCGTCGAGCCGTTCCCGGGTTGGGACCTCGGCCCAGAGGTGGAACCGCGATTCGCTGCGGTCCCTCTGCTGGACGATGACGCGCATCTGGCCGATCTGCATGCCGCAGCCGACCTGTTGGGAGCGCAGAGCACGGTGCTCATGGGGTTCTGTATGGGCGGGATGTACTGCTTCAAGTCGGCCCGCTCGTCACGGTTCGAACGCATCGCCAGCTTCTACGGCATGATCCGCCTCCCGGCCGCCTGGCACGGTCCGGCACAGGGTGAGCCACTGGACATGCTGGCGTCGGGTCATGCCGAGCGGGTGTTGGCCATCATCGGAGACCGCGATCACTACACGCCGTCCGATGACGTCGAAGCACTGGCGGCCACCGGGGCCACGGTGGTGCACTACCCCGACGCCGAGCACGGGTTCGCGCACGATTCCAGTCGGCCGGCACATCGTGCCGAGGACGCAGCCGACGCATTCGCTCGTGCCAGGGCGTGGCTGCTCGGCTGAGCCGCCCGCCCGGCGTCGTCACCGAGCGCGCAACTCCAGGCGATCCCGCATCACGATGCGATAGCGGCGATCGTGCTGCTCGAGCCACCCCAGGCGAATGAAGCTGGCGATGGCTTTGTTCACCCGCTCACGGCTGGCACCAACCATGCCGGCCAACTCCTCTTGGGTGATGGGCAACTGGAACTCATCGGTCCCGTCGCTCAACTCGAGCAGTCGCTTGGCCGTGCGTCCCGTCACGTCGAGGAACACCGAGTCGGCCAGCGCCTCGTCCATCGCCCTCAGCCTTCCCGCCAGAAGGCGCACCACACCCCACAGCAGTTCCGGCCGCTCCTCGAACATCCGCCGCACCGGGCCGTAAGGAACGGTGAGCACGGTGCTGGGCTCCAGTGCCTTGGCATTGGCCGACCGCGTGCCGCCGTCCAATAACCCCATCTCACCGAACAGGTTGCCCGGCTCCATCAGTGCCACCACGCTCTCGCGACTGTCGATGGGCCGGTGATCGAGGGCGATGGCTATGCGACCGCGCACCATCACGTACAGGGCATCGGGTTCGTCGCCCTCGTGGAACAGCACATCGCCGCGCACCATGTCCCGCACGGTTGCGGCCAATGCGACGCGCTCCACTTCGGCGGGGGTGGCGTCGGCGAACAGGTCGGTGGTGGCGAGCAGCTCGGCATGGCCCATGGGGTCGACGGTACTACCCTGCCGCCTCGTGGTGGCAGGCGAGATCTGGACAATCGTGGTGGCCGCCGGGTCGGGTCGCCGGTTCGGCGCGGCGAAGCAGTTCGAGGCGCTGGGCGATCGTCGCGTGCTGGATTGGGCCGTGGCTGCTGCGCAGCAGGTGAGCGATGGTGTGGTCGTGGTGCTGCCTGCCGATGCACCCGCCGAAGCCGGCTCGGTGCCAGGTGGCGCCAGTCGCAGCGACTCGGTGCGGCGGGGTCTGGCGGCGGTACCTCCTCAGGCGTCGGTGGTGTGCGTGCATGACGGCGCTCGTCCGTTCGCCACGCCGGCGTTGTTCCGTTCGGTCATCGATGCCGTGCGGGACGGTGCCGACGCAGCCGTACCAGGCACACCGGTCACCGACACGGTGAAGCAGGTAGATGTGTCGGGGCAGGTGGTGGATACGCCGGATCGTTCGGCGTTGCGAGCGGTACAGACCCCACAAGCGTTTCGCGCCGAGGTGTTGCGGCGGGTGCATGCCGCCGAGGCCGAAGCCACCGACGACGCAGCCTTGGTGGAGCAGGCCGGCGGTACCGTCGTGGTGGTGCCCGGCGATGCGGACAACGTGAAGATCACGCACCCCGACGACTTGGAGCGCGCCAGGGAGCGGGTCGAGGGCGGCCGAGTGTTCGCGGTGCCCGAGATCCGTGTGGGGCAGGGCGTCGACGTGCACCGTTTCACCGACGATCCTGGGCGGGTGTTGGTGCTGGGGGGCTGTACGTTTCCGGGCGAGCGCGGCCTGGCTGGTCACAGCGATGCCGATGTGGTGGCTCACGCCGTGGCCGAGGCATTGCTCGGCGCCGCGGGACTGGGGGACCTCGGCGAACACTTCCCCGACACCGACGAACGGTTCCGTGGCGCGGACAGCATGACCCTGCTGCGACATGTGGTGGACATGGTGCGGGCTGACGGGTGGACCATTGGGAATGTCGACGCCGACGTGATGTGTGAGGCACCCAAGTTGGCGCCACGGCGGGCCGAGATGCGCGCCTTGTTGAGCGAGGCGGTGGGTGCGCCCGTCACGGTCGCTGGGCGGCGTGCCGAGGGCCTGGGCAGTCTTGGGCGTCGAGAGGGCATCGCCTGTTGGGCGGTGGCCGTGATCATGCGTATGAAGGGAACTCACTGATGGCACCGCCGAGACGACCGGGAAAGCCTCGCCAGGGCGGAGGTGTGGCGCGCACCGGGCCGGTGCGTGGCGCGGGTCAGGGCCGCCCCGGTCAGGGCCGCAATGGCCAGGTTCGTCCTGGTGGTGCGGTACGTCGCGGACCTCATCCGGCTGCTCAGGGCCCGAGAGCCAACAAGGGTTTGGGCGGTGAGCAGGTGGAAGGGCGTCAGGCGGTACGTGAACTGCTGATCGCCGGCAACCGCAAAGTGCGTGAGGTGTGGGTGGCCACCGACTTGGACGAACGCGACGTGGTGGCCGACATCATCGCCTTGGCCCATGCGCAACGGGTGCCGGTGATGGAGGTGAACCGGCGCAAGTTGGAGGCCGAGGCCCGTAGCGAGGCACCTCAGGGTGTGCTGGCCAAGGCTGCACCATTGGCCGAGGCCGACTTCGCCCAGATGATCAAGCGCCGGCCCGGAAAGGTGCCGTTCCTGGTCGCCGTCGACGGGGTCACCGATCCCGGCAACCTGGGCGCGCTGTTGCGCTGTTGCGACGGTGCCGGAGTGCAGGGCGTCGTACTTCCGCGGCATCGTGCGGTCCACATCACACCCACGGTGGCCAAGTCGGCGGCAGGCGCCATCGAGCACGTGCCCATCGCTGTGGTGGGAGGACTGCCCACGGCGCTGAAGCAGATGCGTGACGCCGGTATCTGGGTGGTCGGCCTCGACGATGCCGCCGACCGCACCCTGTTCGATCTCGCCGATCTGGCAACCGAGGCCGTCTGCTTGGTGCTGGGCGCCGACGGCCCGGGGCTGTCGCGCCTGGTGCGAGAACGATGCGATGTCATCGTGTCCATTCCCATGCGCGGTCGGTTGTCGTCGCTGAACGTGTCGGCGGCCGCCGCACTGGCCACCTACGAGATCACCCGTCACCGTTTGGGGGGTGCGTCGTGACCGGCGAACTGCGCGTTCCGTTGGTGCCCGTCGGTGACCCCCGCATGGCCGACGCCGTGGCCAAGGGGCTCACCGGACCCGACGGGGAACTGCTGAACATCTTCGGGGCGCTTGCCAACCACCCCGACCTGTTGCGGCGATGGTTGGTGTTCGCCAGTCATGTGTTGGCCAAGAACACCGTGCCAGCCCGTGAACGTGAACTGTTGATCCTGCGCACCGGGGCGTTGTGCCGGTCGCCGTACGAATGGGGTCAGCACGTGATCATCGGTCGTGATGTTGGGCTCAGCGATGTCGAGATCGAAGCCTGCAAGCACGGCAGTGGGGATCCGTTGTGGTCGCCCGAGGATGCCCTGGTGCTTCGTGCCGCCGAGGAACTGCACGAGTTCGCCCGTATCGGCGACGACACGTGGGCCGGGTTGTCGCAACGGTGGTCGACGCAACAGCTCATGGACATGGTCGCCACCGTGGGCAACTACCACTTGGTGGCCATGTTCCTGAACACGTTGCAGGTGCCCCTCGACGCTGGGGTGCCTCACGATCCCGATATCGGCTGAAGACGTGCTCGGCTGAACGCTGCCTCTACGCTGCGGCGATGAGCGACACCGTCACCACCTCCGTCTTCGCCACGGGCATCACACCGGAGCGATTGGCCGGGCTGCGGCGCTGGAACCTCGTGCTGACGGTGCTGCATGGTGTTCAGGCACTGGCGTTGTTGGTGCTCACCAGTGACTTCGCCATCACCATCACCACCACCTATCCGCAGGGGCCTCCCGGTACTCGTCTGGACGCCCCACAGGCCTTGTTCGACCTCCGTATCGGCGTGGCCATCGCCGTGTTCCTGGCGTTGGCGGCGATCGACCACTTCCTCACGGCCACGGTGATGCGCGACCGCTACGAGGACGGTCTGCGCAACGGCATCAACCGCTTCCGGTGGCTCGAGTACTCCTTCAGCGCCACCATCATGGTGATCCTCATCGTGATGTATTCCGGCATCACCGACATCACCGGGATCGTCGCCATCGCCGGAGCGAACGTGGCCATGATCCTGTTCGGGTGGCTACAGGAGCGCATGAACCCACCCGGTCGCACGTCCACCACCATGATGCCGTTCTGGTTCGGCACGCTGGCGGGCGTGGCGCCGTGGATCGCCGTGACGGTGAACATCGTCGGGGCGCCCGAGGTGCCGGGGTTCGTGTTCGGCATCGTGATCGCCGAGTTGGTGTTCTTCTTCAGTTTCGGTCTGAACCAATGGTTGCAGTACCGGGGTGTGGGCCGGTGGCGCTCGTATGCCTATGGGGAGAAGACGTATCTGGTGCTGAGTCTGGTGGCCAAGAGCTACCTGGCCTGGCAGATCTACGGCGGGTCACTCGCTGGCTGAGTGATGCGGGTCCCGTGCTCTTGGTGACCCCACCCAGTAGGAGCCCGCGGCGACGTCGACGGAACGTCTCCGATTCGCGTCAGGACTCCGTTGGGACCATGTGCGTGGGTGCATCCGGGCGGCACAAACGGCCGATATGTGCGGCCGCGGTGGGCCATCGCTCGCTGAGATGAGCGGCGTTGCCGCCGCGGAACATCGCCGGTGTGAAGCCGGGCGCCATGGTGGTGCCGAACAGGCACCAACGGCCTCCGGGGACGAGATCGGCGCCCATCCAGACGCCGGCGGGAACCAGCACTTGCGGGTGCTGGCCAGCCAGCACGTCGGGACCCAGCACGGCCACGGTGTGCAACCCGTCGGGGTGCAGCAGCAGGAGCTCTAGTGGGTCGCCGCTGTAGAAGTGCCAGAGTTCGTCGGCCTCGAGTACGTGTAACGACGAGAACGAATCGGGGTCGTCGGTGATGAGGCCGAAGATGGCGGTGCCAGCAGGTGCACCATTGGGCCCCGGGGCGGGGTTGCGCCAGGTCTCACGGAACCAGATCCCTTCCACAGGAAGAATCTGCAGGCCCAGGGCCTCGATCAACGCAGCGCTCTCGTGCGACGAACTTGCGGTGTCCACTCCTCGAGTCTGCCGACGGTTCAGCTCATCAGAGCAGGCTGGAGAGGAACTCGACCACGGCGTTGCTGAAGGCGTCGTTGCGGTCCCCTGCCACCATGTGACCGGCCCCGCCCACATCGGCGTAGCGGGC
>CAYMUC010000047.1:0-22464 GCA_964393535.1 uncultured Ilumatobacteraceae bacterium | reverse complement strand
ATCAATCGTCGGAACCCGGCACGGAACTCGTCGAGGTCACCGCGCGCCGCCAGGCGCGCCAGACGGGGCAGCAAGGCGGCCTGCACAGCCTGGAAGAGGAACAGCGGCACTCGGGCCAGCAGTACGGCGTTGGCGAAACGGGTCACGTCGGCGGCGCGGTCCGACGATGCCAAGGCGTCGATGGTGAGCGGGCCGGCGTTGACCAGTGCCGCCGACAGCAACGTTCCCCCCAGCAGCCATCCGAGGTTGGGCGTCACCTCGCTCCAGGTGGCGGGCGGGCCGTCTGTGGTGCGCAGCGATCCGCGCACCCACACGATCACCACGCCCGACAACGCCGCGACCGCCAGCACGAAGCCAAACGCCGGAGCGGCCGTCACCCCCACGACGGCCAACACCACGCAGAGGGCGACACGGGTGACGCCGTCGGCCCCCATCACCACGGCATACGACCCGAATCGACCACTCCCCGAGCACACGCCACGTGCCAGGTGCGCTGGTGCGTAGGCCAGGAACGCAGCGATCAATGCCACGGTCATCCAGGCATTGCCCTCGAAGAACACCCGGGTGATCACCGGGCTGGCGACGATGACCGCCACCGTGACTGTGCCCGACAGTGCCAGGCTGAGCCCCAGGACGCGGCGCACCACGGGTTGCCCCCCCTGACCTAGGGCCCGGCGATGTGCCAGGGCGCGACCCACTTCCTGTTCGAGGGGAAGAAAGAAGCCCGGTGCCAGCAGGAAGGTGGCGAACCACAGTGACGCCACTGGTTTGAAGGCCTCCTCGCCGAGCGCCCCCTTGGTCACGATGAAGAAGGCGTAACTCGCCACGCCGGCGATCACCAACCCCAACCCGACGGGCAACGTGCCCTCGGGAAGCGCCAATCGACTGGACGAGGTGCTCAGCGTCGCCCCACCGCACGTTCGACGTAGCGCGTGACTTCTCGGCGCCGGACCTGGGCTCGCTGGAAGGTCAACAGGCCGAGCCCGATGGAGGTATAGGCGATGTCGGCCAGATGCTCCCGCACTCGAGCAGGTGTGGGAAGGCACACCGAGGTGAGGTCGATACCCGGAATCACGCCGTCAGGCTAGTGGGCAGATCACGCTGCTCTCGTACACGAGGGTGTCGACGGGTAGCCTCGCCCGATCGTGGAACGCCTCGAAGCGACAGCCCCGCCCGTGGTGGCCGTGATGGTGATCCACCGCCCCGACGCGCTCCTCGACGAGGCCTTGGCCGCGCTGGCGAGCCAGGACTATCCCGATATGCGGACTCTTCTGCTGGTGACGGAGGGAGACGCCTCACTGCTCGACGTGCGCGAGCGGGCCACCCGCTTGTGTCCGCGCGCAGTGGTGCGCAGCCTGGGAGGGAACCCTGGCTGGGGTGCTGCCTGCAACACCGCATTGGACCTGGTGGAGGGTGACCGGGGGTTCTTCCTTCTCCTGCATGACGACGTGGCGATGGCCTCTGATGCCGTCAGTCGGTTGGTCGAGGAGTTGTACCGCTCGAACGCCGGCATCGTGGGGCCAAAGTTGCTCGAGTGGGACGATCCGCGCCGGCTGCACCGGGTCGGTCTGGGGGTGGATCGCATCGGAGAGATCGACCCTTTGGTGGAACCGGGCGAATTGGACCAGGAACAGCATGACGCCGTGCGCGACATGTTCGCCCTGCCATCGGCCTGTCTGTTGGTGCGGGCCGACCTGCTGAGACTGCTGCGCTTCGACGAGACCATCGACTTCCATGGCGACGATGTCGACCTGTGTTGGCGTGCTCATCTCACCGGCGCTCGCGTGCTGCTGGTGCCCTCGGCCAGTGCCCGGCATCGCGGGCGACTCCCCGAGCGCCGTCCCGACCTCGATCACCGTGCGGCCATGGCTCGCCACCGGGCTTGGAGCGTCGCCACGCTCACGGGGGCGCGCCGTCTGCCCGCTGTGGTGCTTCGACTCGTGGTGGTGACCTTGGCCGAGTTGGCGGCTGGTGTGGTCACCCGCCGGGCGCGTGAGTCGTGGTCCATGCTCCTGGCCGTAGCTGGATTGGTGCCGCGCCTACCCCGAGTCGTGGCTCGCCGTCGCCGTATTCGCCCTCTGCGTCAGGTGCCCGAGAACGAGGTCGCCTACCTCCAGATGCGGGGGAGTGCTCGGCTTCAGCGGTACCGCCGAGCTCGGCAGGTGGCTACGGAGCAGAGGGGTCGACGCCACGACACCGTGAACCTGGCGACCTTGGGCCTGGCGGCTCTGTTCGTCCTCGTGGGGAGTCGTCGCCTGGTCCTGGACGGGGTGGCACCCGTGGGCGAGATGCTGCCGTTCCCGGCCTCGCCGCGCAGCTTGCTCGAAGCGTTCACGTCGTCGTGGTGGGGGCAGGGTCTCGGGGGAAACGAAGCGGCCCCGACGGCCTGGGCGCTGGTGGGGTTGGGGGGTGCCGCTGTGGGTGCCCGTATGGCGTTGCTGCACACGCTGACCACGGTGGGACTTCTCGGGGTGGGTCTGGCAGGTCTGTGGCGAGTGGGAGTTCGCCTCGGAGCGCAGGCCGGCCGACGCGCCTGCTTGCTCGGGGGTGTTGTGGTGCCCTTCGCCGTGGGCGCTCTGGCGACGGGGAGATGGTCGGCATTGTTGCTGTGGGCGGCCACGCCGTGGTGGGTCGATGCAGTGACCGCAGCCAGCGACGAGCCGTCAGGTTTACAGCGTCGACGCCTGGCGTCCATGGTGCTGTCGGTGGCGCTGGTGGGAGCATTCGTTCCTGCTGCGGTCGTGCTGGTGCCAGTGCTGGGGTTGGTCCTGGGCATGGGCACGCTCATGGGGCACGCCCAGGGCTTTCGAGCCGGACTCAGGTCGGCCTGGCGCGGCTGGTGGCTCGCCATCGTGGGTGCTCTGGGTGCCGCCGTGGTGCATCTGCCCTGGTCGTGGACCTTCCTCTCCGACGAGGGTTGGACGCGCCTCATGGGACCGGGTGAGGCGAACCTGGGTTGGTGGCAACTGGTGCAGTGGGGCAGGAGCGGCACTGCCTTGGCGGCACTCTCGGCACTGGTTCTCGTGCCAACGGTGGCGGTGGGGTTGCTCACGCGTGGCCACTGGTCGGTGTGGGGGCAACGCTCCGTGGCCTTGGTCGGAGGCTTCGGCCTCGTGGTCGTGCTCATCGACCGGCGCATGGTGACGTGGGAACTCGGCGACGTGTGGTGGTGGATGGCACCCGCCTCCGTGGGTGCGGCCCTCGCCGTGGGAACCCTGGCCGCTGCCTGGCGAGACGACGTGGTCACGCGAACCGTCGGCTGGCGACAGCCGCTCGGCCTCGTCTCGGCCCTGACTGTGGTGGTCGCAGCGCTCTCACCAGCGGTGGGTGCCGTCGACGGCCGGTGGGACCAGCCTGGCACGTCGCTGTCGGTCCTGCTGCAACAATTGCCCTCAGACGACGACCATCGCGTGGTGTTCGTGGGCGATCAACGGGTACTCCCGCTGCGATCGCGAGTCATGGCTGACGGAGTCGGTGTGGCCGTCGTCGACGACGGGCCACTCACCGCCACCACTGCCCAGGTGGTCCCGACGCCCAACGCCGCCGTGCGCGCCGTCAGCGCAGCGTTCGAGGCGATGGCCCAGGACAGCACACCTCGTCTGGGTCGGCTGTTGGCGCCACTGGGAATCCGTTTCATCGTGGTTCCCATCATCGACGGGGTGGCATCCACTCCCGATGAGCCGATCCCCGTGCCCACGGGCCTGCTGGAGCGCCTGGGTTCGCAACTCGATCTGCGTCGGCGGTCGGGTACATCGGAGTTGGTCATCTTCGAGAACACGGCGTGGATTCCCACCCGTGCGTTGCTGAGGGGTGCGGCTGCCGAGGCATCCGAGCAGGCCGGTCAGGACGCCCTGGTCGAGGCCGATCTCACGGACCACCTCGCCATGCCCGCCGGTTCCGACACTTGGACGATTCCCGACACGGCGTCGTCGGTGATGCATCTGGGCGTTCCTCGCGCCGCAGGCTGGAGCCTGGAGGTGAATGGCGTCGAGGTGACCCCGCGCACCTCGTTCGGCATGGTGACGGCCTGGGACCTTCCCGACGCCCCCCAGACCACCATCGAGTTGGTCGCACCGTCGGATCCCCTGAGGTGGGCTGCGTTGGCACTGCAGGGCGTGGTGTGGACGTTGCTGGCCGTGGTGGCTTCGGGTGTGCGGCGTCGCCGTCGGAGTGTGTCGTGATTCGCCGTCTGGCGTCGGTGTCGGCGGTGTTGCTTCTGGCGGCGGTCGGTGTGCTCGCCACACGCCCGGCAGAGGCTCCACCCGTCACGTTCGCCGAGTTACCGCCACCGCGCACCCCGTCGGTACCCACCGACCAAGCCCTGTCGTATCGCTGGGTGTGCCCGGGATTGCCGATCAACGGTGGCGAGGGGTCCGGCGGTGACGTCATCATCCTCAACACGGCTACCTCACCGTTGCGGGCTCAGGTGACGGTGTTGTTGGGAGCCGACAGTCCCGCACCCGTCGATGTCGAGGTGGCGCCGGGTGAGCGAGCCGTCGTCGATATCGCAGCCCTGGCGACTGCCCGGTTCGCCGGGGTGCTGGTGGAGGTGTTCGACGGCGTCGCCGTCGTGGAGCAACGGGCGCGGCATCCGGTGGGTGACGCCGTGGCCCCCTGCGCCACCGAGACGTCGCCAACCTGGTACTTCGCCGACGGCAGTACGGCGCAGGGCACTCTCGAGGAACTCATCCTCACCAATCCCTTCCCCGGTGTGGCCGTGGTCGACATGCGCTTCGTGACGCAGTCGGGACCCCGGTCGCCTCAGGCGTTGCAGGGGTTGGTTCTTCCGCCTCGATCCACCACGGTGGTGCGTCTGGGTGACGAGTACGCACCCGACGAGCCGGCCGTGGCCGTGTCGCTGCGAGCCACAGCCGGCCAGTTCGTGGCCGGGCGCGCTCAGCACTACCTCGGTGGCGGGCGACTCGGTTTCACGCTGGCTTTGGGTGCACCAGCACCTGACGATCAGTGGTGGTTCGCCGACGGTGAGATCGGCCCCGGGGTCGTGCAGAGTCTGTCCATGTTCAACCCCACCGATGCCGAGGTGGTGGCCGACGTGGTGCCGCTGGGCGTTCCCCTCGATCAGAGTCCCTCCGAGCCACTGCAAGTGCGCGTCCCAGCGGGCGGTCTGGCCACGCTGGATCTGAGCGGTCTCGAGGTCCTGCCGGACGGACGCCACGGTCTCTTGGTCTCGTCGCTGGGTGAACCGTCGCTGGTGGTGGAACAGGTCCTCACTCGACCCGCTGGTGACTTCGTGGTGACGTCGGTGGTCATGGGCGTCCACAGCGCCTCGCCATCACAGCGTTGGTACGTGCCGGTAGGTGTCGATCAGCCCACGCCCGGTGCGCTCATGGTGGTCAACACGACGGGAGTGGAGGCGAAGGTGTCCATCGCCGATCTCGGACCCGGCGGGGCGGTGCCCCTACCCGATCTCGACCAATTGGTCCTGCCCGCGAGTGGTGTCCTGAGCGTGGATCTCCCTACGGTGGCCATAGGTCGACCCTTGGTGGTGGAGGCCGAGGTGGAGGTGGTGGTGACCCGGGTGCTGGTGCGTCGTCCCGAGAGTGAAGGTCGTTCGACGTCCTTGGCGGTGCCGGCGTGAGCCTGGTGCAGGCCCTCTTGGCGGGCGGCATCGCCGTGGTGGCGGTGCTGGTGGCCCTGGTCATGCGACGCAGGCGTCCCGACATCCCGACCCAGCCGGCTCGGCACGTGCCCACGCAGCTGGACCGCCACGAGTTCACAGCCCTCGACCCCACTGCTGCCAGCGCGCCGTGGATGGTGGCGGTGTTCTCGTCGTCCACCTGCAACGCCTGCCGGGATGTGTGGTCCAAGGTGCGGGTCATGGCCAGTTCAGAAGTGGCGGTGGTCGACATCGACTACGCGTCGCAGCGTCCACTGCATCAGCGCTACCGCATCGACTCGGTGCCCCTCACTCTTGTCGTCGACGCTGACGGCGTCGTGCGCGAGCACTTCCTGGGGCCCATGACCGCCACCGACCTGTGGGCGGCCGTGGCCCGGGTGCGTGACACCGACCGCTAGCCTCCGACCCGCATGTTCGAGTCCCTTTCCGGCCGTCTGGACGGCATCCTCACCCGCCTCCGTCGTCGTGGTCGCCTCACCGAGGCCGACGTCGAGGAGGTGCTGCGCGACATTCGTACCGCCCTGCTCGACGCCGACGTCAATGTGGGTGTGGTGCGTTCGGTGGTGGCTCGTCTGCGCGAGCGCCTCGTGGGCACGGAACTGTCCAAGGCTCTCGATCCTGGTCAGCAGGTCGTCAAGGCGGTTCACCAGGAACTCATCGCCATCCTCGGTGGCGACACGCTGAAGATCACCTTTGCCTCCCGGCCTCCCACGGTCATTCTCATGGCCGGTCTTCAGGGCTCCGGCAAGACGACGAACTCCGCCAAGTTGGCTCGCTGGTTCAAGGCGCAGGGTCGTCAGCCCTTGCTGGTTGGCGCCGACCTCCAGCGTCCCGCCGCAGTGGAGCAGTTGCGCACGTTGGGACGGCAGATCGACGTACCCGTGTTCTCGGAACCGGGTGATCCGGTGGCCACAGCCGCACGTGGCCTGGCCGAGGCCCGCCGACTGGGTCGCGATGTCCTCATCGTCGACACCGCCGGCCGTCTCGCCATCGATGGAGAGATGATGGACCAGGTGCGGCGCATCTCGCAGTCCGTCGAGCCGCACTACACGTTCCTCGTGGTGGACGCCATGACGGGTCAGGACGCCGTGGGTGTGGCCGAGGCCTTCCACGAGGTCCTCGAGATCGACGGGGTCATCCTCTCCAAACTCGATGGCGATGCGCGTGGTGGCGCTGCACTGTCGGTCAAGGAAGTCATCGGCCGGCCCATCGCTTTCGCCTCCACCGGCGAGAAACTCGACGCCTTCGAACAGTTCCACCCCGACCGTATGGCGGGTCGCATCCTGGGCATGGGCGACATGCTGACCCTCATCGAGCAGGCCGAGGCGGTCTACGAACAGCACGAGGCCGAAGAGGCGGCGGCCAAACTGCTCGAGGGTCAGTTCACCTTCGACGACTTCCTCGACCAGATGCAGCAGTTGAAGAAGATGGGGCCACTGTCGAACCTGTTGGGCATGATGCCCGGGCTTCCCAAAGAGTTGAAGGGCGCCCAGATCGGTGACGACGAGTTGAAGCCCGTCGAGGCGATCATTCGTTCCATGACGCCCGAGGAGCGTCGCCGCCCCGAGATCATCAACGGAAGCCGTCGCCAACGCATCGCCCTCGGTTCGGGAACCTCGGTTCCCGAGGTGAACCGGCTCATCAAGCAGTTCTCCGAGATGCAGAAGATGATGAAGCGGATGGGTGCCGTCCCGGGGATGGGGCGAGCGGCCAAGAAAGACAAGAACCGAAAGAAGGACAAGGGTCGTCCCAACTCGGGTAAGCCCGCTGGGCTGCCCTCGGGTATCGACCCCCGGTTCATGGGTGGGCTGCCAGGGTTGGGTGACGGCCTTCCTCGCCGCTAACCTCACCGGGTCCGTTCGACGTTTGAGGAGTCAGAACCCCGCATGGCCGTGAAGCTGCGACTCACCCGGGTCGGTAAGACCAAGCAGCCGACGTACCGCATTGTGGCGGCGGACAGCCGTTCACCCCGCGACGGTCGGTTCCTCGAAATCGTCGGGCACTACAACCCGCGTACCGAGCCGTCGGTGATCAGCGTCGACAACGACAAGGCCGTGAAGTGGCTGCGCCAGGGTGCGCAGCCCACCGAGCGAGTCCGCAAACTGCTCGAGGCCTCGGGCGCCTGGGCGCAGTTCACCTCCTGATCATGACTGCTGCGCCGCCCACCGCCTTGGCCGTGCTCGAGCACGTCGTTCGCTCCATCGTCGACGACCCCGAGGCTGTGCGCGTGGAAGTCGGTGACGACGATCGTGGCAAGGTCCGTTTCGAAGTTCGCGTCGGTCCCGGAGACCTCGGACGGGTCATCGGACGTCGTGGCCGCACCGCACAGAGCATTCGCACCCTGGTGCGCGCTGCAGCGGTGCGTGACGACGTCGAGGTCGATGTCGATTTCGTCGACGACTGACGCCGCGTCATGATCGAACCCGAGCGACGACTCGAAGTCGGTCGCATCGGCCGCCCCCACGGCGTGAAGGGGGCTCTCTACATCGACCTGATCACCGACCGAGTCGAGCGCGTGGAACCCGGAGCTCGCTTGTGGGCAGGTCAGTGGCTCACCGTGGTCAGTGCTCGACCAGTACAGCAACGGTGGGTCGTCACCTTCGAAGGTGTTCATGACCGTAGTGACGCCGAGCGCCTGGTGGGCCGGCTGCTCGAGGCAGAACCCCTCGATGACCCCGAAGCACTGTGGGTTCACGACCTCATCGGCTCTGCCGTGATGGAGGGCGAGGTGCTGCGGGGTCGATGCGTTGCCGTGGTGGCCAATCCCGCGCACGACCTCCTCGAGTTGGACACCGGGGCCTTGGTGCCGGTGACGTTCGTGGTGTCGGCGGCAGATGGTGTGGTGTCCATCGACGCCCCCGAGGGTCTGTTCGATCTCTGACGCCATGCGCATCGATGTGTTCACCATCTTTCCCGATCTGGTGGACGGGTTCTGCTCCCAGAGTCTGTTGGGCAAAGCGCGGACTTCTGGCCTGGTCGATCTCCGGTGTCACGACCTGCGCGAGCACACCACCGATGTGCATCGCAGTGTCGATGACACACCCTTCGGCGGGGGAGCGGGCATGGTCATCCGCCCCGAGCCGGTGTTCGCCTCGGTGGAGGCGGCGCAACCGCCTCGGCCACTGTTGCTGCTCAGCCCAGGCGGGCGACGTTTCGATCAGTCCATGGCTCACGACCTCGCTTCGGGTGGCGGCTTCTCGTTGTTGTGTGGCCGTTACGAGGGCATCGATCATCGGGTGCGGGAGCATCTCGTGGACGGCGAGGTCAGCATCGGCGACGTCGTGCTTGCCGGTGGTGAGGTGGCTGCCTGCCTCGTCATCGAGGCCGTCACTCGTCTGGTGCCCGGTGTCATGGGAAACGCCGTCAGTCCCGTCACCGAGAGCTTCGGCGAGGCCGGCCTGCTGGAAGAGCCTCACTACACCCGCCCTGCAGAGTTCAGGGGGTGGGTCGTGCCCGAGGTGTTGCGAAGCGGCGATCACGGTCGTATCGCCCGTTGGCGCCGTGCGCAGGCACTGCATCGCACCCTGTCGCAACGCCCCGACCTCATCGAGGCGAAGGGTGGCCTGGCTGCCGCCGACAAGGCGTTGTTGGAAGAGTTCCCTCCTGTCGCCTATCCTCTCTGGGTCCCCGTACACCCCCCGAGGAAGAGCGCGCCATGAAGGTCACCGACATCGTCGATCAGCAGTCTCTGCGTGATGACATTCCCCAGTTCTTCCCCGGTGACGAGGTCAAGGTGCACGTCCGGGTGGTGGAGAGCGGCAAAGAGCGCGTGCAGGTGTTCCAGGGCAACATCATCGCCATTCAGGGCGGTGGGCTGCAGGAGACCTACACCGTGCGCAAACTCAGCTACGGCGTGGGTGTGGAGCGCACGTTCCCCGTGCACAGCCCCATCGTGGCCAAACTGGAAGTGGTGCGCCGCGGTGATGTGCGTCGAGCCAAGTTGTACTACCTGCGCGATCGCGTCGGTAAGGCTGCCCGGGTGCGCGAAAAGCGCGAGAAGTGACCATCTGATCGCTCGCTTCTGCGAGCCTGGTCCGAAGGGGGCCCGATGAGCTCGGACGACCTGGACGACTTCGAAGCCGATCGCGAGCTTCAACTCGCGCACGAGTACCAAGACGTAGTGGCCATGTTTCGCTACGCCGTGGAAACCGAGCGCCGCTTCTACCTGGCCAATGCCGTCGACGTCCGTGTGATCGGCGACGGCGTTCGGCCCCTCATCGAGGTGGTGCTGGGCGACGCATGGGTATGGGATATGTACCGCAAGAGCCGATTGGTGCCGATGGTGCGCGTCCTCACGTTCAAGGACGTGAACGTGGAAGAACTCCCCCGCCAGGAGATGTGAACCGCGCCAATCAGGCGCGCGGCCGCTTCGGGGAGGAATTGGCTGCCCGTTGGTATCTGGAGCGGGGCTTCGTCATTCTCGACAGAAACTGGCGAACCCGTGGTGGGGAACTGGACCTCGTGACGGCGAGGGACCAGTTGGTGGTGGTGTGTGAGGTGAAGGCCAGGGCGACCGTCGCCTATGGCCACCCGTTCGAAGCGATCACGCCCGCCAAACTCGCCCGATTACGGCGGCTGGCCGTTCAGTGGCTTCACGATCACGACCGGCGTGGGGCTCGATTGCGACTCGATGTGGCTGGCGTGGTGGGTGCCCGCATAGAGGTGCTGGAAGGCGTCGGCGGTTGAGGTCAGCCGAGCAACGCCCAAGCCACCAGAGCGACGGCTACCACCAGCGCGGCGGCCACGAACAATGCATCGGTTCGTCGCGGCACACGCCGCCGGTTCGGGTCGAACCCCATGCTGTTCAGTATGGTCCCTCCGCATGCAGACCGTGTCGCTGGAAACCCTCGAGATCACCCGTGACGGCGGTGTGGTCACCATCACGCTGAACCGCCCCGACAAGAAGAACGCGGCGAACCACACCATGTGGGACGAACTGCTGGCCACGTTCCGCCAGATCTCCCGCAGTGACGAGGACCGCGTGGTCGTGATCACCGGTGCGGGTGGCGCCTTCTGCGCCGGTGCCGACCTGTGGGCCGGTGGCGTGGAAAGGCATCAGTTGGCCCGCATGCGCGACATCACCGATGTCGCTCTCGCACTGCACCGCTTGCCCCAGCCCACCATCGCCAAGGTGCGCGGAGTGGCCGTGGGGGCAGGCATGAACCTGGCACTGGGTTGCGATCTGGTGGTCGCCTCCGACAACGCCCGCTTCTCGGAGATCTTCGCCAAGCGCGGTCTGTCCATCGACTTCGCCGGGTCGTGGCTGCTGGTGCGTCGTATCGGTCTGCACAAGGCCAAGGAGTTGGTGCTGTTCGGCGACATCTTCGACGCCCCCGAAGCCGAGCGCATCGGCATCGTGAACCGCGTGGTCGCCGATGGTGACCTGGACGCGTTCGTGGATGACTGGGCGCGACGCCTGGCCGCTGGGCCTCCCATCGCCCTGGCCCAGAGCAAGCGTCTGTTGGACAACGCCATGCAGATGACCTTCGAGCAGGCCCTCGACGACGAAGGTGCCGCCCAGACGGTCAACTTCTCCACCCGGGACACTGCCGAGGCCATCAAGGCGTTCACCGAGAAGCGCGACCCCCACTTCCAGGGCCGGTAGCACTAGCGTCTGGCGCGTGTTTCGACGTGCGGCGCTGACGGCGGCCCTCGTGGCGCTGGCGTTGGTGCCCGGGTCGGCCAAGGGCGTTCTCGCTCAGGATGCCCAGGAGGTGCCAGCAGGGTGCCCGCCACGTCCGCAGGCTGCCGCCGTCTTCGTGGGTGAAGTGCAGCAACGTGACATTCGCGCGGCGCGTTTCGCCGTCATCGACATCAGGGCCGGTTCGCTCGACGGCTACATGGTGGAGCGCCTCGTGGACGTCGACTACTTCGCCGATGTGAGATTTCTCGACGATGGCGAGCGGTATCTGGTGGGCGCCGGCGTGGACCCCGTGACGGGGCGATTGGTCTCCAAGGTGCGAGCGCCCGAACCTCGTTTTGGCGGTAATCAGGTGGTGGCGCTGGACCAAGTGAGTTGTCCGGAGTTCGAGGACCCTGCGGTCACCCTCCAGGTGAACGGTTCCACGGTCGAGTCCGGGGTGCTCACCCCGTTGCTGAACGAGCCGGGCCGGCTGCTGCTCGCCGTGGTCACACCGGCGGTGTGGGCATTCGGACTGCTCGCCGCGTTGGCGGCACTCAAGCTGGTCGTGGTGGCACTGCTGCGTCGTCTCGCCGGTGCCGTGCGCTGATCAGGCGAAGGCCGCCTTGGCTCGGCTCCGCAGGTCGGCCACGGCATGGGCCAGCCCTTCGGGGTCCCGGTACAGCGCCGAACCCGCCACCAAGACGTTGGCCCCCGCCGAGGCGGCGCCGGCGATGGTGGCGGGTGCGATACCGCCGTCCACTTCTAGGTGAACTCGATCGGTGAGGCCAGCCCGGTCGATCATGGCTCGAACTTCGGCGATCTTGGGTTCCATGGAACCGAGGTAGGCCTGCCCGCCGAAGCCTGGGTTCACGGTCATCACCAGCACCAGGTCCACCAGATCCAACACGTGGGCGATGGTGGTGGGCGAGGTAGCCGGGTTCAACGCCACCGCCGCACGGGCGCCGAGGTCGTTGATCATGCCCAGTGTGCGGTGCAGGTGTGAGCAGGCCTCCACGTGCACGATGAGCCGTTCGCAGCCAGCCTGCACGTAGGCGGGGGCCATGGCGTCGGGGGTGTTCACCATGAGGTGGGCTTCGAAGGGCAACGACGTGTGGGGTCGGCAGGCAGCGATGACATCGGGTCCGAAGGTCAGATTGGGTACGAATTGCCCATCCATCACATCCCACTGGATCAGGTCGCAGCCGGCGGCCTCGAGGGCTGCGACCTCCTCGCCCAGTCGGGCGAAGTCGGCGGGCAACACGGAAGGGGCGATCAACACCGGCAATGACACGGTGGCCGACGGTACACGCAAGCACCCCCTACGATCGACCGGATGTCGCTGACACTGACCCCCGAACGACTCGTGGCCGGCGGCGACGCCTTGGCAAGGGATCCCGACGGCCGTGTGGTGTTCGTTCCCGATGCCCTTCCCGGCGAGGTGGTGAGGGTCGACCTGGTGCAAGAACGACGCGATTTCGCCCGGGCAAACCTGGTCGAGGTACTGGAATCCTCACCTCACCGGGTCACGCCACCGTGCCCCAACGTGGCCCGTGGCTGCGGTGGGTGCTCGTGGCAGCACCTGGACCTCGCTGCTCAACGGGCAGCCCGGTTGGAGATCGTGCGAGAAGCCCTCGTACGTCAGGGGCGACTGTCCGATCCTGACGTGACGTCTGGTCCCGAACTCGCTGCCTCAGGCCTTCGCACCACCATGCGGTTCGGTACCGACGGTCGTGGCCACCTCGGTCTGCGGGCCCGGAGCAGCCACGATGTGGTGCCGATCACCGAGTGCCTCATCGCCCATCCGGCGCTCGTGGACCTGTTGGGTAGTGTCACGGCGTCGGGTGCCGACGAGGTCCTCATCAGGGTCAGCGCTTCTACGGGTGAGCGGCTCATGGCCTGGAGCGGTGATCGGCCACTGACGCCACGAGGTGTCCCTGCCGACGTCGTGCTGGGCGGCGAAGGCTTTGTCTACGAAGAGGTCGCAGGGGTGCGCTTCCGGGTGTCTGCCCAGTCGTTCTTCCAGGCCTCGCCGCAGGCGGCCGAAGCCTTGGTGGCTCTCGTGAGGACTGCGGCCGGTCCCATCGACGCCGATGTCGCCTTCGTGGACGCCTACGGCGGTGTGGGGTTGTTCTCGGGCACGGTAGGTGCCTCAGCAGGTCAGGTGGTGCTGCTCGAGTCCAACCGCGACGCCTGCTCCGACGCCCGCGCCAACCTGTACACAGGCGACGTCCGGGTCATCCAGACCACCGTCGAGGACTGGACGCCCACCCCTGGGGTGGGGCCGGGGTTGGACGCCGAGGGTCGACGGTACGTCGTGGTGGCCGATCCGGCACGTACGGGGCTGGGACGCGCGGGGGTAGAGGCTCTGGCCGCACCGAGTGCGGCGAGGTTGGTACTGGTGAGTTGCGATGCGGCAGCACTGGGGCGCGACACCCGACTCCTGGCCGAACGCGGCTATGTGCATGCAGGGTCGGTGGTGCTCGACGCCTTCGCTCACTCCCATCATGTGGAAGTCGTCACCCGGTTCGACAAGGCATGATGCCCAGATGCTGAAACCCCACGTACGTCCCGAGGTGGCCGAGGCTCTCGCCGATGGGCGGGCGGTCGTGGCACTCGAATCCACCATTTTCTCCCACCTCGGCCTGCCCTCGCCCCACAACGTCGAGGCGTTGGAGCGGTGTCTCGATGCCGTGCGCCGTGGGGGAGCGGTCCCTGCCGTCACCGCCGTGCTCGATGGGGTGCCGCGGGTGGGTCTGTCCCAGGCCGAGTGCGAACGCATTCTCGGGCCGGCCCGCAAGACCGCTGAGCGCGACCTCCCGGTGGCCATTGCCCAACGGTGGGCGGTGGGCGCCACCACCGTGTCGGCATCGCTGGCGTTGGCCGCCGCGGCAGGTGTGTCGGTGTTCGCCACGGGTGGCATCGGCGGTGTGCATCGAGGGGCCGACGTCACAGGTGACGTGTCGGCCGACCTCGACGCCATCGCCCATCACCCTGTGGTCACGGTGTGCGCTGGTGCCAAGGCGTTCCTCGATCTGGCCCGCACTCTGGAGTTGCTGGAGACCCTGGGTGTTCCAGTGCTGGGCTGGCGGCATGACTTCTTCCCGGCGTTCTATACGCGTTCCTCGGGCCTGCTGGTGCCGCACCGGGTAGAGAGTGCTGCCGAGGTGGCTTCTGTGCTGGTGAACCGCAGTCGAGCGATGACTGGCGTGTTGCTGACGGTGCCCATTCCCGGCGAAGCGGAACTGGATGCCGAGTCGCTGGACGCCGTGCTCGCCGCAGCACTGTCCGACTGTGAACAGCAGGGAGTCACCGGGGCGGCAGTGACACCGTTCGTACTGGGCCGCATTGCGCAGGCCACGGCCGGTGGCAGCGTTCCCGCCAACCTCGCCCTGGCCGAACACAACGCCGAGGTGGCCACCGAGGTGGCCGTGGCTCTCGCCGCCGGCGGTCAGTAGCGGCGCAGTCGGGCTTCCACCCGAGCGGTGAAGCGACGCCGGTCGTCATCGGTGGCGGCGTCGAGGCCGTAGGCGGCCAACCAGGTCACCCGGGTGACGGGGGAGCACATCAACCGCAGTGAACGCGAGATCACTCGCTTGCCCGGCTCGCCCTGGAGTGCGTTCACCAACTTGGAGGAACCGTGTGTGGTGATCACCACGATGCGGCGAAGTTGTCGCAGGCGACCCCGCAGGCGGTTCCCGCCTTCGGGGAGTTCCCAGGCCACCCCGTTCATCCACACCCGGTCGATCCAACCCTTCAGGCGGGCGGGTTGACCGCCCCACCACGTCGGGTACACGAGCACCAGCATCTGGCACCACGCCAGGTCGTCGGCGTAGCGCTGCAGATGCGGCTTGGTAGAAGGATCGGCCAGGTGCAGTCGGCGCTCCTCGGCGGTGAACACCGGGTCGAAGTCCTCGGCCTCGAGATCACAGACGCGCACCTCGTGGCCTCGGGCGCGCAGTGTGGCCACGGCGGTGGTACGCAGCGAGGCGCTGTACGAGTCGGGAACGGGGTGGCTGGCCACCACGAGCACTCTCATCGCAGACCCTTCATGGTGGCCGTGACTCGATCGAGGAACCGACGCCGATCGGTGTCACTGGAGGTGTCCAGTTCGTACATGCCCAGCCAACGAGTGCGGGTGCGCCACCCGGTGCAGCCGCGCAGCGAGCGGGTGAGCGTGCGACGACCATTGTCGTTCACGACGCGCACGTACCGGCGCGGCGAACCGTAGGTGGTGATGCCCACGATGGTGCGGACACCGGTGAGTAACGGGCGTACACGGCGGGTGCGCTCGTCGAGCTGGAATGCCACACCCATCACCAGCGTCCGTTCCATCCAGCCCTTCAACATGGCGGGAAGCGACGACCACCAGGTGGGGTACACGAACACCAAGGCCTCGGCACGGCGCACCAACCGGGCGTGGGCGGCAACGACCTCGTCGAGCACCGGACTGTCGGTCTCGTAGGCCCGCCGCTCGGCGGTCGACATGGTGGGGCGGTAGCCCGAGGCGTACAGGTCGATGAGATCGACCTCGTGACCGGCCTCCTCGAGTGCCTGCACCGCAGTGGTGGCCAACACCCGGTTGAAGCTGGTCGGCTCAGGGTGGGCGTGGATCACGAGCACTCGCATGCGTTTCGCACTGTACCGGCCCGACACGAAACCTTGCCGGTCCACCCAGACCTGGATGTTACGATCCACCGATCCCCACACGATGAGGAGGACTTCGTGTATCGAAACAGTAAAGCCCGTGTGCTCACGGGGGTGGTCGCCGGTCTGGCGTTGATCGCTGCCTCCTGCAGCGACGACGACGGTGGCGACAGCACTCCCACCACCGAGGCCCCTGCCACCACGGCGGCTCCGGAACCCGAGGCGCCTGCTGCACCGGAACCACTGGCACCCACGTTCCTGAGCGCCGGTGTGGGCGAAGTGGGCGGCTCGGGTTGTGGAGCGCCACACGGCGCCTATGCCGACCCTGGCGAACCTTCGGGCGAGGTGCGCGTGGCCTGGAACGACCCGCTGCTGTCGTTCAACAACAACACGTCCCGCAACAACGCTGTGGCGAACGCCAACCCGCTCTACCTCATGAACGCCGGGTTCAGCTACTACGACAGCGCACTCGAACTCGTGAACAACGACACGTACGGCGTGTGCATCATCGAGTCGCTCGATCCGCTGACCATCACCTTCCGCATCAATGAAGGCGTCACGTGGAGCGACGGGGTGCAGATCGATGCCGCCGACCTCATCCTGTCGTGGGGCGCTCTGTCCACCGTGTTCAACACCGGTGAAGCCGAGTTCGACGAGGAAGGCAACTACGTCCAGAGCGACGAGGTCATCTTCGACGCCGCCAGCGAATCGCTGAAACTGGTCACGCAGTTCCCCGTCATCAGCGATGACGGTCTCGCCGTCACGCTCACGTGGGACAAGTTCTACGTCGACTACCAGATCGGTGGCGTCGGCACCACGGTGCCCGCCCACGTGGTCGCCAAGAACGCCCTCGGCATCGCCGACCCGGCAGAGGCCAAGGCGGCTCTCATCGCAGCGTTCCAGAACAAGGACAACGCTGCGCTGAAGCCCATCGCCGACTTCTTCAACAGTGGGTTCGACGCCAACAAGTTGCCCGACGACCCCGATCTGTACCTCGGGTCGGGCGCCTACAACCTGGTGTCGTACGACGAGGTCACCCAGATGGTGTTCGAGGCCAACCCGAACTACACGTGGGGCCCGCGCCCGCAGGTGAAGACCATCGTCTACCGCATCATCGGCGATCCCACCGCCACAGTACAGGCGTTGGCCAACGAGGAGATCGACATCATGCAGCCTCAGGCCACCGCTGATGTGCTCGATCAGTTGGCCGGCCTCACCGACCGCGGTGTCGAGGTCATCCAGGGCATCGGTGCCGTCTACGAGCACGTCGACCTGGTGGTGGCCAACGGTGGTCCCTTCGATCCGGCCACCTACGGCGGCGACGCCGAGATCGCCCGCAAGGTCCGTCAGGCGTTCCTGCTCACCATCCCGCGACAGGACATCGTCGACCGACTCATCAAGCCCTTGAACCCCACCGCCGAGGTGCGTAACTCCTTCACGCAGTTGCCGGGCTCGCCGCCCTACGCCGACATGGTGGCCAACAACGGCTCGTCCGAGTACGCCGCAGTCGACCTCGACCGAGCCCGTACCCTGCTCGAAGAAGCCGGTGTGACCACGCCCATCGACGTGCGTCTGCTGTTCGCAGCCAACAACCCTCGCCGCGCCAACGAGTACGACCTCATCCGGGCCTCGGCTGAGCAGGTCGGGTTCAACGTGATCGACCGTTCCAGCGCCACGTGGGGCCGTGAACTTGGCGACATCGCCACCTACGACGCCTCGCTGTTCGGCTGGGCATCCACGGCGGTGGACATCTCTGGGTCGCAGGCCAACTTCGTGACGGGCGGTCAGAACAACTTCGGTGGCTACTCGAACGCCACCGTCGACGCGTTGTACGACGAACTGCAGAGCGAGACCGACCCGGCCCGTCAGTCCGAGTTGCTCATCGAGATCGAGCAGCAGCTGTGGGCCGACGCCTTCGGTGTCACGATCTTCCAGTTCCCTGCGGTGAGCGCCTACAACTCGAACTACGTGAGCGGGGTGAAGGATCTCTCCCTGACGCCGTACTTCTTCCACAACTTCTGGGAGTGGACGGCAGCGTCCTGAGTCCGGTCCAACGACCATGACGACGGGGTCGGGCTGCGCGAGCGGCTCGACCCCCTCGTCGTTCAGGTGATCCAAGAGAGGTCCACGTGTTCGCGTACATCTCACGGCGACTGGCGATGGCGGTGTTCATCGTGCTGGGGTCGTCGTTCATCGTGTATCTGCTGGTCGCCTACGCCGGCGATCCGCTCGAGGTGACACTGGGCATCCAGAACCCGGTGGAGCGTCAGGCTCTGGTCGACTCGATCACCCGGGCGTTGCGTCTCGACGTTCACCCGGTCATCCGCTATTTCGGATGGCTGGGTGATGTGGTTCGAGGCGATTTCGGTGTGTCGGTGCGCACCAACCAGTCGGTCAACGACGAGTTGGCCGGTCGTCTGCTCATGACGCTGAAGCTCGTCTCGGCATCCACGGTGCTGTCCATCGTGCTGGGTATCGGAATCGGCATCGTCACCGCCATCAAGCAGTATTCGGGTTTCGACTACGTGGTCACGTTCTTCACGTTCGTGTTCTTCTCGTTGCCCGTGTTCTGGGTGGCGGTGCTGCTCAAGAACTACGGCGCCATCAACTTCAACGACTGGCTTCGTTCGGGTGCGCAGTTTCCGACCTGGGTGTATGTGGTGGGTCTCCTGGCGGCCTTCGCCTTGGCGTGGAGCATCTCCGGTGGATCCACGTCACGCCGACTGGCCTTCGCCATCCCCATCACCGCTGCCGTGGGTGGGCTCCTCTGGTACCTGTCAGAGTCCGCGTGGCTGCTCGATCCCGGCCTCGGGCCTGTGGTGGTGGCGGTGCTCTCACTCGCCGTCGCCGCCGGCGTCACCGCCATCATGGCTGGCCTGCGCCAACGACGGGCCCGCGCCATCGCTTTCGCCACGGCTGGCGTGGTGGGCATTGCCGGCTACTTCCCACTGCAGTGGTTGTTCGACTCGGACCGCATGAACATCTGGTGGGCGCAGGGTGTCATCGTGGGCGCCGTCCTGCTCGGCATGATCATCGGCGGTTTCGCCGGTGGCTTCGACCGCGGTTCGGCAGCTCGATTGGCCGGAGTGGTGGGTCTCCTCGTGTCCATCGTGTTACTCGTGGACCGCGCCTTGCGTTCGTGGGCCGACTATTCGTCGAACTCGGCGATCAGGAACCGGCCCATCAAGACCATCGGCGACCGCGAGTACCGTCTGGAAGGTGATTTCTGGGTGGTGTCGAACGACACGTTCAGTCACCTCGTCTTGCCCACACTGGCACTCATGTTGATCTCGCTGGCGTCGTACACGCGGTATTCCCGAGCCTCCATGCTGGAGGTACTGAATCAGGACTACATCCGTACGGCTCGGGCCAAGGGCCTCACCGAGCGGACGGTGCTGATGCGTCACGGCTTCCGCAATGCCATGATCCCCCTTGCCACCATCGTGGCGTTCGACATCGGGGGCATCCTTGGCGGTGCCGTCATCACCGAGACCGTGTTCGAGTGGAACGCCATGGGCCGCATGTTCATCCAGGGCGTCAACAGTCAGGATCCCAATCCGGTGATGGCGTTCTTCGTGATCATCTCCCTGTTCGCCATCGTGGCGAATCTGCTGGCCGACCTGACCTACGCCGTCCTCGACCCTCGCATCCGCATCGGCGAGTAGAGGCAGAAGGGACCGCATCGTGGATATCGACGACAAGCCGGTGGTGACCGATCAGTCCGATCTGGTCGGCCGTGAGATCGCCGGACTCAGCCAGGCCCAGATCGTCCGGCGGCGCTTCCTGCGCCACAAAGGTGCCATGGTGTCGCTGTTCGCCCTGTCGCTCATCGTGCTGATCGCGGTGAGCAGTGTGGGGTGGGGGCCTCTTCCGGGGTGGTGGAAGTGGGGTCCCAACGACTTGGTCCCCGCGCTCGAGGATCAGTCGCCCACACTTTCGGTGCGGCCCACCTGGTTGGGGGGCAGTGGCCTGTCCCTCGGTGATCATCCTTTCGGCGTCGACAACGAGCGCGGTCGAGACATGTTCGCTCTCACCATGCGCGGCGTGCAGACCACCCTCGTGGTCATTCTCATCCTGGCCATACTCTCCACCACCATCGGCGTGGTCATCGGTGCCATCGCCGGCTACTTCGGTGGGGTGCTCGACGCCGTGCTGATGCGCTTCACCGACATCGTCCTGGTCATTCCGTTGCTCCTGGTGGCGGCCGTCGCCGGCTTCGCATTCGGCGCGACGGGTCTGTGGAGTGTGGCGTTGGTGCTCGGGTTTTTCTCGTGGACGGGTCTCGCGCGACTGGTCCGAGCCGAGTTTCTGGCCCTGCGAGAACGCGAATTCGTCGACGCCGCCCGAGTGGCGGGTGCGTCGTCGCGGCGCATCATCTTCAAACACATCCTGCCCAACACCGTCGGTGTCATCGTGGTCAGCACCACACTGCTCATGGGGGCAGGCATTCTCACCGAGGCAGCCCTGGGTTTTCTCGGGTTCGGTATCCAACGGCCCGATGTGTCGCTGGGATCGTTGGTGAACGACTACCAGAACGCCTTCACCACTCGGCCGTGGCTGTTCGTGTGGCCGGGCCTGTTCGTCGTGGGCATCGTGCTGTGCTTGCAGTTCATCGGGGATGGTCTGCGTGACGCGTTCGACCCTCGTCAGAAACGGGTGCCGCGACGCAAGGACCTCGAGACCGCGTCCGGCGTTGCGTCATGAGACAGGTGTCACCACAGCAGGCTCACCAAGCAGAGTGCCATCAGCGCACCGCCGGTGGCGAGCGAGCGGCGGTGCCAGCGAGTGGGCAGCCGATCGAATTCGAGGCGAGGTTCGTCCAACGCACCCCGGCGTTTGAGGTCCTCCCATCGGGCCCGCACCAGCAGGGCGGCGTGGCCCGACGGACTGGTGGGAAGGTCGCCCGGTCGCACCGACCCGTTGCGGTAGGTGGATGCAGGCAGATTGCGTCCCTCGGTGCGGGGCGACGTTCGCAGCACATGGGCAGCACCGGGCGAGGGTGCGGCCCATGCGGTTCGACGTCCGTAGGCAGTCACCAGTGTGAGACCCCATCGTGTCTCCACCTCGACGATGGCCGGCCATGGCACCATCACGGTGCGCATCACGTTCACCAGGGTCACGCCCGAGAGGTCCACCTTCACGCAAGGATGCGCGAACAATGCCCAGCACAGCCCGGCGGTGAAGGCGAGGAAGGGAGCGGTTCTCAGACCGTCGAGTGGACCGCGCTGCAGGGTGATCGCCACCAGTCCCGCGGTGCACAGGGTGGTGATCACGACCGTGAGCACCCGTCCGGTCGCCGTTCGGTACACCTCCATCGCCGCATGTTGGCACGCTCGATCGGCTCGAAGGTGGCCGTGTCATGACGGTGCTGTCAGTACGTGATCTCAGCGTGGACTTCTGGGTGAACGGACAGTGGTATCCGGCGGTCGTCGGTGCCTCACTGGACCTTGCCTCGGGTGAGGTCTTGGCGATCGTGGGCGAGTCGGGGTCGGGCAAGTCCACCATCGGTCTGGCCCTACTGGGCCTGCTGCCCAAGAACGCCTCGGTGCGCGGTTCCATCCGCCTGGGTGACCGAGAACTCGTCGGCATCGACCAACGCACGTTGCGTTCGTTGCGCGGGCGACGAGTGGCGATGATCTTCCAGGAGCCGATGACGGCATTGAATCCGGTGTACACCGTGGGCTTTCAGATCGCGGAGACCCTTCGGGCGCACCAGTCCATGTCGCCCAAGGCAGCCCGCCGCCGAGCCATCGAACTGCTGGAACTCGTGGACATCCCCGAGCCTGCTTCCCGGGTGGACAGTTACCCGCACCAGTTGTCGGGTGGGCAGCGACAGCGCGCCATGATCGCTCAAGCACTGGCACTGGATCCCGAGGTGCTCGTGGCCGACGAACCCACGACGGCGCTCGACGTCACGGTGCAGGCCGAAATCCTCGACCTGATGCGCAATCTGCGTGACCGTATCGATGCCGGCATCATGCTGATCACCCACGACATGGGGGTGGTGGCCGATCTGGCCGATCGGGTGCTGGTGATGCACCGCGGCGAGGTCGTCGAGCAGGGCGAGGCGACGCAGGTGTTCCGCGAGCCACAGCACCCCTACACCCAGGAACTGCTTCAGGCGGTCCCGCACCTCGGGTCGGTCGCCGTCACCCGGGTCCATGACCGAGTGCCTGCCGCCGAACCCCAGCCCGAGGTCGTGGTGGATCTGCGGGACGTCGCCATCGAGTACCGCCGGCGTGGAAGGTTGCCTGCGTTCCGTGCCGTCGACGGTGTGTCCCTGAAGGTGCACCGCGGTGACGTGGTGGGTCTGGTGGGCGAGTCCGGTTCGGGCAAGACCACCATCGGTCGGGCCATCGTGGGCTTGCTGCCGTTCGTGGCCGGTACCGCCGAGGTGCTGGGCACCAACATGGTGGGGGTGTCCAAACACGATCTACGTCAGGTGCGGCGCGAGGTCAGTTTCGTGTTCCAGGACCCCGGTTCGTCGCTGAATCCCCGGCTGCCCATCGGCGAGTCCATCGGTGAACCACTGCTGCTGCAGAAGGTGGCCAAGGGGGCG
>CAYMUC010000046.1:0-22490 GCA_964393535.1 uncultured Ilumatobacteraceae bacterium | reverse complement strand
TGGCGCGCATCGTGCGCAACCGGGCCCCGGGAGCCGTACTCCACACCGACGCCGTGCAGGCGGCGTGCTGGCTCGACCTTCGCCAACTGTGGCCGCATGTCGACGTGATGGCCCTGTCCGCGCACAAGTTCGGCGGTCCCAAAGGCGCAGGTGTCATGGTGGTGCGCCAGGGCGTGTCGCTGGAACCCCTGTTGTTCGGTGGTGGTCAGGAGCGCGACCGGCGCAGCGGCACCCACAACGTGGCGGGCATCGTGGCCACGGCTGCTGCCTTGGCCACCACCGACGCAGAACGTCCCGCCGAGTGGCCTCGCATCGCCGGGTTGCGCGCACGTCTCGTCGAAGGCTTGTACAGCGGTGTCGACGACGTGCGCGAAACACTCGGAGTGGACGACAGCGTGCCCGGTATCGCCCACGTGTGCTTCGCCGGTGTGGAGAGCGAAGCACTGCTGTATCTGCTCGACCGTGCCGGTGTCTGCGCCTCGGCGGCCTCGGCCTGTGCCTCGGGTGCCCTGGCCGGCTCACATGTGCTGGCAGCCATGGGAGTGGAACCGGCGTGGGCAGCAGGGGCCTTGCGACTGTCGTTGGGTCACACCACCACTGCCGACGACGTGGACCGTGCCGTGTCGGCCATCGCTGATGCCGTGCACTCGCTCCGTCGCCGCCGGGTCACCGGGGTGGGGTCATGACGGGTCAAGTGCTCGTGGCCATGTCGGGCGGCGTCGACTCCTCGGTGGCGGCCGCTCGCCTGGTGGAGGCGGGATACGAGGTCGTGGGCGTCACCATGAAGTTGTGGGGCGGCGACAGCGACACGGGCTGTTGCTCGGTGGCCGATGTCGATGATGCCCGACGGGTGGCGGACCAACTGGGTATCGATCACCTGGTGTTCAACTTCACCGAGGACTTCGACCGCCACGTCGTGAACCCCTACGTGAACGACCACGCTGTGGGTCGCACGCCCAACCCCTGCATCGAATGCAACCGGCACCTCAAGTTCGACCGCCTTCTGGAGCGCGCCGAGTTGCTGGGTTTCGATGCCGTGGCGACCGGGCATCACGCCCGCATCGTGCAGGACGCATCACTCACTCGTTTCGAACTACGGCGCGGTGCCGACCGGGCCAAGGACCAGTCGTACGTAGTGCATGTCATGGATCAGCGGCGACTGAGTCGTGTCAGTTTCCCCGTGGGCGACCTCACCAAGGCGGAGGTGAGGGCCGAGGCCGAACGCCTGGGGTTGCGCACCGCTGCCAAACCCGACAGCCAGGACGTGTGCTTCATCCAACGCTCTCAGGGACGCCAGCAGTTCCTCGGTCAGCGCATCCCACTGCATGCCGCCGAGGTGGTCGATCTCGATGGTCGCGCCGTGGGGCAGGTGCCGGCCGTGGAACTGGTGACGCTGGGTCAGCGTCGTGGTCTGGGGGTGCCCGGAGGTGGCGATCCCGTGCATGTGGTCGCTGTGGACGTTCCGGCGCGTCGGGTGACGGTGGCGTCGCCCGATCGCCTCATACGCAGCGTTCAGGCAGTAGAGCACATGGTGTGGCTCGACCACACCGATGGCCGCTGCCCGCACGACGTGGAACTGCCCGTGCTGGCCCAGTGCAGCGCCCACGGAGTCGTGGCCGGGGCGGTGCTCGAGGCCCGCCCCGACGGTACGGCGGTGTTGCGATGGGACGAACCCCAGCGCGTGGTGGCCGCCGGTCAGAGCATCGTGGTGTACGACCTCGACGACGACCGGGTCATCGCCGGCGGCCTGGCGGCGGTCGAATCAGGCCAGCCGAACCTCACGGGCGGCTGACAGCAACGCACCGGGACGACTGGGTGCCACCAGGATGGTGCGCACCCGCACCGGCTTGGACGCCTCGGGTCCCTTTCCCGCCAGTCGGGGAATCACCACCTGTGGCTCTCGTAGGTCCACCTGCACCGCGGCCCCCCAGGTCAACCCCGTGAGATCGATGGCATCGGGACCTCCTGCCGCCAACTGCACGCCCTGCACGTCCTTGCGGGTGATGAGCACGGTCTCTGCCAGCAGCAGATGGTCGTGGAGCACCACGCCGGCGGGGACGAACACGAGCCACCGGCGAGTCATTCGGTGGAACCGCCGCCCCAGCACCACAGACAGTCCCACCGCCGCAGCGGTGACCATGCCACCAACCAGCCAGGCGCGTGCGGCCAGTGCAAGGGGCCCGACAAGCCATGTGGCAGTGAGCACGAGCCACGCCAAGGCCATGGGGGCTACGAACGGAGCCGGGGGTCGCAGTAGGAACCGTTCCTCGGCTCCATAGGCCGAGGCCTGCACCGAGGCTTGGGCGAACTCGGCGCTCACGACACCCACGGCTGCTGCTGCGCTCAGCACCACGGCTGCCATGGCCCAGCCTCCGGGTTCGTGGGCCGCCACCACCACCGAGGCCGGGACCGCCATGGTGATCACCAATCGGGCCACGGTCAGCGACACCGTGCTCAGTGCCGCCACGGCGATGAGGGCGACACCCCACGCAACCCACCCCACCACACCCGCAGTGCGTTGCACCGCCGTGCTGTGCGTCGACAGGGCATCGCCCCAGGCAGGCGGGGCCACCACTGCCATGGCGGCCCAGGTGAGCCGTGTCCACCACACGAGGATGCTGCTGCGCTTCACCCGATCAGCCTGCCGTGCGAATGGATGCGCCGACGATTCGTGTAGCCGAGCCATGTGGTGGTACGAAAGGCGCAGGGAGGTGCGTCAGCGTGAAGGTAGTCCTTCCCGCAGGGACCAGTACGGGAATCGGGAGCCTGCCGCACCGCGATGCGGTGGCGGCGGCCAGGTTGGCGCTCGAGGCCACGTCGCTGCCCTACGTGCCATCGCTGCCGCGGCGGTCGCCCGCCGAGGGCATGATCGCCCAGGCGGTCGTGGGCATCGATGGGGTGACGCTGGGCCAGTACGGCAGCCTTGCGCTGGACATCCCCCTGCTCGATCCCGACACCCCCCTCGTCACGGACCTGTCGCACGATGCGTTCGGTGGCTTGCGCTCCGTGTTGCACCTGGCAACCCAGAAACGCCTCACCGGAGCGTTGAAGTGGCAACTCACCGGCCCCATCACGCTGGGCCTGGCGTTGGAGCGTGCCGGTGCACCGGCAACCGTGGCCTTCGAGGTGGCGGTGCGTGCAGTGCAACAGCGTGCCGCCTTTCTGCTGGCGCACATCGCCCGGGAACTGCCTGGCGTGAAGCAGGTGGTGTTCCTGGACGAACCCGGCCTGGCCTCGCTGCATCAGTCCCATTTTCCGCTGGCACCCGACGTGGCCATCGACCTGGTGTCGGCGGCCCTGGCGGTCATCGAACCGCACGCCATGGCTGGTGTGCACTGCTGCGGCGAGGCCGACCTTGCAGCGCTGTTGGCGGCTGGACCCGATGTGGTGTCCATCCCGGTGGCCCCGCGGGTGGTGGAGGCCGCGGGCTACCTGACCGGATTCTTCGAGCGCGGGGGAGTGGTGGCCTGGGGCGTGGTCGCCACCGACGGTCCGGTACCCCACACGGCCGAGCGGCCATGGCGCTTGCTCAGCGACCTGTGGTGCGATCTGGTGAAGGCCGGCTGTGATCCTGTGACCCTGCGGACCAACAGCATGGTCACACCTGCCTGCGGGATGGGATTGCACAGTCCGCAGATCGCCTCCACCGTGTTGCACCTGGTCCGTCAGGTGGAGACCCGCATCGCCGATCAGGCGGTGGCCACCCGCATCACGTTCGGGGCCTGACACGTGGAACCCGCCGAACGCATCAGGGAGTTGCGCGAGTTGGTGGCGTACCACAACCGCCGCTACCACGAACTCGACGCACCCGAGATTCCCGACGCCGACTACGACGCCATGGCCCGAGAACTCCGGGCTCTCGAGGCGTCGCACCCCGAGTTGGCCTCGGCCGAATCGCCCACGCAGCAGGTGGGTGGGGCACCGAGTTCGCTGTTCGCCCCGGTGACGCATCGCCAGCCCATGATGAGCCTCGACAACGCCATGGACGCTGACGAACTCCGTGCCTGGGGCCAACGGGTGATCAGGGGCCTGGGTGGCGACGAGGCTGCTCCCGGTGGCATCCGGTACGTCTGCGAGTTGAAGATCGACGGCCTGGCCATGAGCCTGCGCTACGAGGGTGGCCGGTTCGTGCAGGCCGCCACCCGCGGCGATGGCCGGGTGGGTGAGGACGTCACTGCCCAGGTGGCGGTGATCGACGCCGTCGCACACGAGTTGAGGATCCCCGCAGGTGAACCGGTACCCGAGGTGGTCGAGGTACGCGGTGAGGTGTATCTCCCCCTCGAGGCGTTCCATCGCCTCCGCGCCGCCAAGATCGCCGAGAACGAGCGGCGCGTCGCCGAGGGCCGCAAGCCCGATCCCGTTCCTGTGAATCCGCGTAACGCCGGTGCGGGCAGCCTGCGGCAGAAGGACCCTGGCGTCACTGCCGAACGGGGACTGTCGCTGTGGTGCTACCAGTTGGGCGAAGTGACCGATGGGCCTTCGCTCACCAACCATCGCGCCACGCTCGACTGGATCGAGTCGCTGGGACTCCCGGTGAATCCGCAGGTTCGCGTGGTCGATTCGCTCGAGGAGGTGCTCGCGTTCTGTGACCACTGGCAGCATCACCGCCACGATCTGCCCTACGAGATCGACGGCGTGGTCGTGAAGGTCGATGACCTCGCTCAGCGCGCGCGATTGGGCTTCACGTCGCGTGCGCCGCGGTGGGCGATCGCCTACAAGTTCCCGCCCGAGGAACGCTCCACGCGCCTCATCGACATCCAGGTGTCCATCGGTCGCACCGGACGTGCCACTCCCTTCGCCGTGTTGGAACCGGTGTTCGTGGGCGGCTCCACGGTGTCTATGGCCACCCTGCACAACCAGGACCAGGTGCGCGCCAAAGACGTTCGCCCCGGCGACACGGTGATCGTGCGCAAGGCCGGCGACGTGATCCCCGAAGTCGTGGGTCCCGTACTGGCGGATCGCCCTCCCGACCGAGCACCCTGGGAGTTCCCCCGGACGTGCCCCTGTCCTGTGCACTCGGAACTCGTGCGCGCCGAGGGTGAGGCCGACACGCGGTGTGTGGAACCGGACTGCCCGTTCCAGCGAGACCAACGCATCATCTGGTGGGCCAGTCGCACGGCCATGGACATCGAGGGCTTGGGTGAGCGCACCGTGTTCGCCCTCGCCGATCAGGACCTGGTGGCTGATCCGGCAGATCTCTACCGGCTCACGGTGGACCAGGTGCTCACCCTCGAGGGCTTCGGCCAGGTCTCGGCCACCAATCTGGTGCGCGCCATCGACGCCTCCCGCGACCGTCCCTTGCCCAAGGTGCTCACCGCCTTGGGCATCAAGCATCTGGGACCGTCCGCCTCCGAGGCCCTGGCCCGCACGTTCGGCAGCGTGGACGCCATTGCGGCGGCCTCCGTCGAGGACCTCGCAGCGGTCGACGGTGTGGGCCCGGTGATCGCGACCACGGTGGCGCGATGGTTTGCCGATCCCCAACACGTCGACCTCATCGAGCGGCTTCGGACTGCGGGTGTGAACCTGGCCAACGTGGGTGATCTGGTGGCGGCGCCCGACGAACCCCAGGTTCTGGCCGGCCGGGCGGTGGTGGTGACGGGAACGCTCGAGGGTTTCACGCGTGACGAGGCCGAGACGGCCATCAAGCGGCGAGGTGGCACCAGTCCCGGCAGTGTGTCGAAGAAGACCTACGCCGTGGTGGTCGGTGCCGAACCGGGTGCGTCGAAACTCACCAAGGCCGAGGCGCTGGGGATTCCCGTCCTCGACGAGGCCGGGTTCTCGAGGCTGCTCGCCACAGGCGAGCTGCCGGCCTAGCCGGTCAGTCGACCCGGAAACTCCACGAGAACGTCCGGGCCCGTTCCCGGCCTTCCTCGGCCCGCCAGTACACCACGGTCGCCTCGTGGGGGCCTTGGCTCAGCGACTCGATGGGAGCGCCCTCGGTGGGCTGGAACACCAGTGTCGAGTTGCCCGGGTCGTAGATCGCCACGGGTGGCAGTACCACCTGTTCACCCGGTTGAGGGGCGGTGCCATCAGCCGCCGTCAACTCGTCGATGCGCACCACGGGAATCTCGATGCCGTTCACGACGAGGACTCCCTCGTATCCGGTCACGAAGTCCACGAAGATACGTGTCTGACGCAACACCCGGTCGCCGTCACCGGGGTCGATCGATTCGATGGCCTCGGGCAGGTTCATGGCGTCCCGACCGGTGACGGCAGCGTTGAAGCCCAACACGATCAGCACCAGGAGGCCGGCGATGATGGCACTGGCGACGGCCATGGCAGGGTCGACTCGCCGTTTCGCCTTGGTGGGTGAGGTGCCAGGGATGCCATGGGGGGGTGTCGGCGTCACCTCCCCATTCTCCCCGGCCGATGGGCGGGATCCCACTCGGAGCGCTAGGTTCCACGCGCCATGTCTCACGACGACGCCATCGTGCCGGACGGGTACCGCGACGACGGCAACCCGTGGGACACCGTCGACCGCCTGCTGCCCGGTGCCATGCTGGAGCGCCGGTACCGGGTCACGCTGCCGGTGGGCCGTGACGACCACGCTGCCCGGTTCGCCGGCGTGGACACCGACACGGGCGACCCGGTCGCCATCGAGGTGATGGACCTCCAGTCGGTGGGAGGTGCCAGTGGTGCCGTCGAACTGGTGAACGCCGTGATCGCGGGACGCGGTCCGACGCATCCCGATCTGATCCCCACCACCGGTGCCGGCCTGCTCGACGGCCTGTGGTCGCCCACCGGTGAGATCGAGGGCGCGGTGGGGGTGTGGTTGGCATCACCACTTCGGGCCGGAGGAACACTGCGTCAGGTCCTCGACCGTGGTCGGCGCCTCACGCCTTCGCAAGCGGTGGTGGTGGGATTTCACGCCGCACGTGCACTCGCAGCCCTCCACGACCGGGGTGGGGTCCACGGTGACGTGAGTCCCAAGTATCTCCGCTTCGGCGTGGATGGTCGAGTGGGTCTCACCGGCGTGCCTCTGACCACCCAGAGCGCCAACCGGGCCTGGTTGACCACGGATGATGTCGAGGTGGAGCGAGCCTGGTACGCGGCACCCGAGTTGGCCCTGGGGGCCCTGCCATCTCCTGCCGCCGACGTGTACGGCCTGTGCTTGTCGCTCATCGAGGCAGTCACCGGCGAACTGCCCTTCGCCCATGCCTCCACGGTGGCGACACTGGGTGCGCGGGTGGGCCGGTTGATGCCGGTGTCGGCTGATCTGGGACCGCTTGCAGCCGTGCTGGAGCGCGCTGGCCGTCCCGACCCTGTCGAGCGTTCCACGGCAGCAGAACTCGCCGAGGCCTTGGTGCGGTGTGCCGAGTCGCTACCCCGACCCGAGTCCCTGCCCATCGTCACCGATGACTCGGCAGGCATGGAACGCCCGGTGCTCTCCACGGCCAGTCCCGACCCCGATTTCGCCTCGACCCCGACCCCCAGTCCCGCAACAGCCCCCTTGGCGCCGCCAGCAGTGCCATCCGAACCGCCAGCACCCGTCGCTGACGCCGCGCCCCCCACCCGCACCCGGTCTCGCAGGACCGGCGTCGTGGTGCTGGCGCTCGTGGTGGTGGCGGCCATCGCCGTAGCCGCCTGGTGGCTGCTGCGTACCCCCTCCTACACCGTGCCCGATCTGGTGGGTCGCCCGGCGGGCGAAGTGACGAACCTGGTGGCCGATTACGAGTGGACCCTCGAGGTGCAGCGCGACCGCAGCGATGATGTGGAGGTCGATGCCGTCATCCGTACCGATCCGCCCGCCGGGGTCGATCTGGAACGTGGCGGCACCCTGGTGGTGGTGGTGTCCGAGGGTCCCACCTTCGTGGCCCTTGTCGACATCAGCGGACTGCCGGTGGACGAGGCCTTCGCTCGTGTGACCGAACTCGGCCTGGTGCCGGTCGTGACAGCGTCCCGCCCCGACGAGGAGGTTCCGGCCGACACGGTGCTGCGGTGGTACGTCGCCGATCAGCCTGCGCTCACCGCAGGAGCCGAGGTGGTGAAGGGCTCCGAGGTGGCCATCGAGGTCTCGCAGGGACCCGAACCGCGCCAGGTGCCCGATGTCGTGGGGACGGCCACTGCCGATGCGCAGGCGGCGCTGGAGCAACTCCGGCTCGCCGCCGATCTCGCCGAGGACTTCAGCGACACCGTTCCCGTCGGCACCGTGGTCGCTCAGAACCCGCTTCCCGGGACCGTCGTCCCCCGAGACTCGACGGTCCTGGTCGTGGTGTCGAAGGGCCCCGACGTGGTGACGGTTCCCGTCCTCGAGGGCCTCGACGCCGCCCAACTCGAGACGGCTCTGAAAGCGGCGGATCTCGCCCTCGGCACGGTGACCGGCGATCCGTCACGTCGCTTGCTGGGGTTGTCGGTGGAGGGTGTGCCGGTACGGTCGGGTGACGCTGTTCGTCGCGGCTCCACCGTGTCGCTGGTGTACGAATTCGCCCCGTGATCGGCCGCTCGTCGGCTTCAGCCTCATCGCACCCGACCGGTAGCGTGCCGTCATGATCACTCTTGAGGGTCGGGTCGCCGTCATCACCGGGGCGGGCCGCGGACTGGGTCGGGAACATGCGCTGCTGTTCGCCCGCCTGGGAGCCGCCGTGGTGGTGAACGATCGGGGTGCCGCCAACGACGGTAGCGGTGCCGACCGGACCCCGGCCGAGCAGGTCGTGGCCGAGATCGAGGCCATGGGCGGCCAGGCGGTGGCCAATGACGACGATGTCAGCGACTGGGATGGTGCTCGTCACATGGTGCAATCCGCCGTCGATGCCTTCGGTGACCTCGACATCCTCGTGAACAACGCCGGCATCCTGCGCGATCGCCTGTTGGTGAACATGACCGAGGACGAGTGGGACAGCGTCATCGCCGTGCACCTGAAAGGTCACATGGCACCGACGCGATGGGCGGCTGCCTATTGGCGCGAGCAGCACAAGGCGGGCGTCACCAAGCGCCGCAATCTGGTCCACACCTCGTCCACCTCGGGCCTGTTCGCCAACCCCGGGCAGGCCAATTACGGCGCCGCCAAGAGTGGCATCGCCACGCTCAGCCAGATCGCCGCCAAGGAGTTGGAGCGGTACAACGTCGTGAGCAACTGCGTGGCCCCCGCCGCTCGTACCCGTCTCACCCTTGCCACCCCCGGCCTCGAGGGCCTCATCGCCCCGCCTCAGGACGGCGAGGCCTTCGACCAGTGGGATCCCGCCAACGTGTCACCGTTGGTGGCGTACCTTGCCAGTGCCCCCTGTCGGTTCAACGGCGAGACCTTCTACGTGCAGGGCGGCACCGTCACCCGGTTCCAGAGTTGGGCCTTTGGTGACACCGTCGAGCAGGCGGGCCGTTGGGAAGTGGATGCGCTGGCCGAGGCGTTGGGGCAACTGGACCTCGACGAGCGCTGACGCCGCACTGTCGCAATGCGTCAGCACGACCTCGACCGCCGTGGCGCGGTGCTGGTGGTGCTGTTGGCGGCGTTCTTCACGGTCTCGTTCACCATCACCCTGCTGGTGGTGTCCCTGAACCGAATCGCCAGCGACCTCGGGTCGTCGGTCACCACCATCAGTTGGTCCATCACCGGACCCATGCTGGCGTTCGGTGTGGTGGGTCCGCTGTACGGAAAACTGGGGGACCTACACGGCCATAAACGCGTGTTCGTGGCCGGTCTGGCTGGTGCCGGGATTTTCGCAGCCTGCACGGCCGTGGCCTGGGACGGCCTGTCCATGGTCGTGTTCCGAACCCTGTCGGCTTCGGCCGGGGCGGCCACGGGACCCGCCACCATGGCCTTCATCACCCACCTCTACGGGGCGCAGGAGCGAGTGCGACCGCTGGGCTGGTGGACGTTCGTGAACGCCGGTGGGCCCGTGTTGGGGGTGGTCGCCGGGGCGCCCTTGGTCGAGCAGTTCGGCTGGCGGATCATTTTTGCCGTCCAGGCTCCGCTGTGCGTCGTCGGCGTGGTCGTGGCCGTGAGCCTGCTGCCCGACACGCAACGGCGTCGTGGTGTGCAGTTCGATCTGGCAGGGGGAGCGACCCTGGGCTTGGGTGCCGTCGGCGTACTGACCGCCATCAACCAGGGCGTCCACTGGGGGTTCACCTCGGTGCGGACCATCGGCTGCTTCGTGGTCGGCGTGGCGGTGCTGGCGTGGTTCGTTCGCATCGAACGCCGAACCGCCGAACCCCTGATGCCCTTGGCGTGGTTGCGCACACGAAACGTGGCGGTACCCGTGGTCACCCAGAGCCTCGCCAACTGCGCCTACATGGGCGGGTTCATCCTGGCACCGCTCATGTTGGAGGACCTCTTGAACTACGGCGCCGGCAAGATCAGCCTGGTGGTCATCGCCCGCCCGTTGGCCTTCGCTCTGGTCGCCGCAGCAGCCGGAGCCATCACGATGCGCATGGGCGAGCGGTCCGCTGCCAGCGTGGGAACCGGTGCCGTGCTGGCGTCCATGGTCGGATTCGCCCTCGTCCAGTCGGGAACGGCGACGTGGTTCGTGGTGGTGGTCCTGGCGCTGTCGGGGCTCGGGTTCGGCGTGTTGTCGCCGGCGCTCACCTCGTTGGTGGCCAGCGCGGTCGACGAACGCGACCTGGGTGTGGCCGGTGCCCTGCAACAACTCATGTCCCAGATGGGGGCGGTTCTGGGCACCGTGGTCATGACGACGGTCCAGCAGGCATCTCAGGCCCGACACGGCCTGGACGCATCGTTCACGCCTGCCTTCGTGGTGGGCGCAGTCATCGCCACCGGCGCGGTGGCGGCGTCTCGCTCGGTGCGGTCCATACCCCGAGGGGACGACGCCGCGGTGAACCTCAGGCCGTGATGGCGCGTATCTCCGCCGCGATGGCCTTGGCGGTGTCGTCCTGAGGCATCGACGATTGCATGGCCATCATCTTCATCATGTCGCCCTGCACCTTCACCTTGCCCGCCATGAAGGCCTGCATGGCAGCGGCTTGGTCCTGCTCCACCACGATCTTCAGAGCGGTCTCGTAATCGGTGGTGACCGTGAGGTCAGGATTGGGGAGTTCGCCCAACTCCATGACCACCTCGCCGGTGGAGGTGTCGGTGTAGGCCTTCACCACGCCCTCGCCGAAAGGGACGTCGGTGATCACCTGATTCATGCGGATCGACACGCTCACCGCGGCGGTCTGGCTCTGGTATTTCAGACGGATGCTGCGAGCGGCTTCCATCCATGCTTCCGAGAGGAAGGGGTGTGACATACCCGTCAGGCTACTGCGGCTCATGAACCTCACGAACGACGTAGTCCCCATCTGGGGTCATGGCCACCACCGCCCATCCGTCCGCCAGGAGAGGTGCCAGGAGTCGGCGTAGTTCCCGGCGCCACCGTCGTGCTTCTGTGGGGTCGTCACGACGAAGCGTCACGATGTCGCGCGGGGTGGGGACCAGGACATCGTCACTGCGCGCCTGCACGGGCTCTCGAGTCGTCGTGACCGTCCACACCGCCAGGAGTCGGTCGGTCTCGTCGCCAGCATTGATGCCGTCGGCGATGGGTCCGTAGAAGTCCACGAGGTACTCGGGTGCACAGGCTCCCAGGACCTCCAGGTTGAACCAACCGTTGCGCCGTACCAGGGGATCGAACGTCCACTCGATGTGGAGGACGCCGCGTTGGGCGGCCCACTGGCGCTGCGCCCACTTCAGTTGGCGCCCCACTCCATGGTGCTGCAGACCGGGCGCTACGCCGGTCATGTGGCTGTGGAGCACCGTGGTGCCATCGGGCCGCACCCCCGTCACGGCAACGCTGGCACCGACCATCACGTCGCCCAGGAACGCCCCCAGCACCGGGGCGCCCGCGTGCTCGAGCGCCAGCAGCATTTCGGTACTCATGGGACGTGCGCCAGGTGCCAGTTGCCACACCTCGTCGAAGCAGGTGAGGAGGGCCTCCATGGCGGGACGGCCGCGCAGTTCACGGATCTCCAGCGCAGGCGACACGCAACCGAGCCTATGCATTCGCCGTGGCAGCACCGAGGCTGCGAGCATGGGGGAGATGGGTCGCATTCTGGTCACCGAAGAAATCGCCGAAGGCGGATTGGATCGCCTGCGCGCTGCCGGCCACGAGGTCGACGTCCGCCTGGGTCGCACTGCCGAGCAGTTGCGCAGCGACATCGTGGGTGCCCACGCGCTGATCATCCGCAGCGCCACACAGGTGGATGCCGAACTGCTGGCCTCGGCGGATCGCCTCATGGTCGTCGGTCGTGCGGGCATCGGCCTGGACAACGTCGACGTTCCTGCCGCCACCCAACGGGGCGTCATGGTGGTGAACGCGCCGCAGTCGAACATCGTTTCGGCCGCCGAGCACACCATGGCGCTCATCCTGTCGCTGGCCCGCAACGTGCCCCAGGCGCATGCAGCTCTGGTGGCAGGCCGTTGGGAGCGCAGCAAGTGGGAAGGCGTGGAACTGGCCGACAAGACCCTGGGCGTGGTGGGGTTGGGTCGCATCGGCAAACTGGTCGCTCAGCGCGCCCTGGGTTTCGGTATGCGTCTGGTGGCCTACGACCCGTTCGTGTCGGCTGACAAGGGCCGCCAGATGAGCGTGGAGATGATGCCGCTCGAGCAGTTGATCGCCGAGGCCGACTTCGTGACGGTGCACCTGCCCAAGACGAAAGAGACCACCGGCCTCATCGGGGCCGAGATGCTCGCCAAGGCCAAGCCGTCCATGAGGCTCATCAACGTGGCCCGTGGCGGCATCGTCGACGAAGCAGAGCTGGCCGAGGCCCTACGCTCAGGCGTCATCGCCGGGGCCGCACTGGACGTGTTCGCCGAAGAGCCAACCACGTCGTCCCCGTTGTTCGATCTGCCCAACGTCGTGGTCACCCCGCACCTGGGCGCCAGTACCCGAGAGGCGCAGGACAAGGCCGGTGATGTCATCGCCGACATGGTGCAGTTGGCCTTGGCCGGCGACTTCGTGCCCTTTGCCGTGAACGTCGACGCGGCGGGATCCAGCGAGCAGTTGCGTCCGTACCTGCCCCTCGGTGAGCAGTTGGGTCGCTTGTTCGCCACACTGCTCGGCTCAGCACCCCCGGTGCTCGAGATCTGCTCCGAAGGCGACATCGGTGGCCTCGACACCCGTCTGTTGAGCCTGAGCGTCATGAAGGGTTTCTTCGGCGCCACCAGTGACGAACCCGTGAGCTATGTGAACGCTCCTCAACGGGCGGCCGACCACGGTGTGGAGATCCGCGAGGTCAACAGCACCACGTCCACCGACTTCGTGAACGTGGTGACCCTGCGCGGTGGCGGGCATTCCATCGCCGGCACCCTGTCGGGTCGTCGCGCCGAGGCTCGCATCGTCATGGTCGACGATCACTCCTTCGATGTGCCTCCGGCGGCAGAGATGCTGGTGGTGCGCAACGACGACCGCCCCGGTGTCATCGGCCTCGTGGGAACACTGTTGGGCAACGCTGGCGTGAACATCGCCGATATGGACGTGGGCAAGGCTCAGGCAGCGGGCACCGCCATGATGCTCATCGCCCCGACAGCCGCAGTACCCGAGCCGGTCATCGCTGAACTACGGGCGTCGCCCGGCATCATCAGCGTGCACGTACTGCGCGGCTGATCGCCTCACGGGTTCGTACCGCCTCGGCGCGGGCTGCCTCGGCAAAGTCGTCTTCCGACGACGCGTACAGCACGGCCCGCGACGAGTTGATCACCAGGCCGGTGCCGTGGCTGTCCACACCCGCTGCGACAGCGGCATCGATGTCGCCGCCTTGGGCGCCGATACCCGGCACCAGAATGGGGAGCTCTCCGACCAGTCGACGAACGGCGGCCAACTCGTCGGGGTAGGTGGCACCCACCACCAAGCCACTGGGCCCCATCGTCGACCATCGCTGCGCGATCAACTCGGCCACATGGGTGTACAGGGGGCGACCGTCCACCTCGAGGTTCTGCAGGTCGCTGCCCCCGGCATTCGACGTCCGGCACAGGAAAAAGGCCCCGCGGTCGGAGCGCTCGAGAAACGGTGCCACGGCATCGGTACCCAGGTAGGGGTTCACCGTCACCGCATCGGCCCCGTAGCGATCGAACGCCTCTCGTGCGTACATGGTGGCGGTAGGACCGATGTCACCCCGCTTGGCGTCCAGGATCAACAGCGCATGCGGGGCAGCGTCACGAAGGTGCTGGCAGAGTCGCTCCAGTTGAGCCTCGGCACCGGTTGCGGCGAAGTAGGCGATCTGGGGTTTGAAGGCGCACACCTGGTCGGCGGTGGCGTCCACGATGGCTCGACAGAAGTCGAAGGTGGCATCGGTTCGTCCCTGCCACGAGCCGGGAAAGCGGGCGGGGTCGGGGTCCAGGCCGACGCACAGCATCGACCCGGACCGCGACCACGCGGCCGACAGTTTGGTGAGCAGGCTCAGCCCTCGACGCTGATGGCAGCGGTGGGGCAGAGGTCGACGGCCTGTTCGAGCTTCTCGCGCAGTTCCTCGCCGGGCTCGTCGGTGAGCAGGTACAGATACCCGTCGCTGCGCACCTCGAACACTTCGGGGCACACCTGCATGCAGGCCCCAGTGGATGCACAGACGTCGTAATTCACGCTGACCTTCATGGCTGTCTCCTCGGTTTCGACTGGGTGCCAACCGTAGTCGCGTCAGGTGCGCTGGTGCCGTTCGAACGCGGACAAGACCGCTCGCATGGACGCCGTGATGATGTTCGGGTCGGTCCCCACACCCCAGCGGATCACCTCGTCAGCACCTACGGTTTCCACGTACGCCACAGCCGTGGCCTCGCTGCCCTGCCCCATGGCGTGCTCGGCATAGTCCAAGACGTCCAACTCGGCGCCCATCTCTCGCCGAAGGCCGTTCACGAAGGCATTGATGGGGCCGTTGCCCTCTCCGCGCACGGTTCGATGCTCACCGTCCACCACCAACTGGGCGGTGATCGTGGCTGTGGCGGAGGCCGAGTCGGTGTGCAGTTCGTGGCTGATCAACCGCACACGCGGTTCGGGGGGTAGATACTCGCTCTGGAACGCATCCCACATCAGTCCGGGACTGATCTCGGTGCCGGTGTCCTCGGTGATGTGCTGAATGGTCTTGGAGAACTCGATCTGCAACCGGCGCGGAAGGTCGAAGCCGTGTTCCGCCTTCATCACGTAGGCGACGCCTCCCTTACCGCTCTGGCTGTTCACGCGGATGACCGCCTCGTACGAGCGACCCACGTGCTTGGGGTCGATGGGCAGATAGGGCACGCCCCACTGCTCGTAGTCGGTACCGAGTTTCTCGAAGCCCTTCTTGATGGCGTCCTGGTGACTGCCCGAGAACGCCGTGTACACCAGGTCGCCCACATACGGGTGCCGAGGGTGCACCGGCAAGCGGTTGCAGTACTCGGCGGTGCGGCGCAGGGCGTCGATGTCGGTGATGTCCAACTCGGGATCCACGCCGTTCATGAACAGGTTCATGGCGAGGTTCACCACGTCCACATTGCCGGTTCGCTCGCCGTTGCCGAACAACGTGCCTTCCACGCGGTCGGCGCCAGCCATCACGCCGAACTCGGCGGCCGCCACGGCGCAGCCGCGATCGTTGTGGGGGTGCAGCGAGATGATCACGCTGTCCCGCTGTCGGACGTTGCGCCCGAACCACTCGATGACGTCGCCGTACACGTTGGGTGAGTAGCACTCGACCGTGGCCGGCAGGTTCAAGATGATCGGGCGCTCGGGAGTCGGCTCGATCACATCCATGACTGCGTGGCACACCTCGAGGGCGAAGTCGGGCTCGGTCAGGGTGAAACTCTCGGGGGAGTACTCGTAGCGGATGTCCGTACCCTGCACGATGTCTCGTTCCAACTTCTTGCACAGCAGGGCACCGTTCACTGCGATGTCCACGATGCCGGCCTTGTCGAGGCCGAAGACCACCTCGCGTTGCAGTGGATTGGTCGAGTTGTAGAAGTGCACGATGGCCTGCTTGGCGCCGCGCAGTCCTTCGTAGGTGCGCTCGATCAGTTCGGGCCGGCACTGCACCAGAACCTGGATCATCACGTCGTGGGGGATCAGGTCCTCCTCGATGATCAGGCGTAGGAAGTCGAAGTCCGGTTGGCTGGCCGAGGGAAACCCCACCTCGATCTCCTTGAAACCCATCTTCACGAGTTCGGTGAACATGCGGCGTTTCCGCTCGGGGTCCATGGGGTCGATCAGGGCCTGGTTGCCGTCGCGCAGGTCTACCGAACACCAACGGGGGGCCTTGGTGATCACCCGGTTGGGCCAGGTGCGATCATGCAGGACGAGGGGCACGAACGGCGCGTACTTCTCGAAGGACATCTTCTTCGGCGAGACGGGCTGCGGGGGCATGGTGTGGGTTCCTGACGTGCTCGGAGACGGGTGGAATCGGACCGGAAAAACCAAAAACCTCCTGTGCCCGAAGGCGCAGGAGGTTCGGCGACCACGATATGTGGTGGTCGCCGTTACGTAAGGAGGAGGCCGATCAGTGTGGGCATCGCCGGCGAGGATAACGCCACGTCACGTTCGTCCGCAACGCCGTCCGTTCGTAGCAGCTCCTGCCAGTCGTACACCAGACCTTTGCGACCGCCGGTCTGGCGGCCGTCGACGTTCAGCACAGTGGTGGGGGGATGGGTCATGTCTCGGCCTCCTTCAGGGGTCGCTCCATCGGCGAGCGGCGGCAACCTAACGACCTCGGTAGGCCCGCGTCGACTGGCTGATCCCCCAGATTGTCTGGCTGAGTCGCCAGCCTGCCGGACTGACGACAGCGTCAGCGGACGACCAGATCCAGTCCCGTGAGCCCTCGGATCACGAAGGTCGGGTGATACACGGCTGGACGGCTGAGTTCGAGGTGTTGGAATCGGCGAGCGAACTCGGCCACGCTCACCTCGATCTCCAGCCGGGCCAGTGGAGCCCCGATGCAGAAGTGCAACCCACCGCCGAAGCCGACGTGGGTGGCGTCACCGCGGCCGATGTCGAACCGTTCCGGATCGTGGAACTGGCGGGGATCGTGGTTGGCGGCACCGAACAACATGGCGATCTCGTCACCCACCTGCAGCACTCGACCGGCGATCTCCACGTCGTCGTCGAGCACCCAACGTTCGAACAGTTGCAGGGGACCGTCGAAGCGGACCATCTCCTCCACCGCTGTTCGGGCCGACACCTCACCCGAGGTGAGTCGCCGCCACTGATCGGGATGACGAGCCAGCGCGTTGAGACCGTTGCCAAGGGTGTTCACCGTGGCTTCGTGGCCGGCGTTCAGTAGCACGATCGTGGTGCAGACGATCTCGTCGGTGGTGAGTCGCTGACCCTCGGCCTCTACGGCGACCATCTGCGACACCAGGGCATCGTCGGGCCGACGACGCTTTGTCTCGATGAGCGCCCTCACGTAACCGATGAAGTCGGCCGCCGCCGTGTTGGCCCGCACGCGCTGCTCATCGGTGGTGGTCAGTTCGTACATCTTCACGATGGCGTGCGACCAGTCGAGCAACTCCCGCGTGTCGCTTCGTGGAACCCCGAGCATGTCGCAGATCACTGCCACGCTGTAGCGCTGCGCATAGTCGGTGATGACGTCGAACCGGTCGAGTTGCAGCAGTGGCTCCAGCGTGGCCGTTGCGGTGGCCTCGATGGCTGGTCGCAGGGCCGTCACAGCACTGGGGGTGAACACCTTGGTGATGAGCGTGCGCAGACGGGTGTGATCCGGTGGCTCCAGGTTCAGTAGCGACCACCGCTCACTGGCCTCGAAGTCGGCCCAGCGCGGGTCGGGAGTCTGCTTACCCAACTGTTCGTGGGTGTAGCGGTGGGTGAACACCCGACCCAGACGCCGGTCGCGTAGCGCGGCGTGCACATCGGCCCATCGGGTCACCCACCATTGGCCCGCTGCCTCGTTCCACACGATGGGGGCCTGCTCGCGAAGAGCGTTCAAGGCCGGGTACGGGTCGGCGAGGAAGGTGGGATCGGCGAGGTCCAACATGTCGTTCTCGTCGGTTCAGTTCACCTGGCGCGTGCGCCCGGCCCAGAAGGGCTCGCGCAGCTTGAACTTCTGCAGTTTGCCGGTGGCGGTGCGGGCCAACTCGTCCCGGAACTCCACCCGCTTGGGGCACTTGTAGCCCGCCAGACGGCTGCGGGCGTGGGCGATCACATCGGTCTCGCTCAGGGTCGAGCCAGGGGTGCGCACCACCAGTGCCAGCACGAGTTCACCCCAGCGTTCGTCGGGGATGCCGATCACCGCCACCTCGGCCACCTCCGGGTGGCTGAACACGGCGTCCTCGACCTCGATGGACGACACGTTCTCGCCGCCGGAGATGATGACGTCCTTGCGACGGTCGGAGATGGTCACGTAGCCGTCGTCACCGAGGTCTCCTCCGTCGCCGGTGTGGAACCAGTCGCCACCGTCGGTGTCGTCGCTGGCCGGGTGGATGGCCTCGGCGGTGGCCTCGGGTTGTTGCCAGTAGCCGGCCATGATCACGTTGCTACGGGCCAGGATCTCCCCGTCGGGGCTGATGCGCACCTCCACACCCAACGCCGGTGCCCCGGCTCGGCTGAGCCGGCGGGCACGCTCGTCGGGTGCCAGGCCGTCGTCTTCTGCCCGCGCCCGGTTCATGGTGAGCAACGGTGAGGTCTCGGTGAGGCCGTAGATCTGGATGAACTCCCAGCCCAGTTCGGTCTCGATGCGTTCGATGGTGGTGGTGGGTGGGGGAGCGCCGGCCACCACCATGCGCACGCGGTCACGACCCGGAACAGGGCCGTCCCACAGTGCCGCCGCATCCAGCACCATGTTGGCCACCGCTGGTGCACCGCACAGCAACGTCACACCGTGGGCGTCGATACGGCGCAGGATCTCGGCGCCGTCGACCTTGCGCAGCACCACGTGCCGCCCGCCCATGCCGGTGACGCCGTACACCATGCCCCAGCCGTTGCAGTGGAACATGGGCAGCGTGTGCAGATAGACGTCGCGGTCGTTCACGCCGAGTTGCCAGCCGAACGTCGCCGCATTCAGCCACAGGTTCCGGTGCGTGAGTTGCACTCCCTTGGGGCGTGCGGTGGTGCCACTCGTGTAATTGATGGTGGCGGTTGCATCCTCGTCGGCATCCCAGGCCGTGGGCTCCACATCGAAGCGCATCAGTGCGGCATCACTCTCGTCGCCGATCACGTAGCGATGCTCGCAGGTCACACCAGCAAGGGCCTCGTCGAGTTCGGGGTCGACCAGCAGCACGCGGGCACCCGAGTGCTCCACGATGTAGCGCACTTCTTCGGCCGACAGGCGGAAGTTGATCGGGACCAGGATGCGACCCCATGCCGACACGCCGAAGAACTGTGTGAGCAAGCGGCCGGCGTTCTGGCTGACCACGGCCACCCGTTCACCCGTCCCGATGCCCAGCGCCTCGAGACCAGCGGCCTGCGCCCTCGCCCGACGGGCCACCTCGGACCACGTGAGCGAACCCCACGAGGCCGCCGGCTGGTCGGGTTCGTCGATGATGCCGATGCGATGGGTGTACAACGCTTCAGCCCTACGGAGATGGTCGGCGATGGTCAACGGCACCTTCATGGGTCGTCACCGTAGACGCCGGTGGCGCTGCGAAGTACCTGTACCATCAGGGACGACATGAATGAACCTGCCTCCCGGCGGGGTGCCCCGCGCCGACGTCGCCCACCCCGTCCCCCCGCCGATCGCGATCGCACCGCTCACCGCACAGGATCCGACGGCCTCCTCACCACCACCTCCGTGGCCGTCCCCGTGGAAGCTCCCACCGGGTTCGCCGATCTGGGGGTGCCCGCCGACATCGACGAAGCCATCGCGGCAGCTGGTTTCGCCCAGCCCTTCGCCATCCAGCGCGAGGCCATTCCTGTGGCGCTGTCGGGCCGTGACCTGTGCGGGGGTGCCCGCACCGGTTCGGGCAAGACCCTCGCCTTCGGTATCCCCCTGCTGACCCGCGTCGAGCCGGGTTCGGAGCCACGCAAGCCCCGTGGCCTGGTGCTGGTACCCACCCGAGAACTCGCGGTACAGGTGTCCGAGGTGCTGGAACCCATCGCCAAGGGTTGCGGCCGACGCATCATCCCGGTGTACGGCGGTGCCTCGCGCGGGGACCAGGTAGACCAACTCGCCGACGGCGTCGACGTGGTGGTGGCCACACCATTGCGTCTCATCGATCTCATCAAGGCGGGTGAACTCACGCTCGATGCCGTGACCGTGGTGGTGCTCGACGAGGCCGACCGCATGGCCGACGACGGCTTCACCCCCCAGGTGGAGTGGATTCTTCGCCACGTCACCGGCCCCCATCAGACCATGCTGTTCTCCGCCACGCTCGATGGCCAGGTGGCTCACATCGTGAAGCGCTACCTGAACGATCCTGCGTCGGTGGCCATCGATGCCCCCACCGAAACGGTGGGCACCATGCATCACCTGTTTCTGGCGGTGCACCACATGGACAAGGCGCGGGTCGTGGCCGCCATCGCTTCCGCATCACCACGTGTGGTGGTGTTCTGCGACACCAAACGGTTGTGCGACAAGGTGGACACAGCGCTCGAGGAGTTGGGTGTGAAGGCGGCTGCGTTACACGGCGATCTCCCGCAATCGGCTCGTGAGCGAGCGTTGGGTCGTTTCGCCCGTGGCGAGTTGAACGTGTTGGTGGCTACCGATGTCGCCGCCCGGGGTATCGACGTCGACGACATCGGGGTGGTCATCCACTACGAACCCGTGCTGGATCCCAAGGCCTACCTCCACCGCTCGGGTCGCACGGCGCGCGCCGGTCGGGACGGTTGGGCCATCACCTTGGCCGAGTACAACCAGCACACCACATGCCGCATGCTGCAGCGTTCGTTGCGTCTCGAGCCGTACGAACCCATCCAGGTGTTCTCGAACAACCCGAAGTTGCGTGACCTGAGTCAGTTCCTCAACGACTGAGCCAGGCGGGGCGACGGGCCTCGTAGGCGGTGATGTCGTCGGCGTGGGTGAGGGTGATGCCGATGTCGTCGAGGCCGTGCAGGAACCGTTCCTGAGTGGAGGGATCCATGGGGAACGACGCCGTGATGCCGGCTGCAGGAACCTCCACGACCAGTCGCTCCATGTCCACGATGATCGTCGTGGCGGGGTCGGCCTCGATGGCCTCCCAGATGCCGGTGACGATCTCGTCGGACACCACGACGGGCACCAGTCCGTTCTTGGTGCAGTTGTTGCGGAAGATGTCGCTGAACGACGGTGCGATGACGGCGTCGAAGCCGTACTGCTGCAACGCCCACACGGCATGTTCACGGCTGGACCCGACCCCGAAGGCGGGCCCCGCCACGAGCACGCTGGCACCCTGATAACGGGCGTCGTTCAACACGAAGGAACGGTCGTCGCGCCACGTGGCGAACAAACCCGCCTCGAAGCCGGTGCGCTCCACGCGCTTCAACCATTCGGCGGGAATGATCTGATCGGTGTCCACATCGCTGCGTCGAAGCGGCACGCCGCGACCTTCGAGCACTCGTACTGCTTTCATGGTGATCTCCAGGTGATAGTGAGCGTGGTGGTCAGCGAGCGGGCAAGTCGTCGGGGGTGGCGAAAGTACCTGCCACAGCGGTGGCAGCGGCCACGGCTGGTGACACCAGGTGGGTGCGGCCACCGCGACCCTGGCGACCCTCGAAGTTGCGGTTCGAGGTGCTGGCGGAACGTTCGCCGGGGGCCAGTTTGTCGGGGTTCATGGCCAGGCACATGGAGCAGCCCGGCTCGCGCCAGTCGGCTCCGGCAGCCCGGAACACCTCGCCGAGGCCCTCCGCTTCGGCCTGGGCCTTCACCGCATGACTCCCCGGCACCACCATCACACGGGGCACCGTCACGGTGCGGCCCCGCATCACCTCGGCCGCTGCTCGCAGGTCCTCGATGCGGCTGTTCGTGCAGCTGCCGATGAACACCGTGTCGACGGCGACGTCACGCATGCGGGTACCCGGGGTCAGATCCATGTACTCGAGCGCCCGTGCGACGGTTTCCCGTGTGGTGGGATCGGCGAAGTCGTCGGGGGACGGCACCGTGCCGTCGATGCTGGTGACCTGACCCGGGTTGGTGCCCCAACTCACCTGCGGTGCGATGTCGGAGGCATCGATGACCACCTCTTTGTCCCAGACGGCACCGTCGTCGGTGACCAGGGTGCGCCAGTCGGCCACGGCCTGCTCCCACAGGTCGCCCTGGGGTGCGTGAGTGCGGCCCTTCAGATACTCGAAGGTCACCTCGTCGGGTGCGATGAGACCGGCCTTCGCACCGGCTTCGATGCTCATGTTGCACACCGTCATGCGGCCTTCCATCGTCAAGGAACGAATGGCCGAACCGCGGTACTCGATCACGTGACCGATGCCGCCACCGGTGCCGATGACGCCGATGATGTGCAGGATGACGTCCTTCGCCGTGACGCCCGGCCGCAGGTCGCCGTTCACCGTGACACTCATCCACTTGGGCCGACTCTGGGGAAGGGTCTGGGTGGCCAGCACGTGTTCGACCTCGCTGGTGCCGATACCGAAGGCCAGGGCCCCGAAGGCCCCATGCGTCGCCGTGTGACTGTCACCGCACACGATGGTCATTCCAGGCAGAGTGCGGCCCTGCTCGGGACCGATCACGTG
>CAYMUC010000045.1:0-22644 GCA_964393535.1 uncultured Ilumatobacteraceae bacterium | reverse complement strand
CCAGCCTGAACCGGTACCTGTGGCGACACCAGAGCCCGAGCCCGAGCCGGCCAAGCCCGCGACCGAGCCCGAAATGGCCGAGCCCGAGACCGAGCTGGCCAAGCCCGAGCCGGAGCCCGAGCCGGAGCCCGAAATGGCCGAGCCCGAGCAGATCCCCCCAGAGCCCAAAGTGGGGTTCTGGCGACGCCTCCGCAGGCGCTTGTCAGGAGCGCCGGTCAGCGACTCGAACTGATGTCGGCAAGGGCGAACCCAGCCAGCGACGGCAATGCATCCGGCGCTCGATACGCACCGGTGACCGTCACTCTGTAGGTGTCGCCCTGGCGGGCGTCGACCCGAATGGTGATGCCGTGGACCGTCATGGACTCACCGACTCCGATGACGTGCTCGGTGGAGCACACCTGATCGAGTGTGCCCCCGCACTCCCCCTGATCAACAGGCCCACGGGCCTGGGCGACCCGACGAACGATGCCCGAACAGCGACCTTCCCAAGCACGCGATCCGCACGCCGTGCCACGCTGGTCGATGCGATGCACCACCACGCCTTCGGCGTCGAGGTACTGGTCGTAGCCGGTGGCAGGACGGGCTTCGATGGTGAGCAGTGCCTGCTCGTCGTCGCTGAAGGGGGCCGCCACGAGTTGTACCCCGCCGGTGGCCGGCGGCGCGAGCGTGTAGGCGGCGGTTCCGGCGGTGTGGACGACCACCTGGGTGTCGTCAACCCACCCGGCCGCCAACCGATTGAAGGCGAGCGTGTGCTGGGGTGCACACGGGAAGCGGTAACGCCCCTCGGGCACGTCCACCGAGCACAGGCCCTGCGCCGGGTCACCACTCATCATGTCCATGGCGTTGTCGTAAGGCCACGAGCCGAGGTACGAGTGTGGCCAACTGAGCGTATGGCCCAGTTCGTGCACGCCGATGGTGGGACTGGCGAACCGGAACACACTGCTTCCTCCCAGGTACATGCCGCGGCCGGTGACCGATGGGGGCCCGCTGTCCAGGCCGGTGGACGCGCCAGGTCCGGCAAAGCCACCACCGTCGTTGCGGTCCGACACGGCGAGCACGTTGGTGAAGGGATCGTCCGTGCGGGAGCGCGCCTCGGCGAGGCAGACATCACGGTCGTCTCCTTGCTCGAGGTCGATGGTCCCCGCTGCCGTGAAGGTGAGGACATACCGACCGCGTGAGACATCCCGGTAGTAACTGGCGATGTTGCTGGTGGCCCACGAGGTAGCCAACTGTGGCGTGACAGTCTCGTCGAGTGGAGCCTCGACATAGCCGGTGGAGTCCTCGGGCACGTTGCAGATCCACACCGCCACGCGATCCGTACCGACGAAGCGGAGCTCCTCGGCAGCGGCCACCAACCGCTGCGCCGCATCTCCCGAACCGTCACCGCCCACATCATCATCGGTGCCGCCACCCACAGTGCACGACGTCGACGAAGATGGTGCCGCCGAACCGGTGAGGTACCCGGTGACGTCCACGATGAGATGTGCGGTGGCAGAGGTGAAGAGACACACGTTGCCGTCGGGACCGACGCCGGCGATGACGGCATTGGGGATCGTCTGCCCGGTTTCGAAATTCAGATTGCTGGTGTCGGGAAGGGGAATTCCGGCCGGATACGCCGTGACGTAGCCAGGCCCCTGCGGCACCGTGACGGTCACGTTCAGCACCACGGCGGTGGCCGAGGACGGCACGCCCACCCGCCCCGCGACAGGCAGCCTCAACGTCGAACCTCCCGAACGGAGGCCCGCACCCGCCTGCTGTCCGTCACTGGTGGCGGCCCCGGGTCGCGTGTCGAGTACACGAGCAGGTGCTGTGAGCGATGACAAGGGACCACCGAGGGGGAACGAACCCGCCGCATCCACGATGACGTGAGTGGCGGCACTGGTGAACACGCAGATGCGACCGCCGGTGCCAGGCCGTGCGATGACCGCATTGGCCACCGTGTCACCCCGGGCGAAGTTGAGACTGGATGCGTTGGGGCGACTGGACCCACACGGGTACACGGTGAGAAACCCCGGTTCGCGGGCATCGGTGGCGGTGATGTTCAGTGCCACGGCGGCTGAACCATCGTCCACACCCGCCACCCCGCCCGTCGACACCGTCAAGGCTTCTCCCGCTGACAGCGGCCCCTGCGTCCGGGAGCGGGTGTCGGCCAGGCGTGCAGGGGTGGTCAGCGGTCGAAAGGTTTCCGCGCCGCTGAAGTAACCGGTGATGTCCACGATGAGGTGCGTGGGCACCGACGCGAACACCCGAATGGCACCGCTGGTGCCCACCACTGCGGCGTTGGCGATGGTCTGCCCCGGCGAGAAGTTCAGCGTGGACGTGGCTGGTTGGCTACCGCCGGGCCACACCGTCACATAACCGCCTGCGGTGGAGCCCGTCGCCGTCACGTTGACCACGACGGCGGTGGCCGACGACGGCACGCCGGCGCGCCCGCGCACGGTCAAGGCCACCGATGGCCGACTGGCGGTGCCCACCAGCCCACCACCGCTGAACTGACCGTCGATGGTGAGACCAGCGCCCCGAGTGTCGAGGAGGCGGGACGGTTCGGCGAGTGTCACGAACGTGCCCTGCGCTCGCACCGGGGTAGCAGTCGTGGTGGCCACGACGCCAAGCGCCACGGTCACCACAGCCACCACAAGGCTCGACACGGTCAGTCTGCGCAGGACTGGGCAACGACGCATGCGAACAGTGTGGCAGCGATGCGGTCCTCGGTGTCCGCGTTCATCCGATCGGCCGATGCGGCGAGGGACTGCGGGCAGGCACGCTCGACACCTACCCGAACCGGAGGTGGCGATGCGTCGATGTGTGATCACGATCCTCAGTTGGGCCATGGCCATGGTGGGTGCATCGCTGGCACCTGAACCGCATCCCGACATCGTCACGGCTTCGGGACGCTGGCCGGCGAATCCCCTTGCGCCGATGGGTCCACAGATGGCTCCCGCTCGGTGTGTGGACGTGTTGATGCTGGGCTTTCGTGGCAGCGGCGAGCATCCCCGTGGTCGGACTCGCGAGGGCAAGGCCACGCGCGAGTCGGGACTGCCCTGGAAGCCGAGCGACTTTGTTCAACCTGACTTCGCCGCACAACGCCAGAGATTCGGCGTCACGGCTGCCGAGGATCGGCTCGGAACCACCCTGGGAGCGATGTACGAGGCACTGCATCACCGGGTCACCGCTCGAGGACAGACGGTGGGTTTCTGGAGTGTTGGTGTCGACGAGGCCACGGGGTTCGGCTACGGAGCCCTGTACGCCGCTCCCCCGGTCGATGTCGTCGGTCTGGGGAGATACCTCGACACCATCGCCGTCGACAGCCTCATGCTGGAGTTCATGCCGGTACTGGAACGCCTCGTGCTGGGTGAAGCCGGCCGACCGGCGTGGTGCCCCAACACCAACATCGTGGTCGGCGGCTTTTCGCAGGGAGCGATCCTGGCAAGGGCCCTGGTGTCGAATGCTCAGCAACTCCTGCGCGCACGCCGGATTGCGACGGGTCCCATCGGCGATGTCGTCCTCGTGGGCGATCCACTGTTCCGTCGCCACGAACACCGCCGCCACGGTGTCGTGCACCCCAGTGACCATCAAATGGATGGCCTGCTTCGTCTGGACCTCGTGGCACTGTGCGATCGGAACCGCTTCATGAAGGCACTGTGCGCGGTGACCGCCCTGGGGTCGGGCTCGGTGCGTAGTTGGTTCCGCGAGGTGTGGTCGTCGCTGCGGGTGTTCGCCGAACAGCACCCCCGACTCCTTCGCACGTCGACCTCGCAACTCGAACAACGAGGTGTCCGACTGCACATGGTGTGTGACTCGGGTGATGTGGTGTGTTCACCGATCCGCGTCATCTCCACCCTGCGATGGGACTCGGACTTCCCCGAACTCTTCACCGGTCGCCCCGAGCGCACCATTCACGGCAACTATCACCGAACGGTGCCCTGGGATGACGTGGTGTCAGGTTTCTGGTCCTCGCGGGTCAGAGCGCCGCACGACCTCAACCAGTCAACGACTTCATCAACGTGAGAACAATTTTGTTGAGTTTCGTGTCGACATGCAGCCGATCGTCCCCTACAGTCCATCCATTGAGGGGATGGAGTAATTCCCTCATCGGCGGGGGTCGACCGTGCGGAATTCGAGGACCTACTCCGCATGAGCAGGGGTGGAAAGGCCGACGGAAACCATCCGTGGGCCTTGGCCGAAAGGCACGTGCTCACGCATCCTCGGGCTCCTCACGGAGACTCCCTCCTTGTCGATATGACCAATCACTTCCCGGTTGCCTCACTCGACACGAACAGTTATGTTCTTCTGATGCGGCATCGACGGATGATCTCAACCCCTCCCGAGATGCGCCGTACCTCGACATGAGTTCCATCGACGAGCGCAGCCATGGCCGACTTCGTTATCGAGCCCGCTGGACCGAACCCGACGGTTCGCAGCGAGCCAAGCACTTCGCCACACTCGACGAAGCACGTGACTTCCTCACGGATATCGACCAGGCGCTCGTCGCTGGGGTGTATCGACCACCGAGGAACGGTCGTGCTCCGCTTCGCACCTACGCCCGCTACTGGCTCACCACCCAGGTGGTCCGCCCGGCCACTCTCGATCGCAACACCTACGTGGTCACCAAGCGCATCGTTCCCCGCTTCGGTCGCTCACCCATCGAGTCCATCCATCCGGCCGACATCCAGCAGTGGATCGGTGAACTCATGTCAGAAGGCCTATCGCCGGTCACCATCCGTTCATATGTCCGGGTCCTTGGGTCGTTGATGCTGTCGGCCAAGCGTGACCGGCTCATCGATGAGACACCCCTGTTGGGCGTGCGATTACCCCGCACCGATGATCATCGGGTGTTGCGACCGCTCTCCGTGGCCCAGGTGCTCGCCCTCGCCAACACGGTGCCGGAGAGGTACCGAGGACTCATCATCACCATGGCCGGTCTGGGACTGCGCATCGGCGAGGCGACCGGCCTCACCCTGGACCGCATCGACTTCGCCGCAGGCCACGTGGTCATCGACCGTCAACTCGTCACTCCCAACCGGGGTGCGCCTCAGTTCGGACCGGTGAAGACACGGTCGTCGAACCGTCGACTCCCCTTGTCGGACACGGTGGAGGAGGCACTACGACTTCACCTCGACACGTTTGGTCTGGGGCCCTGGGACCTGGTGTTCACCACACAGCGCGGTCGGCCCATCGGGCGCACCACCTTCGGTGAGGTGTTCCGCAACGCCACCCGAGAACTGGGCCTCGACGCCACCAGCCACGACCTTCGCCACCACTGCGCATCCCTGCTCATCGGTGCCGGATGCCCTGTGACGACCGTGCAGCACTTCCTCGGCCACAAGAACGCCAGCGAAACCCTCGACACCTACGCGCACCTGTGGCCCGCCGACGACGACCGCATCCGACACGCCATCGACAACCGGTTCAAGGCTGTGGGCTGACGGCGCGAGACTAGGACGGTGATCAGGCGTCCGAACTCGCGAACTGCCCGCCTGACAGCACTCGCGACCCTTGGCCTGCTGATCGGCGCGACTGTCCTGTCGTCATGGTCCCCGCCGACGTTGGTCTCGGCAACTGCGCCGGCCTCGACCGACGGACTGATGTTCCATTGGGATGCCTCCACCCGGTCCAGCCTCCGTGACGTGGCCGGGGACGCCGTCGAACGTGGCGAACGCGTGGGTTCTTGGACAGACCTCGCCAACGGAGTGACGGCGTCGGCCAACCTGACCGGCTATCGCACGCTCACGGGTCCCACCCTGGAGATCCTCGACGGGCAACCCGTTCTACGCTTCAGCGGCTCTCATGGTCTCACGACTGCGCCGGTGTCGTTGTTCGCCACGCCCTCCAGTGGCCTCACCGTGCTGGCGGTCATGAGGCCCACCGAGGTCTCGAATCAGCGGTTCCTTCTCATGCACGCCACGGGGAACTGCTCCACGAACTTCGAGTTGGGTGTGGGTACCGGCACAGGGGGCTCTGGTAAGTGGGGTCTGCACCGGGGTTGCAGCCATGCCGTGGTCACTCCGACCGCCACGTTGACCTCGGGAGCACGGGCCGTCGTGGTCACTCGCGTCGAGACGTCCGGAACCGACCCGAATCAGGTGAGCTTCCGGGTCAACGGTTCCGCCGTCGCCTCATCCACCGATGTCGCGGGGTGGGTGAACCCGGGCTCCTACCCCACTGCCGCCGACCGCCTGCGCATCGGTTGGCGCGACGACCTGGGCGACGGGACGCAGGAGAACTCTTACTTCCATGGCGATGTCCACGAGATTCTCGTGTTCGACCAGGCCGTCAGCGACGCACGACTGGCCGAGATCGAGCAGCACCTGGCGAGCAAGTGGCAGAACGGCGCCTTCACCCCCGGCGCCCCGTCATCTGTCGCTGCCGCTGCTACGACAACGACGTCTGCGATGTTGTCGTGGACACCGGGACCCGAGCGCGGTGCACCGATCACCGCCTATGACGTCACCGTCAGCGTTGGGCCCACGGTTGCCGCCACGTGCAGTCTCACCGGGGTTCCACCGGCCACGACGTGCACCGTAGAGGGCCTGTCACCAGCCACGACGTATGCCGTCTCGGTATCGGCAACGAACGAGTTCGGTACCGGTATCGATGCGACGACGGTCTTCACCACCGCAACACCCGTGGAACCGCCAGCGCCGCCCGCCACAGTCCCCGCCGCCACCCGAGATCTCATCGACCGCCCAGTCATGACCGCTCCGGTCACCACGCCCCAGGTACCGCCGACCTTGGCTCCGGAGCCCAGCCCCACCATGACACCACCCCTACCGCCCACGGTCGAGCCGGTTCCTGCCGGGTTCGCCACCGGCGCCGTGAACGGGCTGCCGGTCCCCGTCGAACTGGTGCAAGGCACCGCCGACCTGTGGACGCTCATCGGGTCAGGTTTCCGCTTCGATCTCCAACTCGAGCAGGTAGGCCAACCCTCTGCTCCCACCGACGGAATCGTGCAACTCACCTCGGGGACACGTGCTCAGACCTCGGGGGAAGGCTTCCTGCCAGGGAGCCAGGTCGAGGTGTGGCTGTTCTCTGAACCACGCTTGCTGGGCCGGCTGGACGTGGACGCCTCAGGTCGATTCACCGGTGAGGTGGAGGTACCAGCCGACCTCGACATCGGCGTCCACACACTGCAGGTCAACGGCCTCACCACCGACGGTCTACGCCGATCACTGAGTGTGGGCGTTCGTGTGATCGGTGGCGTGCCGCAACCGGTGGTGGCCACGCTGCCTTCGACGGGTGCCGACACCGATGCACCACTCATCTCGGCCGCGGTTCTCCTGATGATGGGCCTGTCACTGATGGTGCACCGACGACTTCGCACATTGGTCCAGGAGGTCACTGGTGGCTCGCGACAGTCTGAAGGTTCGACCAACCGAGCGTGTTTCGATGGAGCACGCTGGGATACTCGATACCGGGTGGGCAGTCCGCACCCGATGCACGGATGATCGCTCGCCCGCTGACGCGATCGAACACCACCCACATCCCGGATGGCCTTCGGGCGAAGTATCCGACGGACGGAACAGGGCGCGTTGCACCTGCTCAGTGGGGTCGAAAGACTCCCCCACCGTCCATGAGCGCCATCGATCTTCGCACTAGTGGCCAACGACGCGTCCGTGCCCGTTGGACCGATGCCGACGGGTTGCAGCGCGCCAGACATTTCGTGACGGAGGCCGAGGCGATCGCCTTCCTCGAGTCCATCGAGCAACCGTGGGATGGAGGCACCAGTCGCCAACCCCGAAGCAGTCGAGCGGCGGTTCGCCTGTACGCGCGGCACTGGCTCGCCGACCAACACGTTCGGCCGGCGACCCGGGAACGCAACACCTACGTGGTCACCAAGCGCATCATCCCCCGGTTCGGTCGCATGACCATGGAGACGCTGCAGCCGCGGGATGTGCAGACATGGGTGAACGACCTGGCGGCGGAGGGCCTGTCACCGTCCACCATCAAGTCGTACGTCCGGGTCTTGGGCTCGATGATGCTCAGCGCCATACGCGACGGCCTGGTGGCGGCGTCGCCGTGCGCCGGGGTGCGACTCCCCCGCGATGATCAGCACGGCAGTGTGGTGCGGCCGCTCACCGTCGCTGAGGTGATGGCCATCGCCAACGGCGTGCCCGACAGGTTCAGAGCTCTCGTCATCACCATGGCGGGCCTCGGTCTGCGCATCGGCGAGGCCACCGGTCTCACCCTCGACCGCATCGACTTCGCTGCGGGTCATGTGGTCATCGACCGCCAACTGGTCACCCCCAACCGCGGCGAACCGCAATTCGGACCGGTGAAGACACGGTCGTCGAACCGACGCTTACCAATGTCGGACACCGTGGCCGAGACCCTGGGCCTGCACCTCGACACCTATGGGATCGGGCCGTGGGGTCTGGTCTTCACCTCGCAACGCGGTCGACCCATCGGACGCACCACGTTCGGCGGAGTGTTCCGCAACACCGCTCGCACGCTGCAACTCGACGCCACGAGCCACGACCTCCGCCACCACTGCGCCTCACTCCTCATCGGTGCGGGATGCCCGGTGACCACGGTGCAGCACTTCCTTGGGCACAAGAACGCCAGCGAGACCCTCGACACTTATGCGCACTTGTGGCCAGCCGACGACGACCGCATCCGACGCGCCATCGACGCACAGTTCCGCCACGTCGGCTGAGATTTCTCTGATTTTTCTGGCATCCCGCACACAGATGGCGCGACCACACACCTGGTGACTCGATTCGATCTCAGGGACTCACAACGCATCCGGATATCGCCTCTGTGCAACGAGCCATATGGGGCCTTGAGTCGCTCGAAACGTTATGGACCGACGAGTTTCATGGACCACGGACCTCCCATTCTCCCTGTTCAGGGATATCGAAAGCACCACCCTCCTGTCATCCCCTAACAGGAGGGTAAACCCTTGAGTATTCGCACACGGCGCAAGCCGATGCGGGCAATCGCAGCCGTAGCAGCGGCCGCGGTCGGCGCATCACTGCTCGCCATCTCCGCCCCGACGGGTGTCGGTGCCGCTCCCACGGTCACCGAGCAGACCCGTATCGCCGGTGCCGACCGGTACGCCACGGCCAACGCCGTGGCACTTGCCGCGGTGGGCACACGTACCAACGTCACGTCGGTCGTGATCGCCAGCGGCGAGAACTTCCCCGACGGTCTGGCCGCTTCGGCTCTCGCCGGTGCGCTCAACGCTCCCATGCTGCTCACGCAGTCGGCTGCGCTGCCCACCTCGGTGTTGGCCACGCTGACCACTATCCGCGCCACGAACGCCAACCTGACGAACGCTGTGCTCGTCGGCGGTACCTCGGTGATCAGCGCCGACATCGCCACGCAGCTCACCGCCATCGGCATGACCGTCACCCGCATCGCTGGTGACACTCGCTACGCCACGGCCAACGCCGTTGCTGCGGCGACCCGCACCAACAACAGTGGCACGATCGGTACGTTCGGTGGTTACCGCACGGCCTTCCTGGCCAACGGCAACAACTTCCCAGACGCGCTGGCCGCCAGCTCATGGGCCTACAAGAACAAGCACCCCTTGTTCCTCACCAACGGCACCAGCGTCGACGCTGACACCGTTGCGGCCATGATCGCTGCCGGCGTTCAGCAGGTCATCATCCTGGGCGGCACCTCGGCCGTGTCGGCTGAAGTCGCCACCGCCGTCGCTGGCGTCACTGGTGTCATCACCACGACCCGCGTGTCGGGTGACACCCGTTACGACACCGCGACCGCTCTGGCCACGGTGCTCGCCACGGTCGATGCTGGCTTCAAGACCAACGCCATGCTGGTCAGCGGCACCAACTTCCCCGACGCTCTGTCGGCGGCCCAGTTGGCCGGCGGCACCACCGCCTACGCCATCGTGCCGGTGACTTCGCCGCTGCCTGCGGCTGTGTCGACGTGGCTCACCGCCAACCAGTCGACCCTGACCACGATCCGCGCCATCGGTGGCACGGAGGCCGTTCCGGCCGACATCGTGACCGAGGTCAAGGCCGGCGCTACCACGGCTCCGCTCACCGCCACCATCGCTGCTGTCGACGGCGCCACCACGGCCACCGTCACCTTCAGTGGCGCCGTGGGAGCCACGGGTGCCGACATCGCCAGCTACGCCGTTCGTAGCGCCGCCGGCGCTGTCAAGACGCTCGCCGCCAACCCCAACGGTGCGGTGTTGAACACCACGCCCGCCGCTACGGCGAACACGGTGGCCACGCTGACGCTCGCCTCTGGCGTGTTCCAGCCTGGCGACGTGATCAGCATCGTGACCGGCGCCATCGGCTCGGCCGCTGACAGCAGCCTGAAGGTTGCGACCGCCAGCTTCACCGTTGTGGCCAACACGGCCGCCCCGGTGGCCACGCTGGTCGCCTACTCGGGTGCCACCTTCTCGGCTTCGGCTCTGCCGAAGGTGTGGGTGTCGTTCGACGTCGCCGTCAACGGCTTCGATTGTGCCGCCGACCTGCGTCGCACGGGCCAGACGATCGGCTCGACCGCTGAGACCTACTTCGCCACGGGCACCGAGCACGTGACCGGCAAGGTGTACAGCTGCGTGGTGGCCACTGGTAAGGCTGCCATGACCGCTGGCGACACCGTGACCCTGCTGGCCTCGGGCGTCACCTCCTCGGCTTCGACGCCGGTGGGCAACGCCGCCACCAGCACCACGGTGGTTGCCGACACAACGGCTCCGAGCATCACCTCGGCTCGCTTCGCCCAGACCGCCGCTGGCGGCACGCAGGCCAGCCGTAGCCTCGGCCTCAGTTCGGCCGGCAACGTCGTGGTGAGCGCCAAGGTTGGCGGCGCCCTGGACGGCAAGGCTGGTAACGCCGTTACCGTCGGCGTCGTCGAAGGTGCGCAGTTCGCCGGTGCGGAGACCTGCGTCTACACCGCTGCCTCGAACACCGTGACCATCAGCGCCTCGGCAACCTCGTCGGCCTCGGCCGTCCAGGCCGCTTGCGCCCTGAGTTCCAGTGCTGCATCGGTCGTCAGCGTCACCGTGACCTCGGGCGACCTCACCGGCCTCACCTCGGGTTCGCTCGGCCTCATGACCGGTGGCGCCGATCTCGTCACCATCACGCTGGCCTTCAGCGAGGCGATCAACCCGAGCAGCTTCACCGGCACGCAGGTCACCTTCGGCAGCCTCACGGCTACCGCGGTTGGCTTCGCAACTCCGTTGACTGCGGCGACGCAGTTGCTCGCCAACGGCGCAGTGATCACGGCCACCACGGCCGGCACGGTGCTCGCCGGTGTGTCGACGGTTGCTCTGACGGCTGCGGTCACCGACCGCAACAGCAACGCTGCCGGCACCACCGGCGTGGCGCTGACGCCCGCCAGCTGAACCAAGTAGTGATCTGATCCTTCGGGATCGAATCTGAGTGAGAGCCCCGGGAGCAATCCCGGGGCTCTTGCGCGTCTCCCACCAGCCCGTGCCACAAAGACAAACTCGACTTGTACAAAGTGGAGTCATCATTACTGCGTACCGAGGCCTCGCGATCTCTTCGACCGTGTCGCCGAGTGGGATGACCTCGTCCGCTTCGTGGAGCAACCAGGGACAGGTAGCCGACTGGCCCTCGTACGAGGACGACGACGAACGGGCAAGTCCTACTTGCTGCGCCGACTCGCTGAGGCACACAACGGCTTCTACTTCCAGGCGGTCGAACAGGATCGGCGTCAATCGCTGGACGATCTCGGACGGGCCGTCGCTCACCACATCGGGGTTCCTGGTGGATCCCTGTCGTTCTCATCCTGGGACGAAGCCCTTCAGGCCTTGCAGCAGGTGGCCAGCAGTGGCAGGTCGTCGCTGGTGGTGATCGACGAGTTCCCGTATCTCCTCGGCCACTCGCCCGAACTGCCCTCCGTGCTCCAGCGATTCCTCGACAACTCTCGAACGGGCCCAGACTCCATACGTCTGGTGCTGTGCGGCTCGGCGTTGGCCGTTATGGCACGTCTCCTCGAGGGGTCACAGGCGCTGCGAGGGAGGGCCACCCTCGACATGGTGGTGCGTCCGTTCGACTATCGAACCACTGCCGCCTTCTGGGGTATCGACGATCCCAAGACCGCCTCGCTCGTCCACTCTGTGGTGGGAGGTTCACCGGGGTATCGGGACCTCATACCGGGCCAGCCGCCTACCTCACCAGAGTCGTTCGCACACTGGCTCGGTGGCGGCCCGCTCAACCCCTCGAGCGCCGCATTCCGAGAGGACGCCTATCTGCTCGCGGAAGAGCGATCCATCAACGATCGCCAGCTGTATCACTCGGTCCTCACTGCCATTGCCGGCGGCGCCGCCACACAAGCTGCCATCGCCCAAGTCCTCGACCGACCGTCGGCCGGCGTACAGCATCCACTGGCAGCGCTAGCTGAGGCCGGTTTCATCGTGGCGCTCGATGACGCCTTCCGTGCTCGTCGGCCCAACTACCGCATTGCTGATGCCATCGTCCGCTTTCACCAGGTCGTCACGCGGCGCGATCTTGCCCGGTTCGAAGACCGACGAACCCTCGAGGCGTGGAACGACGCACGCCATCGTTTCTCAGCCCACGTGTCGGGCCCCCACTTCGAACAACTGGCCCGGGAGTTCACGTTGCGGTTCGCGCAGCCCAGCACAGTAGGGGGAGCCGTGACCGCCGTGTCGCCGGCTGTGGTGAACGACGCTCGTGGCCGTCAGCAGTACGAAGTCGATGTGGTGGCACTCGGCATCGACGACACCGGCGCCGCCGTGGTGCGTGCCCTGGGCGAGGCCAAACACACCCAGGCAGCACGCACCATCAGTGACCTCGAACGCCTGGACCATGTTCGCGGACTGGTCGCCGTCAAACAGCCCAGCGCCGTCCACGCAAGGCTGTTGCTGTTCTCGGCTGGCGGTTTCCAGGCAACCCTGACGGCTGCTGCCGATCAGCGAACCGATGTGGAACTCATCGACCTGCAGCGGCTGTACGTCGGCGGGTGATCGAAACACCCACCACCACGGCGACAGCAAGGAGCAGCAGCAACCCGAGGCCGATCATGACGCCGTTCGGCCCAGCATCGATGCCGTCGGCGTCGGTGGAGCCGGGCGTGAGGGCTGCATTACGAACCGGCCCGTTCGCAGCATCGCCAGCGATGGCACCCTCGGCGTCGTCGGGGTCAGCCACCACCACGCCCATGGACACCGACCACTGGTCGGCCGTGATGCCGACGCCGTTCACCTGCACGGTGTGCTCACCCAGCGCCAGCAGGTCGGGCAGGGTGAAGTTCCCGGCGAACGTGCCGTCGGCGCCCACCTCGGCGTAGCCGAGGAACGTGGGCGTGGAGAACATCCACACTTCGGCGCGGCTGCCGGGTCGGAACCCGTCGCCGTTCACCGCCACCGTTCCCTCACGGCTCAGCACCAGGTTGCCATCGGCGTCCACCCTGGTGGCTTGCCCGGCACTGCTCTGAGCGGTGAGGCCCAAGGATGTTCCTCCCACATCGAAGCGCACCTCTCGGTCGTCGACCACTTCCATGGTGGCGTCAGTGGCCGGTTCGCCGTTCACCAGGGCGAACACCTCCATGGGTGCCAGGTCGACGGGCGTGCCGTCGGGGCGTTGCACCACAGGGGCAATGGTCGGGTCCTCGGTCACCTCGGCCGCCGCCACGAAATCGATGCCTTCGATGACGCCTGTGCGGACGGCCTCAGCCGCGCCAGAAGGCGCAACACCTGGCGTGGCCGGTGCCGAAGGCGCTGTCGTCGGCGTAGGCGCTGTGGCGGTCGGAGCCGTCGTCGGCGTGGGGGCCGGCGTGGCGGTCGTCGCCGGTTCGCCGACGCCTCCGGAACCGGCGGTCGTGGCCGTCACCGGTGCCACCAGGGTGAGGGTGGCCGTGGCGGTGGCCGCCTCGTAGTTCGGGTCGGTGATGGTGGCCACCACCGTGTACGTGCCGGGTGCGCTGGGGGCCAACGGCACCCCGTTGTACGTGACGCGACTTGCAACACCAGCAGGCGTGGTGTCGGCCAGAAGGAACTTCGCAGAGCCGTCGGTCTCCTGCAGCAACTCGCCGCTCAGAGCAATGCGAGCCGCGGCCCGGGTGATCTCACCGACCAACGTCGGCTGCACCAGGCGGTAGTTGCCGGCATCGGCGCCACCTAGTGCCATGGAACTGGTCACGGGGATGCGCCGTGCTGCGTTGGGCACGGTGAAGGTTCCGGTGGTTCCGGCGTCCAGCCACACGCGGTCGCTGCCGATCACGCCCCTCAGGGTGGCACCGGTGATCACGGCCACGATGCTGCCGTCGAAGCGCCGCGTCGTCACCTGAGCGTTGTCGACATTCAGGGTGAAGGGCAGCACCGTCACCCGCCCGGTCACCTGGCGCGGCAGTTGGTAGTTGGTGAGGTCGGTGCCGGCACTGGGCACGAACTGCGGAGCCGCAATGGTCACGGTGCGCTCACCGGCGTTGCGACTGTCGAGGGTGCCGGTGGCCGAGGTCACGGTGAGGCGCTGACCGGGTATCACGCCGTCCAGAATGACGTCGTTGGACATCACGGGGAACGCCGTGTTGCCGTCGTAGGTCTTCTCCAGCCCGGCTCGCAGTACCGCTCGCACGGGTTGCGGCGTGATCATGGCCCGCAGGTTGGGCAGTGTCAGCGCGTAGTTCAGGGCATCGGCCCCGGCCAGGCTCATGTTCACCGACACCCGGTAGTCGCCCACCTCGGCGTAAGGCACCGTGCCCAAACCCGTGTTCACCAACATCACGGCGTCTGCGTCCACCACGTCACTCAGGCCGTCGGCGGTCACGGTCACATCGCGGCTGCCGTCGTAGGGACGGTGCTGCACCTTGGCGCCCGTCACGCCCACGGTCTTCGGAGTCACGGTCACCAGGCCGGTGGCCAGTGTTGGGAGGTCGTAGTTGGACAACGATGTGCCCGCACCAGGCGCGAACGCCAATGCCGACACCGTGGCGTGGCGAGTACCCACCTGGCGGGCGGACAAGGTGGCCACCGAATTGGTGATGGTCATCGACTCACCGCCGACCACATTGGTGATGTCGTAGCTCGAGGGGGTGACGTCGAGGGTGACGCCGCCGTCGTACACCCGGGTGAGGCCCGCGGTGAGTGCAGCGGTGACGGGACGGGGCGTGATCACGATCGGTGCTGTCGTCTGGGTCACCGTGTAGTTCCCCACATGGGTCCCCGTGATGCCCACCCTGGTGGTCAGCGTGCGGGTACCTGCCGCGCCCTCGTCCAACACCCCGTCGCTGGACGGGTCGATGCTGACGGTGTCGCCACCGGTCACGCCTACCAACGTGGTGCCTGTGATGGCCGCAACCGTGGTGCCGTCGTAGTGACGACTCACCGGTGTCACTGCGGTCAAGGTGAGCGGCTTGGGTGTGACCGTCACCGAACCCACCACCTGGGTGGGAAGCACGTAGTTCGCCAGCGACGTCCCAGCACCGGGCGAGTACGCCAGGGCCGACACCGTCACGGTTCGAGTACCGGCATGGCGCTCGTCCAACGTTCCTGTGGTGGAGGTCACGCTGATCGACTCACCGTTCAGCACACCGGTCACGGTGTAGTTGCCCGGCACGAGGTCGAACGATGTGTCGCCGTCGTACTGGTTGGTGGCGCCTGCCGCCACTGCGACCGACACGTCGAGTGCGCTCACCGTTGCGGTCACGAGCGTCGTGACCAGGCTGTAGCGAGGGGCGTGTGTGCCGATGAGGGCCAAGCCGGACACCGTCACGGTTCGAGCCACACCAGCCGCCGACGTGTGGAGCGAACCAGCTGCTGTGCCACTGAGGGTGACGCTGTCGCTGCCGACTACCCCCACGAGGCTCGGCGCACCGACGACCGTGATGCTGGAGCCGCCGTCGTAGGGGCGGTCCACACCCGTCAGTCCGTCGAGGGTCAACGGCTTGGGCAGCACCTCGAAACTGCGGGTCACGTTGGGTGCAGCGGCGTACGAACCGCCACCGTTCTGGTAGGCCAGCAGTTCACACGTGCCCACACCCGCCACTTCCACGGTGGTGCCATCCACTTGGCAGACATCTGGCGTGTTGCTGTTCAAGCCCACGGCCAACCCCGACGAGGCGGTGGGGTTCAGCGTGAAGTCGGCAACGCCGTAGGTGACGTCGGCCGGTTGCGCAAACGTGATGGTCTGGTTCAGCAGCACGCCCGACACGATGGTGCGGGTGACGCTGGCGGCCGGCACGTACAGGCTGTTGCCGGCCTGGTTCGCCGTGAGGGTGCACGATCCGGTGCTCAGGAAGCTCACCGTCAGACCGCTCACCGTGCACACGCCGGTGGTGCTGCTGGTGAGCGTGGGCGTGAGTCCTGACGTGGCGGTGACCACTCCGGTGAGATTCAGAGGTGTTCCAACGTTCTGGGTGCCCTGAGCGGGGAAGGTGATGGTCTGGGTGCTGCCCACCGTGATGGTGGGGTCCACGTACATGACGGCGCCCAGGTAGTAGCCGCCCGACTTGTCGAACGAGCCGTTCACGAAGCGGAACTGGTAGGTGCCGTTGGCGGGGATGACGCCCGACGCCACCGTCCACGGTTGGTTGCGGCCACGGCCGTAGGCGAGCACGGTGTGGGCGTTTGTGCTGGTGTTCACCAAAAAGGCGTAGGTCTCGTAGTCGTCGCCGCCACCGGCCGCGGCCCAACGGAACGACAACGCCTCACCGGCGTCGGCCACGAAGGAGTTGCTCCACACCTCGGGGCCGAAGACCGAGCAATACGTGGTGGCGTTGATGCTCACGCCGTAGGCGTTGGTGGAGGTGAACGAGTTGCCGCTGCTGCACTCGCCCGACGAGGTCAGCGACACCGCCGACCGTCCGTCGTAGGTGGTGCTGTTATTCGAGCTGAACGACAGTGTGTGACTGCGTTGGTCGCCTTCGCGCAATCCGCCACTGGAGTACGTCTGGTCGGTCTGGTAGCTATAGCTGGCACCGCCCTGCGAGCCTGCAGTGTGGCTCATGGTGCTCCCCGACTGAGTGAGGGATCGGCGCTGGGTGTTGATAGCCCGCGATCCCAACGACACGGCACTGGAACCTGCCGACTGCAGCGACGGCGAACGAGTGCCTCGCACAACCTGCATGGTGAACTCGCGATCCGCAGTCGACGGCGGGGTGCGTTGATCGGTGACCCGCAAGGTGAAGGTCGAGGTGCCGAGCACGGTGGGGGTGCCAGTGATGCTGGTGCCTGACAGGCTGAGGCCTGTGGGCAGGCTGCCCGACACGAGTGAGTAGGTGAGCGTGCCCACGCCGTTGGTGCTGGCCAACGCCTGGGTGTAGGCGGTGTTCACCTTGGCGCCCGGAAGCGGACTGGTCGAAGTCCACGAGATGGCGGGCGACAGTGTCAACGCTGACGTGGCGGTGGAGGCTGCGCCGGTGCCGTTGGCGTTCACCGCCGCCACACGGAACCGGTACGACACCCCGGCGTTCAAGCCGGTGATCTCGGTGGTGGCGCTGGTGGTGATCCCGTCGTTCACCGTCACCCAGTTGCCGCTGTTGGCGGAGTACTCGATGATGTAATCGGTGATGGCCGAGCCACGGTCGTCGGGCGCTGACCAGGTGAGGGTCACCTGGCCCACGCCTTCAGCAACGGTTGGCGGGGCGGGAGCAGCAGGTGTGGCGGTCACCGCCACAGCCGACGACAGCGAAGCGCTCAGTGCCGTCGACGTGCCCTGCCACGAGCCGTACTCCACGAGGTAGGCGTAACTGTTTCCGCAGGGGAAGTCGTTCCACAGGCCGCGGTCACCACCGAAGTTCGTGACGGCGCAGTCCTCGGCACCGTTGTGGTCGTTCGGCTCGGCGCCGGGCTTCCAGCTGGCGTAGGTGATGGCGGAACCGTTGGCGACGCCTTGCCAGAACTGGGTGCCCGCACCACTGTTGGCTGCACCTTCAGGGCCGGTGACCCACTTCCAAGTGCCCTCGACCCCGGCGTCACTCGCCCCGATCCACACGTTGGAAGCGTCGACCTTGTCCTTGATGAAGTCGTTCTCCGATGCAGACGTGATGGTGGCGAGATACCCCGTCATGCCGTACTTCGTTCGGGCGGCTGCGGCGGTCGTAGCGCTCTGCCAGTCGGCGACGGAACTCACGTACTCGTAGTAGTGGCCGTTGGCGGTGTTGAGGAACACGCCGGGCTCGTACTCGTTCACCGTCACCGAGATGGTGTGCGATCCCGCCGAGGCGCCACCGGTCCAACGGATCCGATCAGCCAACGCCTCGGTCACGTCCGCGGTGCTGCCGAAGAAGCCGATCTCCTGTGCCGCAGTCGGTGCGTTTGGTGCACCCGGGTACCCGAACATAGCCGTCAACCCACTGGTGCTGGCCAGGCTGAACGTGCCGCCGCCCGAGGTGATGCCGATGACCGCCGACAGCGATGGGGCGCCACTGAATCCAGCGATGGTCACCGGAAAGTGCACCGCCGTCGACGGAGCACCCACCGTCACCGGCGCCGTCACCGTCGGCCCACCGCTCATGAGGCGCACCTGGCCCTCGGCGCCCGACGGGGTCGTTGGGGTTGTGGGGGTCGCACCCTGGGCCGTGGACACCACGACACCCCCGGCCACAAGGGCGGCCGCAGCGGCGAGCAGTCTGAGGCGATGGCGGCGAGGCGTCGGTGTCACGCCCGGCACCGGATCCCTACGGCTTCCCCATCAGCACCGGTGAGACATATAGGCCATCTATCCACATGGACAGACTACCGATGACCTAAGTGTGCCTAAGAATCTCCGTGGAAGGGCTCACACCATGGTGCGGCGACGACCCGCCAGCAGCAGCGCGCCAGCGGCCATGAGTGCCAGACCCCATACCAGACCGGTGAGGTTCTGGCCGGTGGAGGGCAGGGTGTCGGGCTGTGGGGCTGGCGTTGCGGCGGGGGTGACCACCACACCGAGGTTGGCGGTGCGGGGTTCGCCGTCGAAGCTGGTGCCGTTCACCTGCAAGGTGTGCGTGCCGGTCTCCACTCCCAACAGTGGCACGAGGCCGCTGAAGCTGCCATCGGAATTCACGGTCAACTCGCCCAGGAACGTGGGGGTGGAGAACAGCCACACGTACACCGGCGTGCCGGGCAGGAAGCCTTCACCGGCCACACGAGCGGCACCGTTGGTCTCCAACTGGATCACCTGACGTCCGGATGCGTCGGTTTGCACGGTGCACTCGCTGGTGCACTCGCCGGCCAGACGCAACTCGAAATCGGCGCCACGAAGCACCAGGTCGGTCGAGTCTTCCACCACCACTTCGACGGTGGTGGCAACGCCGTTCTCGATGACCTGCGACTCACCAGGCTGAAGGGCGGGCAGTGCTCCCGAGCCATCGGCCGGCACCGGCGACGGCGTCGTTGCCGGCGGGGCGCTGGTGGGCGGCGTGGTGGTCGACGGCGGAGTCGTGGTGGACGGCGGCACCGTGGTGGTCAACACCGGCTGAGTCACCAGACCGGGCAACTGCGGCGGCAACACGGCGGCCGACTGGAAGGTGGCCGACACGGTGACGTCCTGCGTGGGCGTCACGGTGCACAGGCCGTCGCCTGCGCACGGACCACCCCAAGCGCCCAGTCGCTGACCCGCACCAGGTACTGCGGTGAGCGTCACCGGCAAACCGGGCACCACGTCCATGGAGCAGGTGGTTCCGCAGTCGATGCCTTCGGGTGATGACGTCACGGCACCGTCGCCGGTCACGGTCACGGCGAGCACTACGGGTGCGACCACCTCGGCCGGAATGGACAGTGATGCCGCTTCGGCACCTGAGCCCGGGCCGTACTCGATGATGTAGCGGGTCACGGTGTTGAAGTTGCAGGGAAGGTCGTTCCAGCGACCAGGGGTGCCCTGCCAGTTGGTGACCGCGCAATGCTCGTTGCTCGATGAATCGTTGGGTTCGCCGTTTGCCCACGCTGCGAAACGACCCGCCACTGCGCTGCCTGGCACCTGGCTGCCAGTGCTATTGCCGTCGGTGAACAACACGCCCGTCTCGGGGCCCGAGGTCCAGTGCCACTTACCTTCACTTGCCGCCTGGTTGGCATAGGCGCTGGCCGTGACGGCGTTGATATACGAGAAATTGTCGGTGGCGCCGATCCACACGTTCTGGGCATTCACCTTGGTCGCGATGAAGTCGTTCTCCGACTGCGAGGTGATGGTGGCGAGGTAGCCACGGAGGCCGAACTGGGTGCGTGTGGCAGCGGAGTTCGAGGCGTCCAGCCATGTGATGGCACTGCCGCTCACCCCCTGCTCGTAGTAGTGCCCATTGGTCGGGTTGAAGAACAGGCCGTCCTGGTAGGCACTCACGGCCACCGACACGGTCACGTCGCCAGCCGAGCCGCCCGTCCAGCGCACGTAGTTGGCCAGGGCGTTCACCACATCGGTCCTCGAGCCGTAGAAGCCGATCTCATGCCCGGTCGTAGGGGCATTGGGCGCTCCCGGATAGCCGAACAAGGCGGTGAGGCCACTCGTGGTGGTGATGGCGAAGGTGCCGCGACCACTCGGCACGCTGATCGTCGCCGAAAGCGACGCAGCGGTGAAGTTGCTGACCGTCACGGGATACGGAACTGCGACGCCGTCGGCGGTAAGCGTGGCCGGCGCCACCACCGCAGGCGAAGCGGTCATGAGGCTGATCTGCGACGCCGCGCTCGAGGGCGTCACCGGCGCGGCGCCCTGCACGTTCGACACCATGACCGCACCGGTCATCAGTGCTGCGGCAGCCGCCAGAAGGCGAAGTGGACGGCGGCGATCAAGGGCGCGCATGGAACAACCTCGTTGAAGTCGTGGTGGATCTACCACTTGTTTAGACGTCTGCATTGTAGGGCTTCGGGCGGGTCTGCGCTGTCAATGCCGCCTGCTCTTGTGGTATCGGTCGAGAATCGGACGAATCTTGCGAGTTCAGCGACCGCGAAGCCCACTGAGGCGACCGAACATCGGCTGAATCGAACCCTTTTCAGGCTGCATCCATCGAGGCTAAGTTGAATTCGAATTGAGCCAAAGGGGGCGGCGAGAGATGGCACGGAAGCGCACTTCAGCGGTACTGGCGGCAATGGCCTTGGCCGTGGCCGCTTGCGGCAGCAGTGGCGGCGAGACCGCCGACGATGACGCCGTCCGCAACATCACGGTTCCCCGCAACCCCATAACGGCCCCGGCCGCCAACACGGTGCCGGCCGCACTGGCCAAGGTGGCCGTGATGCGTTGGCAAACCCCACCCGCCACGGGCCAGGCCAACACGTCGACCACCAAGTGCAAACCCACGCCCGCCTGCACACCGCTCCAGGTCGACTTCTCCGATCGGCCGTCGGGCAACCGTGCCCAAGACCCCGACTTCATCGCCATCGGCTTCGGTGACTCGTTCGCCTCGGGCGAGGGGGCGCCGGCCACTGACTACGTCCCCCGGTATGAGGACATCCCAGGCACTCGACCCCCGGTCCGCAGAGAGTTGCCGTTCAACACGACGAACCCCAGTTGGCCAAGGGGTGGTACCAGCAGTTACGACGCGTGGTTCGGGCCTCAGCGCTGTCACCGCAGCCCCTACGCACCGTTCACCCAGTTGATGGCTCGACTGGCCACTGCCTACCCCGAAGTGTCCATGGCGTTCCGGAACTTCGCCTGTTCGGGTGCAACGTCCGACAACCTGATCTTGAACCAGCAAATGGATTTCTATCGGTATCCCACAGATCGATCGACGTACGCACCGCAGGCAACGGTGGCGCTTGACTGGCTGAATGGTCGGTTGGCCGATGCCGTGTACATGAACATGGGAGGCAACGACAACGGCTTCTCCGATGTCATCAAGATCTGCGCATCGCTGATATACGAATGCGACGATGGTGCCGAACTGAGCGACATTCAATCGATTGCGTGGTGTATCGACCACAAGCTGCCACAGGTGTTCGAGGTTGCGAACGAGGTCATGGACGGCATGAGCGTGACGTTCGGACCTGATAACGGCTATGTGTGTGGCGTCAAGAACCTGGTCGCGCGCCCCGGCGTGCCGTTCGTGCGGCCCAATTCGCCTCGGCTCTACTCCGTTCCTCCGGGTCTCACGCAGTACCGCAACAAGGCCGGTCGAATCATGGACTGCGGGGATGACGAAGACGACTATGGCCGCATGCAGTCGTTCCCGGACAGTTTGTTCGACGGCAATGACATGGCAGCCATCCGTGTGAATTTCGGTGATCCCTTGCTCAGCAAGATGAGCAGCATGGGGCGTGCAGCGGGTTGGACGGTGATCGACAGTCCCGACTGGCGGGCGAACGGCATGTGTGCGCAAGTGCCGTACGTGAACAATGTTGCGAGCGCGTTGGCGACTCAAGGGAAAGACATCGAGTTGCTCGATGGCAACATTCCGTTGTCGGCGGGGCACTTTCACCCCAACCGGGCCGGCTTCACTGCCTGGGCGGACTACATGTACCCCACGTTCGAACAGACGATGCTCGACTCCGTGACCCCTCGCGGTGAGGTGTATCCGAGCGTTCGCCCCGACGGCGCAGTCGATCTGATGGTCGTGACCCTGGACCCGGCCAAGCGCATGCAGTTGCCCAACGAGCCGGCGTATGCACACGGCCGGGCCACGGTGACGCTGAAGGTGGAGGCCGAGTGTCGCCAGGGCAACACCACCACCGTGCGCACTGGGTCCATCTCGTTCCCGTTCTTCGGTGAGCAGGGCTCGACAGCTCCGGTCCTCGCATCTCCCTGCAGCACGGACGCCAACCTGGGTGTGAAGGTGACCGGCAAG
>CAYMUC010000044.1:0-22755 GCA_964393535.1 uncultured Ilumatobacteraceae bacterium | reverse complement strand
TCACTTGAAGACCGACTACCCGGTTGCCGTGTGCGAACTCACCCACGAAACACCTTTTCAGTTGCTCGCCGCCACGATCTTGTCGGCGCAGTGCACCGATGCAAGAGTGAACATGGTGACGCCGCATCTGTTCCGTCGTTATCCCGATGCCGAGTCGCTGGCCATCGCCGACGTGCTGCGCGATGTGCGTCCCATGCCCGCCGCCTTCGACCGGTCGTACGTCAAGAACATCGACGCCGGCAACGTCATGGGCACCGTGAACAAGCGGGCCATGCTCGAGGCGATCCGCGCCGACATCCACCGCTTCAAAGACGAGAAGAAAGTTGATCGCGTCGTGATGTTGTGGGCGGCGTCCACCGAGGTGTTCATCGAACCCGGACCGGCGCACATGGACCTCGAGTCGTTCGAGGCCGCCATCGACCGCAACGATCCCTCCATCGCCCCGTCCATGTTGTACGCCTATGCCGCCATTCTGGAAGGCGTGCCGTTCTGCAACGGCGCCCCCAACCTGTGCGTGGACACCCCGGTGCTGCGCCAGTTGGCGACCGAGCGCGGCGTGCCCATCAGCGGCAAGGACTTCAAGACCGGCCAGACGCTGGTGAAGACCGTGCTGGCCCCCATGATCAAGGCCCGCATGTTGGGCCTGTCGGGCTGGTACTCCACCAACATCCTGGGCAACCGTGATGGTGAGGTCCTCGACGATCCCGAGAGTTTCAAGACCAAGGAAGAGTCGAAGTTGGGCGTGCTGGAGCACATCTTGCAGCCCGACCGGTTCCCCGAGTTGTACGGGAACGTGTTCCACAAGGTTCGTATCAACTACTACCCCCCTCGCGGCGACAACAAAGAGGGCTGGGACAACATCGACATCTTCGGGTGGCTGGGCTACCCCATGCAGATCAAGGTCGACTTCTTGTGCCGTGACTCCATCCTGGCGGCACCCCTTGCCCTCGACCTGGTGCTGTTCTCCGACCTCGCGCAGCGCGCCGGTCTGGGAGGCATCCAGGAGTGGCTGAGCTTCTACTACAAGAGCCCTCAGGTGGCGCCGGGCCTCTATCCCGAGCACGACCTGTTCATCCAGCTCACCAAGTTGAAGAACACGCTGCGCTGGATGATGGGTGAGGACCAGATCACCCATCTGGGCCGCGAGTACTACGACGAGGCCTGAGGCCCCGCCTCCACCATGGTCGGCATCCACCGCTGGACCCCGTCATCGTGGGTGGGCCTGTCACCCAACGGCATCGGTCAGCAGAAACCGAACCACTACGGCGACATGGTGAAGGTGGCGCTGTCGGTGCGTCACGCGCCTCGCAAGGCCTGGAAGATCCTGTCCCAGGGTGTGTGCGACGGTTGCGCCCTGGGTGTGGCCGGCTTCCACGACTGGACGCTGGACGGGGTGCACCTGTGCACCACAAGGCTGAAGCTGCTGGAAGTGAACGTGGCCGAGCCCTTCGACCACGATGTCCTGAGCGACGTGACCTGGCTGGCCAACCTGTCGTCCACCGACCTCCGAGAGATGGGTCGCCTCGCCCATCCGATGCGGCGGCGGCGTGGCGAACCCGGGTTTCGGCGCATCACGTGGGACGAGGCCCTCGACGCGATCGCCGACGCCATTCGGAGGGCGGGCGGTGATCGGTCGGCGGTGTACCTCACCAGTCGGGGCCTCACCAACGAGGTGTACTACGCCGCCGGAAAGGCCGCCCGTGCCATGGGCATCGCCTCCATCGACTCGGCCGCCCGCACCTGTCACGCACCGTCCACGGTGGGGTTGAAGGCCACCATCGGCGAGGCCGCCAGCACCTGCAGCCTGGCCGACGTGCTGGAGACCGACCTCATCGTGCTGTGGGGCGCCAATGTGGCCAACAACCAACCGGTGTTCACGAAGTACCTGTACCTGGCCAAGAAGAACGGTGCCAAGGTCGTGGTCATCAACCCCTACCTCGAGCCAGGTCTCGAGCGGTACTGGGTTCCCTCCAACCTCGAATCTGCGTTGTTCGGCACACAACTCTGCGATCTGCACCTCCCCGTACGCCCCGAAGGCGATGTGGCCTTGGCCAACGCCGTGCTGAAGGTCCTGATCGCTCGGGGAGCGGTGGACCGTGCGTTCATCGACGACCACACCGAGGGCTGGGACGACCTCGTGGCCATGCTGGACGGGTTGGTCATGGACGACCTGCTGGAGGCCAGTGGGCTCACCCTCGCCCAGGTGGAATCCTTCGTGGATCTCTACGCCGGCGCTCGGGGTGCGGTGCTGATCTGGAGTATGGGCATCACCCAGCACCGCCATGGCGTGGAGGGTGTGCAGGCCATCGTGAACGTGGGCCTGGCCCGAGGGAACGTGGGGCGCGACGGTGCCGGACTCATGCCCATTCGGGGACATTCCGGGGTTCAAGGTGGTGCCGAGATGGGTGCCTACGCCACAGCATTCCCGGGTGGAGTCTCGGTGGATGCCGAACACGCCGCCGAGTTGGCCTCACTCTGGGGTTTCGATGTCCCCTCACGGCCGGGCCTCACCGCTCCCGAGATGATCGACGCGGCCGACGCCGGTGAACTCGACGTGCTGTGGTGCGACGGATCGAACTTGATGGAGGTCCTACCCGACGCCGGTGCAGTGGCCCGAGCCTTCGGTCGTGTGGGCCTGCGGGTCCATTCCGACATCGTGCTCACCCGTCAGATGTTCACCGAGGGTGACGACGTGATCCTGTTGCCCATGGCGACCCGCTACGAGCAGGAGGGCGGTGGCACCTCCACCACCACGGAACGGCAGATCGCCTTCAGTCCCCAGGTCATCGACCCTCCCGGCGAGGCGCGCAGCGAATGGCGGGTGTACGCCGATGTGGCCATGCGAGTGCGCCCCGACCTGGCCGATGCCTTCGACTGGCACACCAACACCGACTTGAGAGCCGAGATCGCCAAGGTGGTCCCCCGCTATGCCGGAATCGAGCATCTGTCGGCCACCGGCGATGCGGTGCAGTACGGCGGACGTCACCTGTGCGCCGGCGGCCACTTCCCCACCCCGTCGGGACGGGGCCGGTTCACCACGGTGGACGTGCGACCCCAGACCCTGGGTCCCGACGAATTCTTCTGCTCCAATCGGCGTGGCCGTCAGTTCAACACCATGGTGTTCTCGAAGGTGGACCCACTGACAGGCGCGGCTCGCGATGCCGTGTACCTCGACGAGACTGACGCCCAACGCCTCGGGGTCGTCGCTGGCGATCGGGTCCGATTGCGCAGTGCGCACGGCACTTTCGACGGCACCGCCACCCTGGTTCGTCTGGCAGCGCGCAGCGTGCAGGTGCACTGGCCCGAGGCCAACGCTCTCATCGACCCGACCGTGCGGGAGCAGCACAGCAAAGTGCCCGACTACAACGCCATCGTCACCATCGAGAAGCTGGGCCCAAGCGCATGAACCGTCGTGTGCTCGGCGCTGTCGCCGCCGATGTCGTGGCCATCGTGGCGTTCGTGTCGGTGGGTCGCCGCAACCACGACGAGGCTGTCGACGCGTCCGGCGTGGTGGGCGCGGCGGCGCCGTTCCTGGTGGCCTTGTGCCTGGGTTGGTTGGTGTTGCGCCTGTGGCGCCGCCCCACGTCGACCGAGTGGGCCTTGGGGCTGTGGGCCATCACCCTGACCGTCGGCATGGTGCTGCGCAAGGTGCTGTGGGACGACGGAACAGCGACGGCGTTCGTGATCGTGGCCGGGGTGGCCACCTTCGTGCTGTTGGTGGGGTGGCGGTCGGCGTTCACTTGGTGGGCGGGTCGACGGGTGGCGGCGTAACCCTGCCACACCCCGGGGTCAGACTGGGGAACATGAGTACCCATCTCTCTGATCCCCCTGGTCTGCTGACCATTCCCACGGTGGTGGACCATGCGCAGGTCTTGGAGCGGACCCTGCGCCGTGCCGAGGCGTCCATCATCCACCACCTCGACCTCGTGGAACGCACGGGCCTGTACCGCGACGACGGTCACCGCAATATCCGGTCCTTCCAGATGGGCTGCGCCCATGTGTCGCGCAGCCTGGCCCGCGACCGATGGCTCACCGTGGTGCTGTGCCGCCTGGCACCCCAGGTGCTCGATGGCCTCGAGCACGGAGAACTCGGTGTGGAACAGGTTCGACTGTTGGCACGAACCGCAGCCCGGCCCCGGGTGGGGCACCTGCTCACCATCGACCTCGACATGTTCGACCTGCTGCTCGGCTTTGCACGCACCCTCTGCTACGCCGACTTCGAACGCGCCGTGCAGCATTGGGTGCACCGGGCCGACACGGACGGCATCGAACCAGACCACCGCAGCGCACACGAACGACGAACTGCCACGATCACCGTGGCGGGAGATCGCGTGACCATCCGCGCCGTGCTGTCCACGGCCATGGGGGCCGAGGTGGAGGCCATCCTCGAAGCGTTCACCCGGGCCGAGTTCGACCGCGACAGAGCGGCGTCCATCACGCCGGGCGTGCTGGGACGCACCGGTGCACAACGCCGTGCGGACGCGTTCATGGCCATGTGCCTGGCATCGCTCGGCCCCCAGGGCAGCATCACCGTCGATGTCGGCATCGTCATGGACGCAGCCACCTTCGATGCCGCGGTCACGCGACAGCCCATCCCCCATGACGCAGCGGGCGTTCGGGGGTGCTGCCACACCATCACCGGCATTCCCCTCCACCCCGTCGACGCCGCCACCGCAGCACTATGGGGCAACATCCATCGTGCCGTCATCGACGCCTCCGGGACCACCATCGACCTCGGCCGCACCAGCCGTGTGTTCACGGGCTCCGCGCGCAAGGCCGCGCAACAGTTGGGCACCTGGTGCGATATGCCCGGGTGCGATCACCCCATCATCGAGATCGATCACCTGCACCCGTGGCACAGGGGTGGCCTCACCGATCAGGCCAATGCTGCCCGCCTCTGCCCGTTCCACAACCGCTGGAAAGCCAACAGTGGGACGAGCATCGAGCGAGCAGCCGACGGTCAGTTGGTCATCACCCGACCCGACGGCACACAGAGGACCGCCATCTGAGTCGGGTCACAGCAAGTTGGTGATGGCTCCCTTGTCGGCACCCTGGGCCAACCGGGCGTACTTGCCCAACACACCCGAGGTGTAGCGGGGCGCCATCGGTGCCCAGCCCTGCCGACGCGCTTCGAGTTCGGCGTCGTCCACGAGCAGGTCCAGCGAGTGCGTGGCCACGTCGATGCGAATGCGGTCGCCGTCGCGCACGAAGGCGATGGGGCCACCGTCCACGGCTTCGGGTGCCACGTGGCCGATGCAGAACCCCCATGTCCCGCCCGAGAAGCGGCCGTCGGTGATCAGCGCGCAGTCGGCCCCACGCCCCACGCCCTTCAGGGCACCGGTGATGGCCAACATCTCACGCATACCCGGGCCGCCCTTGGGCCCTTCGTAGCGGATCACGATCACCGTGTTGGGCTGGATCTCACCGGCCATGACAGCCGCCATGGCACCGTCCTCCCCGTCGAACACACGGGCCGTACCCTCGAAGGTGCGCTGATCGGGAGTGAGGCCAGCGACCTTGACCACCGAACCAGCCGGTGCCAGCGAGCCGCGCAGCACCACGATGCCGCCTTCGGGGTTGATGGGCTCAGCGAGCGGATGCACCACCACACCATCGGGGCCAGGAGGGTCGATCTCGGCGAGGTTCTCGGCGAGCGTCTTGCCGGTACAGGTCAGCACGTCGCCGTGCAACAGACCGGCCTCCAACAGATGCTTCATGACCACCGGCACGCCACCGATACGGTCCAGATCGGTCATGTGGAACCTGCCACCTGGCTTCATGTCGGCGATGTGGGGCACCTTGGCTGCGATGCGGTTGAAGTCCTCCAACTCGAGGGGCACTCGCGCCTCATTCGCGATGGCAAGTAGGTGCAGTACTGCGTTGGTCGAACCACCCAGAGCATTGAACAACGCGATGGCGTTCTCGAACGCCTTACGGGTGAGGATGTCACTGGGCCTGATACCCAGGCGCAGCATGTTCACCACAGCGGCACCGGCCCGGCGGGCGTCGTCCTCTCGACGACGGTCGACCGCCGGCGGAGAGGCCGAACCGGGCAGTGACAGGCCCAGTGCCTCGCCGATGGAACTCATGGTGTTGGCGGTGAACATGCCGCCGCAGGCACCCTCACCCGGGCACGCATTGCGTTCGATGGCGGTGAGTTCGTCTTCGGTGATCTTGCCCGCCGCACACGCACCGATGGCCTCGAACACACTGGTGATGTCGAGCACCGTGCCGTTCAAGTAACCGGGCAGGGTGGAGCCGTTGTACACGAACACCGCAGGCAGATTCAGCCGGGCGATGGCCATCATCATGCCGGGCATGCTCTTGTCGCATCCGCCGGTCGCGACCAGACCATCGAGGCGTTCGGCGTGCATGACCGCCTCCACCGAGTCGCAGATCACCTCACGGCTCACCAGCGATGCTCGCATGCCTTCGTGACCCATGGAGATCCCGTCCGACACAGTGATGGTGCCGAACTCCAGACCCACACCACCGGCCGTCCGCACCCCGTCCTTCGCCGCAGCGGTGAGACGCCTGATGGAGACGTTGCATGGAGTGATCTCGTTCCACGACGAGGCGATGCCGATCTGGGGCTTCTCCCAGTCGTCGTCGGTGAGACCCACCGCCCGCAACATGGCGCGCGAGGCCGCTTTCTGAATACCGTCGGTGACGTCGCGGCTACGGGGTTTGATGTCGACCGGGGTGCCGTCGGGGGTAGCAGACATGGCTGTCACGCTAATGCGCGCGCATCAGCGACGATCGGGTAGTGGCGCGAAACCGAACAGGTGGCTGCCCACCTTGCGCATCTGGATCTCCTCGGAACCCTCGGTGATGCGGTATCGGCGGTGATGCCGGTAGATGTGCTCGAAGGGCATGTGGCGGCTGTAGCCGACGCCTCCGCAGGTCTGCATCGCCCGGTCGGCGGCGTCACAGGCAAGACGGTTGGCCCGGTAGTTACACATGGCCACCATGTGGGTGACCTCCATGTGGTGGCGTTGGTCCATCATCCACGCCGTGTAGCGGATGAGCTGGCGCAACATGGCGGCCTCGGTGTGCAACTCGACCAACGGGAACTGGATGCCCTGGTTGGTGGACAGCTTCTTGCCCCAGGTCACACGGGAGTTGGAATAGGCGACAGCCTCGTTGATGCAGTACTGGGCCGCCCCCAGCGACGACGCCGCCTGTCGGATGCGGTTCTCGTGCACAAAGTGCTGAGCCAACTCCAGACCGTGGTCCACCCGACCGAAGACGGCACTGTGGGGCACCCGCACGTCGGTGAGGCTCACCTCGGCGTGGTCGGTGGGCATGTTGAACGTCCACCAGAAGAACTCCACCTTGAAGCCCGGTGAGTCGGTGGGCACGAGGAACGCCGTGATGCCCAGTGGCTTGCCCGGCTCGCCCGAGGTGCGGGCGAAGATGATGTCGTGGGTGGCGTGGTGCAGACCCGAGTTCCACCGCTTGGCCCCGTTGATGATCCACTCCTCGCCGTCACGCACGGCCGTGGTCTCCAGGTACGTGGCATCGCTGCCGTGGTTGGGTTCGGTGAGGCCGAACGCCAGGCGCTTGGTCCCGTCGAGAAAGCCGGGCATCCACTGCGCCTTCTGTTCGTCGGTGCCGAAGTCGCGCATCATCAGCACCGTGGGGAAGTTGCCCACGATGCTCGACTCGTTCTGAAGGTCGTTGTGCAGACCCAGACCCTTGGTGGCGAGGTGTTCACGGATGATCGCCATCTCGAGATTCGACGCATCATGGCCGCCGTACTCGGCAGGGAGTGCTCGGCGAAGGAACCCGGCGGCGTCGGCTCGGCGACGCATCTCGCGCAACAGTGCTTCCCAGTCCTCGCGGGGCACACCACCGTTCTCGAAGTCGGTACGTGCCCACTCCCGCCGGTGATCGAAGAACCGCATGTTGTCATCGGCCTGCTCGAGTGGCTTGATCTCGCGTTCGATGAAGGCATCGAGTTCGTCGAGGGTGGCCTGGATGTCGGCGGGAATGGCGAAGTCCATACGGTGGACCCTATTCGGCGTCCTCGGTTCAGAAGTGCGTCGAACAGTGCGCCGATCGGTCGGCGGCGAAGAATCGTGCCGCCCGGTGTGCCATCTCCTGCGACGACGGCACGATCAGGCCTGACGCCACCAACCGGTGGAACGAGCGTGGACCCATGAGCAACGGCCCGAGGGCCCGAGGGTCCACGACGAGGTCAGGCGATGCACCCCCTTCGCCACAGTCGGATCCCTCGGTTGATCCTTCGATGGTGACCAGCCGACCATCGACTGCAAGGGTCAGACGGTCGTGGGAACCGTAGCGACGTGCGGCGAACGCCCCCACGGGATCATCGACTCGCATCCACAATCCGTCGTGCATGCTGGTGGTGCGCAACCACCGCCGATCGGCCAACAGCAACGGCAGTGGATCATCGGGGGACAACACCGAGCACCTGATGGTCGCCACCAGATCGGTGTGGATCATGCGATGCCACAACGAACGATGCGCCTGTGGGGTGAGCGCCATGACGTCCACCACCGTCATGACATGGCTGGGTCGGCCGCCTCGCTCGGGGACATCCCAACGAGGGGCGATGCGATAGGTCGCATAACCCCCGTCACACGTGATGACCTGTGCCGGCAAGGCATCGCCCAGGGCGACCCGCCACCGATTTCGCATGACCTGCCACATCGCCTCGGCACGACTCACCTCTCCGGGGCGTTGCCGTCGCACGGCGTCGAACATCGCCTCCACATGACCATCCGCCTCGAGGCTGGACGCCTCGGTGATCGGCAGAAGATCATCGGCTGGCAGTCCGTTCGCATGCAGGCGAGCCGATGCAGCGTCCAACTCGACACCCCACCACTCGGTGACCTCCCCGTAGCCGAAGCGGCCATAGATGCCAGCCTCGGATGCGTGGAGGATCTGCACGGGCTCGCCTCGCAGTCGTCCGTCAGCGTGCACCTCGTCGAGGAGGCGTCGCAGGACCCCGCGCCGCCGGTGACCGGCATTCACCGAGACCCATGTCACCCCCATAGCCGGTACGGTCACACCACCGGGAAGCGTCAAGTCCAAGGGGACAGAGGTCGCCTGACCGGCGACATCGCCCGCCGACCACGCCACACGAAACCGGTCCAACGCCAGCAACTGGCGGTTGGCCGGATCGGCGAAACTGTCAGCGGGAATCCCGAAGTTGCGGGCGTCGGTGGCGATGATCCGGTCCCACCACGAGGCGTCAGGGATGATGATGTCGGTGTCAGCCATGCGGTTCATCCCAACGGCGCGTGTCGGAGGAAGGCCTCTTCGGTGTCGACCCGCTGCACGCTGCCGGGCCTCCACGCCAACTCGATGTCACCGTCGTCGGTGACCAACCGAAGACCGTCATCGTGCCATGCCCACTCCAGCACGTCGTCGACGCCCAGCCACCGGCGTCCCGTACGGCGGCGACGCCACCCATGGCGCCACCCCACTGCGATGCCGTGTGATGTGAGCGCAACGAAGCCCCACCGGCGCGGGCGTGGCTCGCCAGGCAGGCGCATCTCGGCCACTTCATCCACATGGAACACCTTCAGACCCACTCGCTCGACGAGAAGCGGCGCCAGGAGCACCACGACCTCACCGGCAAACGGCGAGGTGCGCCGTGAGGCGTGGGCGGCGTCGGCGAGCAGGCGCGAGTTGGAATCCAGTGCTCAGGCTCCGGTGAGGGTGCGCCAGTCGGTGCGCCAGCGTGTGGCCACCACCTCAGGGGTCATGCGCAGCGTGGCCTCGGGCACCAGATCGGCCAGACGCCGACCCTCGCTGTAGTGGTGTACTGCGTTGGCGACTCCTTCGAAGAGCGTCCGACGGGTGGCCACGAGGTCCGCAGGCGGATCGGCGTCGAGCCAACCCCAGATGGTGAGCGCCAACCGCAGGTCATGGATGACCGGTGCCCTGCCGAACAGCGACGCACGGCGCAGGCCGATGTTCAACGCACCACGCAGGGCGTCATCCACCGACTCACCTGGCTGGGCCATCACACGTGGCCGAAGCCGCTCGGCCAACATCAACCCGTAGCCCTGGTCCGGTCCGGGTCGACCCAGACCCTCGGCCTCGGGTTGACGACCATGGATCTCGGCGGGACGCTGCGACGACCACGACGTCGGCACATGGTGGGGCGAGTGGTAGCCGCGGCCGGGAGTGGCGGGCGGGACGGGTGCGAACTTGGGCGCTGCCATAACGGCCCTAGTTCTACTCGCTGCGCTGCGCCCGCAGCAGACCGAACACGATCGACTCTTCCAGAGCACGCCACGAGGCCTCGATGATGTTGGAGCTGACACCGATGGTGGTCCACGACTGATCGCCGTCGGTGGCGTCGAGGAGCACGCGGGTCACGGCGCCTGTGGCCGTGGCTCCGTCGAGGATGCGTACCTTGAAATCGGTGAGGTGAATGCGCCCCAGTTCCGGGAACGAGCCGCCGAGCGCGCTGCGCAGGGCCTGGTCGATGGCGTTCACCGGCCCGTTGCCCTCGGCAGTGCTCACCCGGCGCTCGTCGCCGACCCAGACCTTCACCGTCGCTTCGGTGGTGAACGCCCCGTTGGGCAACTCATCGGTGATCACACGCATGCTCTCCATGCGGAACCACGGCTGCTGCCAACCAGCGGCGCGACGCATCAGCAGTTCGAGAGACGCGTCGGCTGCCTCGAAGTGATAGCCCTCGTGCTCGAGACGCTTGAGGTCATCGATGACCTGGTTCACGGCAGGGCCGTCCATGGTGAGGCCCAGTTCGTCGGCCTTCATCTGAATGGTGGCGCGACCGGCCATCTCACTGACCACGAACCGGGTCCCGTTCCCCACCAGTTCCGGGTTCACATGCTCGTAGGCGTCCTTGGCGCGGGCGATGGCGCTGACGTGAAGGCCCGCCTTGTGAGCGAACGCCGACGCCCCGACGTAGGGCGCCTGCGGGTTCAACGGACGGTTCAGCAGTTCGGCGACATGGTGACTGACCGACGTGAGATGCTCCATGCGACCCTCGGGCAGGCACGGATGGCCCAGTTTCAGTTGCAGGTTGGGAATGATGGTGGTGAGGTTGGCGTTACCCGTCCGCTCACCCAGGCCGTTCAGCGTGCCCTGCACATGACGAGCCCCTGCCCGCACCGCGGCCATGGAATTGGCCACGGCGCAACCGGTGTCGTCGTGGCAGTGGATGCCCACGGTGACGTCACGCCCCACGTGCCGCACCACCTCGGCCACGATGGCCTCGATCTCATGGGGCAGGCTGCCACCGTTGGTGTCGCACAGCACGAGATGGCTGGCTCCCTTCACCACGGCGGCCTCCACGGCCCGCATGGTGTACTCGGAGTTCTGCTTGTAGCCGTCGAAGAAGTGCTCCATGTCCACCAGCACCCGACGGCCGTGGCCGGCCAAGAACTCCACCGAATCCCCGATCATGGCCAACCCCTCGTCCAGGGTGGTCTGCAGGGCTTCGGTGACCTGGTACTCGGAGCACTTGGCCACGATGCATACCGCCGACGTACCGGCTTCGATGAGGTGACGAAGCGTGGCATCGTCGTCGACCTTGCCCCGGGGGCGGCGGGTGGACCCGAACGCCACCAGTGTGGACGTGGTGAGGTTCAACTCGGTGGCGGCACGAGCGAAGAACTCGATGTCTTTCGGGTTGGCTCCCGGCCAACCACCCTCGATGTAGTGGACGCCCAGTCGGTCGAGTTGCTCGGCGATGCGCAGCTTGTCCTCGACGGTGGCCGACACGCCTTCCACCTGCAGGCCGTCGCGCAGGGTGGTGTCGAACACTTCGACGGCTTCGGCGGTGGTCGTGGCTTGGTTGGTGCTCATGAGATGAACCTCTCCCGGGAATGCAAGAAGCCGCCCACAGGGGCGGCTTCAGGCGCACGTGGTGGGGCCACGTGCGCTACGAAATGATGATGGCGGCAGCAGGGCGGCACGTCACGCCCGGAACTGTACACCTCATCACACGACATCGCACCAGTGCGTGTAGCGAGAATCCTGGCCTCGCACGGCCTTGGCGTAGGTGGCGGCGATGGCCCGCGTCATGGGACCGGGACACGGAACCTTGCGGTCGTCCACCGAGTTCACCGACGACACCTCGGCCGCCGTGCCGCACACGAAGATCTCTTCGGCGATGTACAGATCGCTGCGGGCAATGTTGTCCACCCGCACGTCGAAGCCGTGATCGCGGGCGATGGTCATGACCGAGTTCTGCGTGATGCCCTCGAGTGCGCCGGCCGACAGGGGCGGAGTGAGGATGATGCCGTTGCGCACGGCGAAGATGTTCTCTCCCGTGCACTCGGCCACCAGGCCATTGGGTGCCAGCATGATCGCCTCGTCGTAGCCGGCCTTCAGCGCCTCCACCTTGGCGAGTGAAGAGTTCACGTAGTTGCCGGTGGTCTTGGCCGCAGGAGGCATGGTGTTGTGGTCGTGGCGAGTCCAAGACGAGATCTTCATGCGCACGCCCTTCTCCACGGCGTCGTCGCCCAGATACGCACCCCACGGCCAGCAGGCGATGGCCACGTCCACCGAGCACGGCAAGGTATTGAGGCCCATCTCGCCGTACCCGTAGTAGGCCAGCGGCCTGATGTAGCAGGCAGGCAACCCTGTGGAACGCACCGTGGCCTTGGTGGCCTCGATCAACTCGTCCACCGAGTACGGGATCTCCATACCGACGATCTTGGCGCTGTTGTGCAGCCTCTCGATGTGCTCACGGAGGCGGAACACCGCCGGACCCTCAGAGGTCTCGTAGGCCCGGATGCCCTCGAACACGGCGGTGCCGTAGTGCAGCGAATGCGTCAGCACATGGATCTGGGCCTGGTCCCAGTCGACCAGGTCGCCGTTCAGCCAAATTTTCGGTGTCGTCGTGATGGGCATGACGACGCACGCTAGTCAGTCCGACACCGGCGCGTCGCCTGCAACGCGCGCCGCCAGGATGTCGCCCACCTCGCTGGTGGTACCCGCCACAGGATCGGCGCACGCACGACGAATGCGGTCGGCCGCCGAGGTCTCACCCAAGAAGTCGAGCATGAGCGCCGCCGACAGCACCGCAGCAGTGGGATTGGCCTTGCCGGTGCCAACGATGTCGGGGGCTGACCCGTGCACCGGTTCGAACATGGACGGGCCGGTGCGAGCGGGGTTCAAGTTGGCGCTGGAGGCGAGGCCGATCCCTCCCGACACCGCGCCGCCGAGATCGGTGAGGATGTCGCCGAACAGATTGTCGGTGACGACGACGTCGTAGCGGTGTGGATCCTGCACGAAGTAGATGCAGGCGGCATCGACGTGGTTGTAGGCGGTCCCCACCTCGGGGTACTCGGCGGCCACGAGGTCGAAGGTCCGCTGCCAAAGGTCGCCGGCGAAGGTCAGCACGTTGGTCTTGTGCACCAACGTCACATGCTTGCGTGACCGTGTCATGGCCAGCTCGAAGGCATAGCGGAGACAGCGTTCCACCCCCATGCGAGTGTTCACGCTGCCCTGGGTGGCGACCTCGTGGGGGGTGCCGCGTCGCAGCACACCGCCCTCGCCCACATAAGGGCCCTCGGTGTTCTCCCGGATCACGACGAATTCGTGCGGGGTGCTGTGACCCGGTGCCCTGCCGACGAAGGGACGCTGGTTCACGTACAGGTCCAACTCGAAGCGCATCTTCAGCAGCAAGCCCCGCTCGATGACACCGGGAGGAACGTCGGGTGTGCCCACCGCTCCCAACAGAATGGCGTCGAAGTCGCGCAGTGCCGCCAGCGTGGCGTCCGACAGGATCTCACCATCACGGAGGTACCGGGCACCACCGAGATCGAACTCGGTGACGTCCACTGCGACACCCGCGGCGGCGACCACCTTCAAGGCTTCGGCGATGACCTCAGGGCCGATACCGTCGCCCCCGATCACGGCGAGACGATGACGACGAGAGGGGGCGGAATCGGTGCCGGACATGGCCCTGAACCGTAGTCGCAGCACGGTCACCCCACCCATGCCGCACCCCGATACCCTGTGATCGCATGCCGCAGATCCATCATCTGTCACGGGTAGCCCACCAGCGTCTGGTCGACGAGTACGAGGACCTCACCACCCGGGGCCGCATCGAGGTGGCCCAGAAGATCGAGCGGGCACGTGAACTGGGTGACCTCTCGGAGAACGGCGACTATCACGCCGCCAAGGACGAGCAGGGCCACATGGAAGGCCGTATCCGCCACCTGGAAGCGATCCTCGAGCATTGCGAGATCGTGGACGTGGTGGACGACGGCACGGTAAAGCCCGGAAGCGTCGTGAACGTCCTGTTCGAGGGCGACGACGAGGACGAGTCGCAGACATTCCTCCTGGCGTCCCTCGAGGAACGGCACGAGGACTACGAACTCATGAGTCCGCAGTCACCGTTGGGCCAGGCGCTCATGGGTGCCAAGGTGGGCGACTTCGTGAGTTACACCACACCCACGGGTGCCACCCTGAGGGTGGAAGTGGTCAGCGTCGAGTTGCCCTGACCCCCATGAGCGACGAGGTCGAGGTCCCAGTACTGCCCCCCGGACGGGAGGTGGTGCTGCCCGGACGGGGCACCACCTTCGTGCGGGAACTCCCCGGACCGCGCCCCGACGCCCCGGTGGTGCTGCTGTTGCACGGGTGGACGGCCACGGCCGATCTCAATTTTTTCGCCCTGTACGAAGGTCTCGGGCGACACTTCCGGGTCGTGGCTCTGGATCACCGGGGGCACGGGCGTGGACTGCGGACGCGACGCGTGTTCAGGTTGGCCGACTGCGCCGACGATGCCGCATGTCTGGCCAACGAACTGGGCATCGACCGATTCGTTCCCGTGGGCTACTCCATGGGTGGGCCGGTGGCCCTGCTGACCTGGCGACGCCACGCACCCAGCGTGCAGGGCCTGGTCTTGTGCGCCACGGCCGCTCAGTTCTCGCACAGTCGCACCGAGCGGATGTCGTTCCTCGGTCTTGGAGGTCTGGGAGCCATGGCCCGCCTCGCTCCCCCACCGACCAGGCACTGGGTCACCGATCAGGTGTTCCTCAAGCGCCGTGCCGAGCGTTGGGGACCTTGGGCACTCCAGGAAGCCACGCGTCACGATTGGCGCATGGTTTTGGAAGCAGGCGGGGCGTTGGGATCGTTCTCGGCCCACAGTTGGCTCGGCGATATCGACGTCCCCACCTCGGTGGTGGTCACCATGCGTGACCGAGTGGTGCCCGTGCACCGCCAGATCCGCCTGGCCGAGTCCATTCCCCATGCCCGTGTCCACCGGGTCGACGGGGAGCACGATGCCGCAGTGGCTCAGGCAGGGCGGTTCACCGACACCCTCATCACCGCCGTCCACCACGTCGTGGACGCTCAGGTGACGAGTCGGGTGACCGCACGGTGATCAGACGAAGCCGCTGGGCCCGCAACACCCAACTGGCCCGGTTGGGAACCCGAGTGGGGGCCACGTATGCCTCGACGGCGGCGAAGAAAGTGTTCGCGTCGGCCGAACGCCGGGTGGCGTTGGACGCCGAGCGCGAGTTGCGCACGGCGGCACAGGTCGCCGAGCGGTTGGGCCAGCTGAAGGGTGCCCTCATGAAGCTGGGGCAGATGGCCAGCTACCTCGATGATGGGCTGCCCGCGCCGCTACGCGCCGCGTTGGCCGAACTTCAGTCGAACGCACCACCCATGAGTTCGGAACTGGCCGCCGAGGTGGTCGAGCAGCAACTGGGAGCGTCTCCCGATCGGCTGTTCCTGGAATGGGACCCGGAACCGATCGCCTCGGCGTCCATCGGACAGGTACACCGCGCCATCGCCATGGACACCGAGCGAGGTGAACCCAGAGCAGTGGCGGTGAAGGTCCAGTACCCCGGTGTGGCCGAAGCGGTCGAAGCTGATCTGGCCAACGCCGACCTCTTGGGCGGCATCCTGGCGCGCAGTTTCCAGGGTCTGGAACCCGACGAGATGGTGGCCGAGATCAAAGCCAGGCTCGTGGAGGAGCTCGACTACCGACTCGAGGCCGCCAACCAGCAGCACTTTGCCGAGCGCTACCGGGGACACCCGTTCATCCATGTACCCGATGTGCTGCCGGCGTACTCGAGCGCCAAGGTGCTCACCACGGAACTGGTGAACGGACACACCTGGGCCGAACTGATGACCTGGGATCAGCACCAACGGGACCTGGCTGCCGAAGCGCTGTTCCGCTTCGTGTTTCGCAGCCTGTACGGCATGCAGTTGTTCAACGGTGATCCGCACCCCGGCAACTACCTGTTCCACGGGGACGGGCGGGTGACCTTCCTCGACTTCGGACTGGTGAAGCGCTTCGACGACACCGACATGGCCACGTTCCTGGGCATGGTGCGCGCTGCGGTGATCGACCGTGATCCCGCCGAATTCCGCCGAGTGGTGGAGCAGGCCGGCCTCCTGCGCAGCGGTGCGCCGGTGAGCACCGAGGCGGTGGGCGACTACTTCTCGCATTTCTACGAACCGGTGCGGGAGGACCGCACCATGGCCTGGACCCCCGACTACGCCAGTCGCATCGTGCGACACACCTTCGACCGATCGAGTCCCATCGCTCCCTACGCCACGGTCCCCCGAGCCTTCGTGTTCATCCAGCGCATCAACCTCGGCTTGTACGCGCTGTTGGGACAGTTGCGGGCCGAGGGCAACTATCGCCGTATCAGCGAGGAGGTCTGGCCCTTCGTTCGAGGTCCCGCCTCCACCCCGCTCGGTGAGGCCGAGGCGGCGTGGGCAGCCCAGCGATAGCGTCGGGGAGATGATGCGACGCGGACAGTGGCTGGTAGGCGCCCTGGTGGTCCTGATGCTGGCGGGCTGCGGATCGTCGGGCAACGACAGTTCATCGCCCGACTCCGACTCCGACTCGACCACCACCTCGGCCATGCCTGCCACGACGGCAGCGCCCTCGCCCGAGGACACCTCGGTGCGACCGGTGGTCAGCGTGCCGGCAGAACTGCCAACCGAACTCGTGATCACCGAGATCGTCCCCGGCAGCGGCCGGGAGGCGCAGTTGGGCGATGCCGTGGTGGTGGATTACGTGGGGGCGCGCAGCGCCGACGGCGAGGAGTTCGACAACAGCTGGGATAGCGGCGCACCCTTCATGGCGGTGCTGGGAACCCGCAGTGTGATCGCAGGCTGGGAGCAGGGCCTGGTCGGCTCGCAAGAGGGTGGGCGCCTCCAACTCGACATTCCGGCCGACCTCGCCTACGGCGACGACAGTCCTGGCGGCATCATCCAACCCGGTGACGCCTTGTCGTTCGTGGTCGACATCCGAGCCGTGGTGCCGGCGTCCAACCCCGAGGATGCCCCACAGGTGGAAGCACCGATCTCCAACGGTGCCACCGAACTGCGTATCGACGATCTGGTGGTGGGCGACGGCCGTGTGGTGGAAGAGGGTTCCAACGTCCTGGCGCAACTCATGGTGTACCGGGGCGACACAGGCGAACTGCTGGACAGCACATGGGACGGGGCGGGACCGGTTCGCCTCATCGTGGCCGAGGGTCAACTGGTGCCCGGCATGTACGAGGCGATGTTGGGCTCGGCCCAAGGAGGGCGGCGACTGGTCGTCATGCCGTTCTCGATGGCCTTCGGCGCAACGGGCAATGCCGAGTTGGGGTTGCCTCCCGCCACCGACGTGGTGCTGGTCATCGACATCTTGGCGGTGTTCTGACAGCCCTCAGGCGAGTGTCTCGAGATCCAGTCCGATGTCGAGCACCCGGGCGGAGTGCGTGAGTTCTCCCACGGCGATGTAGTCGACCCCCGTGGCACCCACAGACCGAGCGGTATCGAGTGTGAGACCGCCACTCGCCTCCAGCATGACCCGGGGTGCCCGCTCGTCCCGAAGTGACACGGCTGCAGTCATCTCGTCCACGGTGAAGTTGTCGAGCAGAATGAGATCTGCGCCTGCATCGATGGCCTCGACCAGACCGTCGAGGTCGTCGACCTCGATCTCGACGGTCACGTCGCTGGCCAGAGCCCGCACCAGGGCGAAGGCTGCGGCGACGCCTCCGGCGGCGGCGACGTGATTGTCCTTCACCAGCGCAGCATCCGACAACGCCATGCGATGATTGCGTCCACCCCCGCAGCGCACGGCCATCTTCTCGAGCGCCCGCAAGCCGGGGGTGGTCTTGCGGGTGTCGCGCACCACAGCACCCGTTCCCTCCAACTCGTCGGCCCACCGCCGGGTAGCGGTGGCCACACCCGACAGGTGACACAGCAGGTTCAACGCCGAGCGTTCGGCGGTGAGCATGGAGCGAGTGGGTGCCGTGACCCGCAGCAGCGACTGCCCCATCACCACCCTGTCACCGTCGGCAGCGAGGTAGGTCACGTCGGACAGAGCCGGACCACACACGGCCTCCAGCACGGCCACGGCCACCGCCAGACCGGCCACCACGCCGTCGGCGCGACTGGTGAAGCTGGCGGTACTGCGCTGGTCCGAAGGCACGGTCGCCACCGAGGTCAGGTCGAGACCGCCGGCGAGGTCTTCGGCAACCGTGGCTCGCACGAGATGAGCGACAGCATCGGGGTCCACCCCCAGATCGGCGAGCCGGCGGCGCGTGGAGTCAGTGAGGGGGTGCCATGTTCTCATGAGGAGGTCTCCGAGGGTGTGCCGCTGACCCGGAAGGCACCGCCGTCCAGATGCACGGTGAGGTGGGTGACCCAGTGCGGTGAGGGCTCGGGCCAATCACTACGACGGTGGCACCCTCGGCTCTCGGTGCGTGCGGCCGCCGAAGCCACCACGGCCCGAGCCACCATGAGGCCGTTCGTGGCCTCCCAGGCACGGCGTGAACCGGTGACGGCTTCCGACGACATGGCGGCGAGGGTGTCGAGACGGGCTGCGGCAGCGGCGAGACCGGCGGCGTCACGCACCACCCCCACGTGGCTGGACATGGCGGAGCGGAGATCGACGCGCCAGGCCGGGTTCATGAGCGGCCCATCGACCGGTTCGGCAAGGGTGGCAGCGTGGTGGGGGATGACAGCTGGTGGAAGCGCCTCGGCCAGATGTCGACCAGTACGAAGGCCTGCCACCAACCCTTCGGTGAGGGAGTTCGAGGCCAACCGGTTGGCCCCGTGGACCCCGGTGGAGGCCACCTCGCCCACGGCGTACAACCCCTGCAGGCTGGTGGTGCCATCGAGATCGGCGGCGATGCCGCCGCAGGCGTAGTGAGCGGCGGGTGCCACGGGAATGCGCTGAGTGGCCGGGTCGATACCCACCGCGCGACAGGCGGCGGTGATGGATGGAAACCGCGTGGCGAACCCGTCGCCCATGTGGGTGGCATCGAGGAACACGTGATCGCCGATACCGCCCGGCGCACCCCGGAGGCAGCGGCTGATGGCCGACGCGACCACGTCACGGGGCGCGAGATCTTCCAGTGGGTGCACCCCGGCCATGACCCTGCGACCGAGACCGTCGTAGAGGATGGCACCCTCGCCTCGCACCGCCTCACTGACCAGAGCCTGCTGCCCAGTGGCATCGGGCCCAGTCCACAACACCGTGGGGTGGAACTGCACGAACTCCAGATCACGGACATCGACTCCGGCGCGCAACGCCAACGCGATGCCGTCACCGGTGACCGCTGGCGGGTTGGAGGTCGAGGCAAACACCTGGCCGAAGCCGCCAGTCGCGATGACCACGGCGCGCGCCCACACGATGCCCACCGACAGCACGCGCCCGTCGTCGTCGAGCATGGCGACGCGAACTCCCGCCACAGCCCGGTGTCCCCCAGGGTCGTCGCCGGCGAGAAGGTCCAGCGCGAATGCCCGCTCGAGCACCTGGGCGCCGGCAGCCAGTGCCGCTTCGTCGAGGGTGCGCTGCACCTCGGCACCGCTTTGATCACCGCCGGCGTGCACGATGCGTCGATGTGAGTGACCGCCCTCGCGGGTGAGTGCTGGCGATCCGTCGGCGTCGGGGTCGAAGGCAGCACCCCACCCGATGAGCGCCCGAATGGAGCCCGGGGCCGATTCGACGAGTTGGCGCACGGCGGCCTCGTCACACAGTCCGGCACCGGCGGCCAGCGTGTCGGCCACGTGGTCGTCGAGGGAGTCGCTGGGGTCGAGGACGGCAGCCAGTCCACCCTGCGCCCACGCCGTGGAGCCGGCGTCGAGACGGTCCTTGGTGAGGATCAACACCTCACGACTGGGCCGCATGGCGATGGCGGCTGCCATGCCAGCCGCACCCGAGCCCACGATGGCGACGTCGGCGGTGCGCTCCCAGGTGACGCGCGGGGCGGCGAGCACCTGTGGCAACGGCACCGGTCACTCTCCCGTAGGTGAGGGTGTGCCGATGGCGATCATGCGCTCGACCGAGGCCCTGGCGCGAGCGGCGATGTCAGGGGCCACGTCCACCTCGTCGGTGCCGTCGCGCAGGCTGCGCAACAACTTCTCGGGAGTGATCATCTTCATGTACTTGCACACCGCCGCCCGGTTCACCGGCTCGAACAGCACCATGGGGTTGGCCTTGGTGAGTTGGTGCAGCATGCCCGTCTCGGTGGCCACCAGAACACGACTGGCAGTGGTGGCCGCAGCGGCGGTCACCATGCCCGAGGTGGACAGGATGTGTGTGCGTTCGGCCGGCACCACCCCGGCACCCGCCAGGTACAGGGCGCTGGTGGCGCATCCGCATTCGGGGTGGATGAACAACTCGGCGTCGGGATGGTCCATGACCTGCTGACGGAGGTCCGAGCCGTTGATTCCGGCGTGGACATGGCACTCGCCCATCCAGATGTGGAAGCGCTCGCGTTGGAGTTCACGCTGCACGTGGGCGCCGAGGAACTGATCGGGGCAGAACAGCACTTCGACGTCCTCGGGGAAGGATGCCACCACCTCGACGGCGTTCGCCGAGGTGCAACACACGTCGGTCTCGGCCTTCACCGCAGCGGTGGTGTTCACGTAGCTGACCACGACGGCACCGGGATGGTCTGCCTTCCACGCGCGCAACTGGTCGGCGGTGATGGACTCGGCCAACGAGCAGCCCGCAGCAGCGTCGGGGATGAGCACGGTCTTGTGGGGGCTGAGGATCTTGGCGGTCTCGGCCATGAAGTGCACGCCGCAGAACACGATCGTGGAGGCGTCCACCGACGCCGCGATTCGGCTGAGCCCCAGCGAGTCCCCCACGTGGTGAGCGACGTCCTGGATCTCGGGCAGCTGGTAGTTGTGGGCGAGGATGACGGCGTCGCGCTCGGCGGCCAGCCGCCGCACCTCATCGGCCCAGGCCTGGTCAGTCACACAGCCAGGCTACGGCCCGGTGTGGTACCAGACCACACCTCGTTCAGTGCGTCGGCGAGCAGGCCCACGCCCGCTGTCGAGATGATCGCCTCGTGCGGGGTGTCGGCAAAGCGCAGCGCGCTGGCCATTCCGGCATCGTCGACGACCACAGCGAGCCTGATTCGGCGCCGCTGAGGATGATGGCGCGGCGACATGATCATGGGCTCGTCGCTGGGTGCGGACCACCCACTGGTGAGCACGGCGGCCGCATCGAACAGGCGCGCCAACGCCGCCGCTGGACCGTCGAGAAGGTCGTAGACCGCCTCGGACTGAGCGATCCAGCAGTGGCTGAAGGCGGTGTCGTCGCCGGCGAGCAACGCGTCGTCGTCGTGCACGGTGATCCCGAAGATCTGCGCCTCGGTGTGGAACGGTTCGGAGGTGGCGTCGGCCAGGGTCTCGTGCAGACGTTGCTCGAGGGCTCGCACCAGTACCTCGGCGCGGGTGGGGGTGGTCGGGACGTGGTCGGTGGTGATCGTCATGCCCTAATGAGGGGCGCCAGCAGACCGGTTCCGGAAGTGAAACCCGAAAAAAGTCGACCGCCGAGGTCAGTGGTCCCTCATGACCTCGGCCACGGCGATCGCCGCTGCCACCACCTGCTCACCGAAACGTCGGCCGGGTTGGCGGGTCATCCGCTCGATGGGTCCCGACACGCTCACGGCCGCCACCACCCGCCCATCGACCCCTGTCACCGGTGCGCTCACCGAGGCCACGCCGGCTTCGCGCTCCTCGACGCTGGCGATCCAACCGGCACGGCCGGGCGCCACCCCCTGCAGCACCCGACCGGCGGACCCGACGGCGAGAGGGAGCAACGCACCTTCTGGGACGATCCACTGGAGACCGTGCGCCGAGTGCACCGACACCACACAACGTCGGTGATCGGCACCTTCGGCAACGAACAACTGCACGCTTTCACCCGTGGTGGCGGCCAACGCCTCCAACGCTGCGCGGGCCCGTTCGGCGAGGGGGAAGCCGGCTGCAGCAGCCCTGCCGAGAGCCAGCAGTTCGAAGCCCAGGCAGAAACGACCGACTGCGTCACGCCGTACGAGGCCGTGCACCTCGAGTGCTTGGGCCAGCCGATGCGCCGTGGCACGGGGTAAGCCGGTGTGATGCTGCAACTCCTGCAGCGTGCAGGGACGACGGCGCAACGCGTCCAGCACGGTCATCGCCTTGTCCAACACCCCGATGCCCGATAGCCTGTCCATATCTCAGGAATCGTATCTCAAATGGTGAGATTCTGATGTTTCAGGATGGGACGACATGAACGACCTGACCACACCCACCACCCTTCCTCAGAAGATCTGGGACCGTCATGTGGTGCACGCCGCCCCGGGTGAACCCGACCTGCTCTACATCGACCTGCACCTCGTGCACGAGGTCACCAGTCCCCAGGCCTTCGACGGCCTCCGCCTCAGTGGCCGCCCCGTACGCCGTCCAGAACTCACGGTGGCGACCGAGGACCACAACGTGCCCACGGCCGACATCCACCTCCCCATCGCCGACCCCGTGTCGGCACGCCAGGTGGAGGTGCTCCGCGAG
>CAYMUC010000043.1:0-22801 GCA_964393535.1 uncultured Ilumatobacteraceae bacterium | reverse complement strand
GGTGCTGATCTCGACGGCGTTCACGGCTAGGTAGCTGGGCACAGCGGTACCGGTCTGGTACCGGGGCGCCGCAAGCCCCGCCTGCACCACAGACGACGCCACACCCGACAGGCCGGATGCACCGCTGCCTCTCCCATTCCCGCTGGCGAGCTTGGTGCCAGCCCCGCCGCCGCCGCCCGAGAGGCCGCCGCCGCCACCACCACCAGCGCGTCCACCGCTGATGCTCGTGAAACAGCCGATGCAACTCTGACCCCCGTCGCCGCCCTTCCCTGCTGGTGTCGCCGTGGCGCTGTTCCCATCAGCGCCGGGATACGGGGCTGTAGTTGCGCTCTCGCCGGTACCACCCAGCCCACCCGCCGATGTCGTCACGGCCCCGCTAGCGTTGGTGACGAATCCGAAGCCCTGCATGCCGCGGCCATCGGAGTAGCACCCTGAGCCGCCTGACCAGCCCGCAGACGCTCCGCCACCACCAGCGGCGACCATGACCTCGTCGGCGTTCAGGAACGCTGCCGCAGCCGCACCACCCCCGGCGCCGGGCAGTCCGTTGCCGCTTGTGTTGTTCGCGAGGTCACCGCCCTTGCCGCCTGGCCGGGCACCGGTTCCTCCCTGACCGCCAGTGGTCACGTTGGCCAGTGCAGCGGTTGACTCGCCGTCGCCACCGAGCACCCACGTCACCGAGTCACCTGGCGACACGGGTAGCACAGCTGTGACTTTGCAGCCCGTGCCACCCACACCGAACCCGAACTCGAGGGCCGCACCACCCCGACCGCCCAAGAGGACCACCTCGATCACCTCGGCACCGGTCGGCACCGTGTAGGACGTCGGCGCCACAGCGACTGCCGGCTGCCCACCCACGGTCACGAGGGGAAGTAGAAGGGCCGCCAGCCCGAACGGCTTGAGACACGCTGACACAGGCATTCGCAACTCCTCACGCTCCGCTCGCTCACGACGCGGCGCTACCTCAAACTGAAAATAATACTGTACGTAGACCTCGCGCGCCGAATCGGTGCACCCTCACGTCGAGTGGCTCGGCGTTGGATGGTGGAGCAGCCCTGGGGCCACAGGTGTCTGCCGGATGGACATGGACCATGGACCCCCATCGCTGCCCAGTTCGGGATGGTCAATCGGGCGTCGACTTCGTGCGTATGTGTCGGGCGTTGGGATGACGTTCGACCCTGAGACCGCATGTTGCGGTCGCCGTTCACTGACCCGGCGGACCGGATACAACCACGACAGGCACTGCCCGCATGGCCCCGTCCGGACCTGCGGGCATCGTCACAGGAGAAAGCCGTGAAGCGAACCCTCACAGCAGCCCTGGGCATCGTTGCCGCAACGACGATGCTCGTCGTCGGAGGTCCTGTGACCACGTCGATCGCCGCCCTACCAGTCGTTGCGCAGGACAACGGGGCGTACGTGCGCCTGCTGGGCAATCCGGCAGACGGAACGGCGAAGTTCCAGTTCGGCTGGGATGCCTCGACACCGGCATCAGACGCGGCTGGCTACTGGATCGGCCTCTACGTCATCACGAACAGCCAGTACGTCTGGGTGATGGACACGGGGCCCGTGGAGTTGCCGGACTCACTGTTCCTCAATGCCCGTCCGACTGCTGACCTGCCGGACGGGGAGTACAAGGTGGTGCTGTTCGTGCGAGCCACCTACACCGAGCCGCTGACCAACATCGCCGCCATCGAGCTGCCATTCACGGTCGACCGAATGTGAGCGAGGTTGGCCTCTGGCCGACCGGTACGAGCTGCGGCGAGACGGTCACGGTCATCGGGTCATCCGATAGCCGTGACCATCGCTGCGTATGGTCTGCGACCGGCCGCCGTGGCCTACGGTGCCCACCGTGAACACGGGGCCGAGCGACCACGCACCACTCCGCCTCAGTCGGCGGATTGCACTTCGACTCGGCATGGCCAGCATGGCGGCCCTGGCCGTAGGTTGTGGCGACGACGAGTCGGGCGACAGCACCGTCGCTACCACCCCCGACAGTGGGACGACTGCCTTCGATGGCTCGGATGTGATCGTCGTCGGAGCCGGCATCTCCGGTTTGGCGGCGGCACGTGCCCTCGCCGACGCAGGGCGACGCGTCAGAGTGCTCGAGGCCTCCCCTCGCATCGGCGGCAGACTGCGCACCGACCGGTCGCTCGGCGTGCCGTTCGACATGGGAGCGAGTTGGATCCACGGCACAGAGGGCAACCCGATCACGGCTCTTGCTGCGGCTGCCGAGGCACCGACCATCGAACTCGACGAGGACGTCGTTGCGGCCTACGGGGTCGGTGGCCACCCCTGGTCGGGCAGCCAGTACGACGCCGCCGGAGCCGCACTCGACGAACTGCTCGCCACTCTGTCGGAACGGGGCGCACCGGGTGTGAGCGTGGCCGAGGTGCTCGAGGCCCACTGGCCCGGCTACCGGAACGACCCGCTGAACGCTTTCTTCTTGTCGACCTTCCTGACGTTCGACCTGGGTGATCTGAATGAACTCTCCTCGGTGCTCTACGACGAGGGCGACGAGTTCGGCGGGCTCGAGGCGATGATGACCGACGGCTACGACCGACTGGCCATGCACCTCTCCCAGGGGCTGGACATCCGCCTCAGCACCCCCGTCACACGGATCGCCGACGATGGCGATGTGGTGACCGTGCTGACCGACAACGCCGAGTTCGTCGCCCGTGCCGCCGTGGTGACCGTGCCACTCGGTGTACTGAAGGCGGGGATGGTCGGTTTCGAGCCGCCGATCACCGCGGCCCGACAGGCAGCTCTAGACGGTCTGGGCTTCAACCGCGTCGACAAGTTTCTCTTCGTGTGGGACGAGCCGTTCTGGGACGACACGGACGTGATCGCCTACACATCCGAGCGAAGCGACCTGTTCAGCTACTTCGTGAACGGCGAGTCGCTGGCGTCGGGGAGTGCCGCGTTGATCACCTTCGCCTACGCCGACGAGGCGTTGGCGAGCGAAGGGCGCAGTGACGACGAGATGATCGACCTGCTGATGGCACACCTCACCGACATCTACGGCCCCGACACCCCGCGACCCAGAGCGATGCGAAGAAGCGCGTGGGGAGCCGACCCGTTCACGCGGGGTGGCTACTCGTTCCCCTCGATCACCACCGAGATGGCTCATTTCGACGAGGTGGCAGCACCACACGGCCGGGTGCACTTCGCCGGCGAGCACACGTCTCGCCGCTACTTCGGCACCGTACACGGCGCCCACCTGAGCGGCCTACGTGCCGCCGACGAGGTGGACGCCTTCCTCTCGTGACACCCGGTTCACGGCATCGCGACCGGCCGAGGGATTCTCGTCGTCGACACCGGATGGTCGATCTTCGGCAAAATGCGCCTCATTCGGATCTCGGCCGTGAGGTCGGTGGCCCACATGGAGTACCGAGTGCACGTGTGACGGTCGCGGACCCGACCGCATCAAACTCGAGGGCCGACCCGTTCGCCTCGCAGTGCGACCACCCGTTGCTCGTACTCCTCTACCGTGATCAGGCCGTCGGCGAGTCGCTCGGCGAGGATCTCCTCCGCTGATCGTTGATGCTGCCTCGGGCGTTCCCCGCTACGAGCGATGACGATCGCAGCGACGAGCACCGCCGCCCAGAACGTCACCAGCATGAGGATCATCAGCGCCCAACTCCAGCCATCCATGTCGTGCCATCTCACGGTGTACCTCCTGCGTCGAAGGCCACCATACGAGCGTGCGTTCAACCGGTCTCAGGGCCGTTCGTCTGCCCGCCGACCCATCGAACGACGGTAAGGGCACTGCGGCCCGTTGCGCCGGCGTCGGCCCTTTACGATCTCGGAGATCGGAACCTCGGGAGCGATAGTGGTGTCCTTCGCGACGTCGCCCACGAGATGCGTGGTGATGTCGTCGGGGGTGAGACCCCCGGGGATGTACTCCTCGTTCGGGAGACGGATACCCACACAGAAGTCGTCGCCCACCACCCGGCGGATCTCGGCGATGGCCTCCATGAGGAACCGCAAGCGGTTCTCGAACGAACCGCCGTACTGATCGTCGCGATGGCTGGTCGCGGGCGACATGAGCTGCTGCAGCAGACACCTACTGGAAGCGTGCACGTCGGTGCCGTCGAGACCACCCTCGCGTACCCGCCGCGCCGCCTGACCGACGCCGTGCACCACCTCGCCGATCATGTCGGTGCTCATGGGCGTGGGAATGTTCGCCACGTTGGTGATGGGCTGAAAGAGACTGGCGTAGCGCATGACGATCCCCCTCAGCGGCGACGTTACGTGAGCGGTCCCATGCACCCGGTAGGCGCAGGAGGCACTGCTGCGTTCCAGCCGTGACGCTGCCCGATCCCGACGACCTGGACGCCACCGATCCCCTGCGAGCATGGCGCGACCAGTTCGTGATCACCGACCCCGAGGCGAAGATTCGCGCGGTGTACGAGCCGGTGAAGGCCGACGGCCATCGCCACAACCCGTCCAGCACCTCAGTGTGGGTGAACGACGACTGCACAGAAGCCAAATTGACCAGCTACTTCGTGACCACCATGGCGTGGGGCAACCAGGGCGGCATGCACGAGGGGACGTTCGTACCTGCCGGTGACGGCACGTGGAAGGCGAAGCGGTGGCTTGTGTCCAGCCAGTGGGGCTGGCGCCTCGCCGACACCCAGTACGAGATGCCGGCGCCGTAACCGTACGAGCCGCCGTCGGTAGGCACCGAGATGGGTGGCTACAGCCCCGCTGAGCTACGTCACCACCACGCCTTGCCAGGACCGACCAGCATCACGTCTGGCAGCAAACACGCGGCCAGGAAGACGTCGGCTTCACTTCGACTCACCATCAACTGGTTCTCGATCCACACCGCCTGGGCAACCAGGTAGCGCTGCTTATCCCTGTCGGCGAAGGGTGAGGCACTCATGGTGAGCCGATCGGTCTCGCAGCAACCGGCCAAGGCTGACCCACGGGCGCCCGACTCGGCCTGAGCTCTGTTTGGCCTCATCCTTGGTGTGCTGCTGCCTCGCCGGGCGCCGCCACTCAACCAAATCTACCAAACTTTGAGAAGTGCCCCCTAGAATCAGGTTATTCCGTGTACTCGGAATCTGTGCACCCCCGTTGCAGCACTGCTGCTCGCCGCCGGCCTTGCGATGATCGTGGATCCCCCGTCGCCAGCACGTGCGACCACCCTCGACGCCACCGGCGCCGTGTTCGTACTTGGACAGACCGGACAGGTCAGCTCGGGCCCGCTCAACCAGTCGGTCAACCCCGGAGAGTCGATCCGATACACCAACGTGGCAACCATCAACGGCACGGTTCTGGACGCTCGCGTGACCTTCGTCAGGGGCCAGAACATCGAGTCGAACGGTGGAACAGCGAACAAGATGGCCCGACTCGATCAATTGAACGCGTCTGGATACCTCGACCACGAGATCGACAATGATGTTGCTGGCGTCGAAGCGTTCGGTGAGGTCCGTCTCGAGTTCTTCCTCACGGGCACGTCAACACCTGTGACGCTGTCGAACCTCTCCGCTCACTTCTACGACATCGACAACAACCAAGCCGTCGAGGCCGACGGACTGGCGACACACCAGTTGGCAGCGACGACGAACATTACGGCGACGCCGTTGGGCGGGGGCACGGTCCGATTCGCCGACAACGGGGCGAGTACCGACGAGGCGTCAGGTACGTCGTACACACGGGGACGGGCATCGGTCACGTTCCACACTGCTTCGGCATTCACGTATCGAGTCGTTCAACCCGTCACGAACACCGCTGACATCGCATCCTTCGACGTGGACTTCTCATCAGCGGGCCTTCCCTGGATCGACAACGGGCCGTCCCGACCGATCAACCAGGCGGTGACGTCACCTACGCCGTCACCGCAGGCACCACCCCTGCTGGCCTCACGCTGGGCACCACCACAGGCGCCTTCACCGGCACGCCTACGGTCGTTGCGTCGAACACCGTGACCATCACCGGCACCGGATCCGTCTCGGGGTCGGCCACCGCCGATGTGACCTTCGGCATCACCAACCCCACCATGACGCTGGCACCCGCCACGCAGACCGTGAACGGCACGTCGGGCTCGGCCATCACGGCGACCAGTGCCTTGATGGCCAGCAATGGATGCGGTGGTAGCACCACCTACGCCGTCACCTCGGGCACCCTCCCGGCGGGCCTGACCCTGGATCCAAATACCGGGATCATCAGTGGGACTCCGACAGAGACCGCCTCGACGACGGTCACCATCACTGCATCCGACGTCACGGGTCCGTCACGCATGGCAACAGCGACCGTGACGTTCAACATCGTCCTGCCGCCCTCGCTGACCCCGACGACCCAGACGGTGACCGGCCTTGCACGCTGTCCCATCACGATGACCCCGCCCGTGGCGGCGAACTTCGGGGGCACCGTGTCGTACGTGTCGACGTCGGGCATCGCACCACCGGGCCTCACGTTCAGCACCGGCACCGGCGTGTTCGCAGGCATACCCTCGGCCGACTCCTCGGCGACGGTCGGCATCCGAGGCACCGGTTCGGTCTCGGGGTCTGCCACCACACAGGTGACCTTCGCCATCACCGACCCGGCAATGACGTTGACCCCAGCGACTCAGTCCGCAAACGGCACCGTTGGCACCTCGATAACAGCGACCAGTGATCTAACGACCACCAACCCGTGCAGCACGGTCGCCTACACCGTCACCTCGGGCACCCTGCCAGACGGCCTCACGCTGAACGCCAGCACCGGCGCCATCACCGGCACACCAACCGATATCTCGAGCGCCACCATCACCATCACCGCTACTGACACCACCGGTCCGACACGCACTGCCACGGCGGTGGTGATCTTCGACATCGTGCGGCCCCCGCTGCCGGCTGGGGTCGCGAACCTGGTCACGCAGCCCGTGGCCACGATCCCACCCACGAGCACCACCGCGCCGCCTCCCACGACTCTTCCGTCGAGCACCACGACTCCTCCGCCCACCAGGACGGTGCCGCCTACGCCGGTGCCTGCACCCCAGGGCGACCTCCCGGAACTGGGCAGCACCGACACGCTCGTCACCGAGAATGGTGAAGCCATCGACGTGGAACTCGTCGTGGAAAACGACGAAGCTCTCGTGCTGCGCAGCCAGGACTTCGAACTTCGCCTCCGGGGCGCCTGCACCACCGGTTGCACCATCACCGAAGACACCACCGGACGCGAAACCATCCACCTCGACCGCAACGGCGGCGCCCGCGTCTCGGGGTTTGGATTCCTCCCCGGAAGCCTCGTCCACGTGTGGATCTTCTCCGAACCCCACTACCTCGGCCCACTCCTGGTGCAACCCGACGGCACCTACGAGGGCACCTTCCCCCTCACCGACATCGAGGTCGGAGGCCACACCCTGCAAGCCAACGGCACAAGCTTCGACAACCTGCCCCGCAGCGCCAACGTCGGCATCGTCGTCATCGACAACACCGTCCCCACACCGGCACCCACCGCACTCCCCGCCACCGGCAGCACCACTTCAGGCGCAACGTTCGGTGCAGTACTGCTGATCTTGGGGGCCGTGTTGATCTGGGGTGGCCGCCGCCGTCGCCCCTCGCTGTGACGGGCTGAGCCAGCGCATCATCGAGATGTGACAACGCCCGTCGACGCGGTCGTGGTCCATGAGCCGGTGTCACCCTCGCCTTCCGTGACGTTCAGGTTGGTCGGCGAAGGCATCTGCTGAGATCGTCGGTTGCCCTTCAAGCCATCGCCTACCTGGCTCGGAGCGCGAAGAGAGACCGACTGGCAAGGTCGCCCACTCGTCGGACGCGGCTCCGGTCGTGGCTTGGCGATGCGCTCGGGTGGAACACCACCCGGGAACCGTGACACCCGTGGCCCTAGAGCGCGCCGAGGGCGAGGCCATCGAGGGCCAGGTGGTAGGTGACCATGATGCCCACGTCGTGCCAGCGGCGGGACCTGACGAACCGGGACTCGGCGATCAGGGAATCCGACAGGATGAAGAACAGGGCGCCGGCAACCGCCAGCGCTGTTCCCGCAGCGAACGCGCTGATGGCCATGGCCGAGATGACGACCATGTACGCGACCACGGGAGCCATGAGCGCAGTATCACCGGTGCGACGAAGGGCCCCGACGAACCGCCGAACGAGCAACAGCGCCACGGGGACCACGACCGCCGCTCCTATCGCCGCCTGCATCAGGGAAGGGTCGCTTGTGATGAAGCTGACGGTGAACATGACCTGCGCGAGGGCGAACGACACAAGTCCGGGGATGAATGCGTCTCGCGGCAGCATGAGAAAGACGTCGCCCAGGAGGCAGAAGGCACATGCCACGAGCCTCCAACCCCATGGGGCACCGTGGGGCACGTCGAAGGTGGCGACCACGGCGAGAAACGCGATGGTGGCGGCCGGCTTGCTCACGTACTCGAGAACTGGTGACCTGCGCGCCACCGCCACCCAGTCGAGCATCGACATGACCGCTGCCAGGAGGAGAAACGCGAACGAGGTGTTGGTCACCGGGTGAGTCTCACAGGTCGGCAACGACTCCACGGCAGACGTCGGTGAGTTCCCCGAAGGCCCCTCGACACTTCAGCCATTGCTCGTGACCTGTAGGTCGCGACGGGAGTGTCAGACTGCCCTGGAAGCGTCGAGCACTCGGGAGTTGCTGTGAGCACCATCACTGTCGGGCAGATCTGGTCGTATCCGGTGAAGTCGATGCAGGGCGAGCGCATCGACTCGGCCCACCTGGATGCACTGGGTATCCGAGGCGATCGCGTGTGGGCGATTCGGGACCTCGAGCGGGGCGGCATCCGCGGGGCCAAGAAGATCCCCGGCCTCATGCGCTTCAAGGCTCACGTACGCGCCGACGGCACCGTGGAGGTGACACTCCCTGACGGCTCCACCGGCACTGCTGGCGAGGCCTCCCTGGACGAACGCCTGTCGGCATCACTCGGCCGTCAGGTTCGACTGGAAGCACTGCCCGACGCTGAGAACCTCGAGCACTTTCGTCGTGGTCCGTCCGACGGCAGCGACATGCTCGAAGAACTGCGTGCCGTGTTTGGTCGCGAGCCCGACGAGCCACTGCCGGACTTCTCGATCTTTCCGCCCGAGATCATGGAGTTCGAGTCCCCGCCTGGCACCTACTACGACTGCTTCCCGCTCATGATCATGTCGACCGCCGCCCTCGCCGATGTGGCGGCGGCGATGGGTCCCGACTCGGCAGATAGCCGGCGCTTCCGACCGTCCATGGTGCTCGAGGTACCCGACGCCGTCGGCCATCCTGAATTCATGTGGAAGGGTCGACGGGCGAAGGTGGGCGAGGCCGAGGTCGAGTTCCTCGACCCGTGCCCGAGGTGCGTGATGATCACGCACGAACTGGACGAACGCACCCCGGCGAACCGGTCGCTGATGCGATACGTAGTCCGCGAGTTGGACCAGAACCTGGGGGTGTACGCCCGCATCACGAAACCTGGCCGGGTCGATGTGGGCGACGCCCTGGTGTGGACTACCAGTGACGCCGCCAACGATCAGGATCGGCGGTAGTCGAGCACTCGGGACAGATCGGGACCGAAGCCGTTGCGAAGGTCGAAGTGCTCGACGTGAACTCGACGGGCCCCCAGACGCCGCACGGCGGTGGTCATCGACGTCACCAAGGACATCGGACCGCACATGACCACATGCGCTGCGGCGAGCCCAGTGGGGCCGAACACGGCGTCCAGATCGTCAGGGCTCAGTCGGCGATCCTCGTCGCCTGCGAACAGATGGAGATGGATACGACCCTGATCCGCTGCCTCGGACAGCACGTCGTATGCGGGCGCATCGCTCCGGGACCGGACTGCCCAGAACAGGTGCGGCACCGAACCATCACTGGCCGGGCGCGACGACTGTGCAGCAGCGACGAAGGGGGTGACACCGACCCCGCCAGCGATCCACACCACCTGTCCACGAGGCTGGTGAGGGTTGGCCCGCAGGAGACCGTACGGGCCTTCGACCCGCACGGTGTCGCCCACCGACAGACCTGATGCAAGGCGATCCGTCCAGTCGCCCAGATCACGGATGTGGAAGTGAAGGCGGCCGTCATCGTCGCATGACGCCACGGTGAACGGGTGTGGCTCGGCAAGCCCGCGGACCTGCGGCGCCAGGAACACGAACTGTCCTGCCCGATGTCGGCCGCGCGCAGCTGACGCCCGCCCCGACGGCGGGGCGAGAACCAGATGCGTGAGGCTGCCCTGATGCTCGACGGACTGCACTGCGTAGGGGACGCCGCGCCGGACGATGTCTCGCCACACGACCCGATACGCCCAACTGGCCAAGCCCAGCACCATGACCGCCGAGAACCAACGTCCCCACGCCTCGCCGTTCCCGAACGGCTTGGTCGCTGTGTAGAAGTGCCAGCACGCCATGCCGTAGGGGATCACCAGTGCCTTGTGGGTGAGGCGCCACCATCGGTAGGGGATCCACCGGAGCAGGCTGACGACCACCAGCACGTACAGCAGTTTCTCGGCGATACCTGCAAGGTCCTCGGCTGCGTCGGCAACCGACTTGCTGGCCCCGGGCACACCCTTGACGTCATCGACCAGTTGGATGTGCAGCCACATGGCGCACACCGAGGCCACACCGAACCAGCGGTGCCACCGGTACATCCGATCCAGGCCCCCGAAGAGTGGTTCCAGTACCCGCCACCGCGTGGACAGCAGATTGCTCCAGGTCATCGCCACGATGGCCACCGAACCGACGAACAGTGCGAGGCCGGCGTTGGCCTCCTCGCCGACCGTGCCTGTGAAGGCCCACCACCCTGCAGCCGCACCTGCGATGAGTGCCACCGGACCGAGCCACGACAGGCTTGGACCTGGCATGACGGGACGAGCGGGTTTGTGCAGGTGCCAGTCGGACGGCGAACCCCACAGGAGGCGAAGCAGGCGACGTACGCGTGATGTCATGGACAGGTCAGGCTCCTCATGCATGCAACAGAGTGAGGGCAGCATCGAGTCCACCACCCGGGCGATTGGCCAGGGTGAGAGCCCCACCACTGGCATGGGCGAGTTGATCGACGATGGCCAAGCCGAGCCCGGTCCCCTGGTAGCCGGCGTCGGGCGCTCGCCAGAACCGGTCGGTGGCGTGCTCGAGTTGTTCCGGCGTCATGCCGGGCCCGCTGTCGAGGATGTGGACGACGACACACCGCCGTCCGTCGAGTTGGGCCGGTTCGACGGTGATGTCGATGCTCGTACCGGGTGGTGCAACCGCCAGGGCGTTGTCGACGAGATTGTCGATCATCTGCGAGAGACCCTCAGGAACGACCAGGACCAGTGGATCGGCAAGGTCCACAGCGCACGTGACGATGACACCCTGCTCGAGAGCCAATGGCTCCCACATCGCGTGACGTGACCGAAGTACGTCCACCACATCAACCGCCTGGGTGACTCCCCGCGTGCGCTCCGAACGCGCCAGCATCAGCAGTGCCTCGATGATGTGCTGCAGTCTCTCGGCCTCGATCGCGGCCGCCTCCACACGGTGTCGTGCGCTCTCAGGATCGGCATCGAGAGCGACGGCAGCCAGGTCCAGTTGCAGCCGCAATGCCGTGAGTGGTGTGCGGAGCTGGTGCGAGGCGTCACTGGCAAAACTGCGCTGCTTCTCGAGGAGTTCGCTGAGACGCTGCGTCATGGTGTTGAAGGAACGGGCGAGATGGCGGACCTCGGGTGGACCCTGAGTGTCGTCAGCCATCACCTCCAGATCGCCAGACGCGATGCGTTCAGTGGTGCGTTGCAGGTCGATGACTGGCCGGGCGACGGTGGAGGCCAAGAACACCGCTACGAGTCCGGCCCCGACCAGCGAGATGACAGCCACGAGGATGATGCCGCCGATCGTGTCGTTACTGCGCTCGGCGATGACATCGGCGTCGAAGGTGATCCTCACCGCTCCGACGATGTCGGCGCCTGAACGAACAGGCACGGCGACGAACACGAGGTCGCCGCCGAGCGTGCTGGAGAAGCGATCACCGGCGACCGGTCGCCCCGTGAGTGCCGCACTGACTTCAGGACGGTTGGAGTAGTCCTCGCCCACCGAGCCACTCGAGTCCGACACAGCGATGGCGATGGCCGATGTGTCGAGCACGACGACTCTGGCGCCATCTCGCTGGTGGTAGGCCTCCACCGTCCGGCGAAGAAGTTCCGCATCGCCGCCCTCGCCGTCGGAGAGAAGGTCCTCGGCGGCCCCGGCGATCACGAAGGCATCGCGCTCCAGGCTGGCGATCAGCCGGTCTCGTTCCACCGAGCGCACGAACTGGGTGAGCGGTATGTCGTGAGCGAGGAGCATCACGACCATGACACCGATGAAAGCGAAGAGAAAGCGGCGACGCATGGAGAGCGGTCACCGCGCCTCGAGGCGAAAGCCCACGCCCCGGACTGCCTCGATCCAGTCGTGAGACCCCAACTTGCGCCGCAGCGACGCCACATGCGCATCCACGGTCTTGCTGGGACCGTACCAATGTGCATCCCAGACACCTTCGAGGATTTCGGAACGCGTCCGTACAGCACCGGGGTCGACGGCCAAGTAGGCGAGTAGGTCGAACTCCTTGGCGGTGAGGTGAACCTCGTCGTCGTCAACCATCACCCGCCGCGTTCTGCGATCCACTCGCAGGCGGCCGATGGTCTGGATCGAATCCGAAGGCAGGTGCTCCTCATCGGTTGCAGTGGCGCCTTCACCGACTCGGCGCTTGACAGCGCGGATCCGGGCGATCAGTTCACGGAGTGAGAAAGGCTTCGTGACGTAATCATCGGCACCCAGTTCCAACCCGAGAACACGATCGAACTCGTCGCTACGGGCGGTGAGCATGATGACCGGAACAGAAGAGTTCTGCCGGAGAGAGCGAAACACGTCGCGGCCGTCCATGTCGGGAAGTCCGAGATCGAGCAGCACCAGATCTGCATCGGCAACTGCGAGCGCCTCAGCACCGGTCGTCACGCTCACCAGGTCGAACCCCGCAGCCGCAAGCCCAGCCGTGAGCGGTTCGGCGATCGAAGCGTCATCTTCGACGAGCAGGATCCTCACGAGGTCATTGTGGTGGAGATTCCCACTGCCGGCGAGGGAGATCCGCACATTGCAGACGGATCTGGCACGAGTCTTTGACGTTTCTTGGAAAACCGAGCGACGTCCCTTGGGAGCACCTTCCGTACGGTCCCATCACGAGATCCGCTCCACAGAAGCGGACCCAAGCGAAAGGACCTTCCGTGAATCAGCGAATCGCACTCGGACTGTCGATCGTGGGTGTCTTGGCCGCCGGGTCGGCCGCCGCACTCGTCAACACACAGATTCTCTCGGCCGGTGCTGAACAGAGCGCCCAGGCCCAGGAGATCGCCGCTCAACCGGCGGTGCCCATCGTGCTCACCGTCGACCCCAACACCGGGGTGGTCGAGGCGCCTGACACTGCCGCAACCTCCCCTGCTAGTGGTGGCGGCTCGGCGCAGCAGCCCGCAACACCGGCACCGGCTCCGGCTCCGGCACGGGTCAGCCCCCCGGTCGATGCCGCCGCCGTGCAACTCCAGGAACTCGTGGACACGACAGACTCGGCGACCACGCCGAGCACCACGGTGGCTCCCACGACCACGATTCCGACGTCGTCGACGACAGCGCCACCGGCGTCGTCGGTGAGCTACCGGGTTGGTTCGGCGGGCGAGGTGACCGTGGATACGTCGGGCGATCTCCTGCGGCTGACCTCGGTGCAACACGAGGCCGGCTGGGTCGTGTGGCAGGCGGTCCAGTTGTCACCGTCCGCGGTGCAGGTGACGTTCCGCTCGTCGTCGATGGAAGTGAGGTTTCGCGCAAGCCTCGCCTTCGGTGTGGTGACACCCACGATCGAGTCCACCAGTCTTGCGACCACCCCGCCGACCTCGAGTGCTGCGGGTGCGTACTACGACGACGATGACGACCACGACGGCTACGACCACGACGACGACGAGGACGACGAGGACGACGATGACCAGGACGACGATGACGACCACGAGGACGGGGACGATCACGAGGAAGACCGTGACGATGACTGACGCGACGACACCACGAATCCCCACGCGGCAGGCGGGGCGGGCGACCCGCAGTAAGCCCGGCCAAGCCGCCAAGATCCTGGTGGCTGGCCTCTCCACCTCGGCCACTCTGGGCCTGGTGGCCGCCATGGGCCATGCCGCTTCGGTGGCGGCATCAGAAGCGACTGTCCCCGCCACGAGTTCGACACCCGACGCGTCCGCCCCCTTGGTGATCGTCAACGGACAGACCATCCGCCTCGACCAATTGCAGCAGTACCTCGATGCCCTTCGGGCTTCGGGAACTGCGGTCACCACGCCACCCACATCCTCGCCACTTCCGGCACCAGCACCGTCAACCTCGGGACCTGGGGTACAGAGCACCCAGCCACCGAGCGGAACGAAGGTGGCCCCTGCGCCTGCGGTACCGCAGGCCGCCCCTGTAGCTGTCGACGTACCCACAACAGCACCGAGCGCACCCCCCGTCGAGATGTCGGTGGCACCCGAGGCCGCACCAGAACCCACGCTGCCAGCGACATCGGCACCTGCAGCCGTGGCCGCCGCTCCGATCGTCATCGACATCCCGCTACCAGTGCCCGCACCGGCACCCGTCGTGGCGCCGGCACCCGCTCAGAGCAACGGATCGAGTCGACAGTCATGACCCGGGTGCTCTTCGATCAGTTCGACGCCATGGGAAGCACCGTCGACGTCGTGGTGGTGGGCACGGATATCGAACTCCTGGATCGGGCACGACACCGGATCGCAGACCTCGAGCGCAGGTGGAGTCGCTTCCTCGCCGACAGCGATATCACCCGGATCAACACAGCAGCAGGCAGACCGGTTCAGGTTCACGGTGACACCCTGACGCTGTTGGAGGAGATGCATGCTGGCCTCATCGCCACCGAAGGCGCTTTCGACCCGACACTCCTGGCTGCCTTGGTGGACCAAGGCTACGGGGCGAGCCGCGTGGACGAACGACGTCGGACGTCGGTTCCGGTCGATGCACTCCGCCGGGGGTCTTTCGACGAGATCGTCCTCGACCGTGATGCACACACCGTGCTGGCTCCGGCCGGGACGTGCCTGGACCCCGGCGGAATCGGTAAGGGCTTGGCTGCAGATCTCACCGTCGATCAACTCCTCCACGAAGGCGCTCGCGGTGCGTTGGTGAGCGTGGGCGGCGACCTTCGGGTGGTCGGCGAAGCACCGCAGCAAGGCGGCTGGGCGGTGGATGTACGGGACGCTCGCAACGAGCACTGCGTGACGGCACAACTCCGACTGGTGGAGGGAGGCGTGGCGACTTCGGGCATCCGACGCCGCCACTGGGTGGTGCCCGATGGGTCCCACCGTCATCACCTTCTGGATCCTGAGACCGGAGAGCCGGCACAGAGCACCTGTCGAGACGACCCTGGGGCCATCGCCGAAGTGAGCGTTGTGGCGGGAACAGCGGCCTGGGCCGAGGTGTGGACCAAGTTCGTGTTCGTCGCTGGCGTCGCCAAAGGTCTGGCTCGGCTCGACGCGATCGGGCTTCCCGCGCGAGCCGTACTCGCAACCGACGTCGCTGTCGTGAACGACTGCTGGGCCACCGTGGCCGTGCCGACCGATGACAGGGTGGCATCGTGAGCCCCCAGACATGGTGGTACGTCTCGCGGGCCAGTGGCATCGTGGCGATGGTGCTGCTGGCGTCCAGTCTGGTGCTGGGTGTGCTGCTGTCGACCAGGGTCCTGAAGCCCCTCGACCGCCCGGCGTGGCTCCTCGCCCTTCATCGTTGGATCAGTGCCCTCGGCGTAACGGGGACCGTCCTGCACCTTGTTGCTCTGGTCGCCGACAACTACGTGCACTTCGGGTGGAAAGAGTTGTTTCTTCCGGGAGCGTCGAGCTGGCAGCCGGGTGCCGTGGCTGTGGGGATCGTCGCGTTCTACCTCCTCGTAATGATCCAGGTCTCGTCACTGATGATGAAACGACTTCCCAAGCGCCTGTGGCGTGGCGTGCACCTCGCCAGTTACGTCATGGTGTGGGTGGCGGTGATCCACGGCGCCATGGCCGGCACCGATGCATCGAACCCCGCGTATCAGTTCATGGCGTTGCTCGTGAGCATCCTGTGCACCACAGCGGCCTTGATACGGGTACTGGTAGGCCGCAAGGGCCGTCAGAACGCTGCAGCCACCGTCACGGGTTGACGCTGAGGGTCGACCCCCTTCCATCGGGGAGCCGCTTCACCACGATGCCGGGGTGCAACCGTTCCTTCATGGCCTCCACATGAGTGATGGCACCGACCATGCGACCAGAGGCGTGGAGTTGGTGCAGAGTTTCGATGGCGTCATCGAGGGCTCGTGGGTCGAGTGAGCCGAAACCCTCGTCGATGAACAGCGCCTCGATGCGCCGCCCTGAACCGGTACCGCCGTGACTGACCACATCGGCCAGACCCAGTGCCAACGCCAAAGACGCCTGGAACTGCTCGCCACCCGACAGCGTTCTCGGACTACGAGGACGGCCGGTGTGAGCATCGAGCACCTCGAGGTCCAGTCCCTTGGCCGACCGGCCACCACTGGGGTCCTCGACACGCCGGATGCTGTAGCGACCGGAGGTCATCTTCGCCAGATGGACCGAACCGGCTGCCACCACTCGGTCGAGTTCTCGACCCAACACCCAACGCCGGAGACTCACCTTGGTGCCGACGACTCCCCGGCACACCAATTGCGCGCGTTCGGTGAGTTGCGCTCGCCGCCGGATGGACTGGGACTGCTCGCCCACCGCGTCGTACTGCTCCAGATGTCCCATCAGGTCGACAAGCGCCTTGTCAGCCAAGGTGTGACGTTCAGTGACGACACGGGCGTGCTCCTGCGACTCGTAAGCGGCCTGAACAAAGGCGTCGACATCGGGGAGCACCTCAGGGATGCCCTGTTGTTCGAGGGTTTGCAACTGTCCTTGACACGTCGCCAACCGGGCCTTGAGATCCTCACGTTGCTCGATGGCCAGACGCTCCTCATCGATGGGCATCATCGCTGCGTCGGCCTCGGCGGCATCGTCGAATCCACTGGCTCTGAGGGTGCGCTCCAGCGTCTCGACCGCGGCTTTCAGGACGGCTGCAGCGGTGACCGCAGCGCTGCGCCGGGTGTTGAGCGTGGAGACCCCCTCCTTCACAAGATGAAGCGCGACCCGCACCTCCGCCAGTCGCTCGGCATCGACATGGGCGGCATCAGCCACGGCCACCCGATGGGCCTCGAGGACACGAGCGACTGTCGCCTCGCCAGCGGTGATGACTCCTGCGAGTCGATCGAGGTCGGATTGCGAAGCACGACAACGCTCCGCGACGTTCTCCCGTTCGCCGACGAGGCGATCGAGTTCTTCCCGTCGAGCGACAGCCTCGTCGAACTGCCGACGGTTTTCCCGTGCCAGCACGTGCAACTCGTCGGCCACGGCGTCGCTCCAGTCCCCCAGCCGAGCCCGAGCCTCAGTCACTCGGGTATTCGTTGCGAGCAGAGCCTGGCGGGCCGCGTCGAGCACTGCCTGCGCAGCGGCCACCGCATCGAGATCCACGGGGTCTCCGTCGTCGCTGGATGCCAGCGCCGGGTGCTCGAGTGATCCGCAGACAGGACACGCGTCACCCGGTCGGAGTTGCGCCGCCAAACGGGGTGCCCTGGTCTCGATGAAGCGGCGAAGGACACGCTCGCTCTCGTGTTCGGCCCGCGTCATCTCATCAGCCCGAACGCTGGCTTCGGCCGCCGCCTGATCTCGCTTGGCGATGAAGTCCAGTGCTTCGGACAATCGCCGGTGCGCATCTTCGAGTGCGGCCACGTCGACAGCGTCGGCATCGAGTTCGGCGATGCGCGCGCTGAGCGTGGCCAGTGCCTCGGCACCGGCACGCATATCGTCGCCCAGTGCCCTTTGCCGCTCACGGTGCTGGTGGAGATCTTTCTCAGCATCTCGGAGCCCTTCAGCGGCGGCGTGGAGCCGGGACAGTACATCGGTGTGCTCCCGCACCATCGTCTCGATGGCGGCGACATCGTCGGCCAACACCGCAGGGTCGTCGGGGTGGATCGCCAGACTGTGCTGCTCGGCGAGAGTGACTAAGGCCACCCGAGCCTCATCGACGGCATTGGAGGCCTGCTCGTATGTCGCCGCGCCGGATGCTGCGTCCTGTGCTGCCAGCACGACGGGACGCGCCAGCTGTGACCGCTCGGCCGCACGAGCCAGCGATTCCACCTCGGGTACTCGCTCGTTGATCTCGGCCATCTCGGCGCCGAGCCGAGCCGCATCTCGATAGCGCACGGCGGCCTGGCGCGCCTCGGTGAGTGCAGCCGCATCGCGACCCGCGGCATCGCGGGCGCTAGCCGCGGCAGTACCCAACTCCTCCACTTCTGGCGAGCAGACGTCGAGCAGCGGTCCGAGTACCTCACGCTCGGCGTCGTCGGCAACAGTGACGTCGAGGTCCAACAACTGGACCAACTCGCCAGCGCGTGTGATGGCATTGCTGAGGTGATGGCGCAGCGCTTCATCGGCCTGACCCACGTGCGCCTTGAGCCGACCAGCTTCGTCCTGGAGGACCCCCGCTATGCGGTTGTAGACCTCGCCACCGAACAAGGCGCTGAGCAACTGCTCGCGCTCGTTGGAGTCGTCGAGTAGGAACTTCGCCACCTCTCCTTGGGGCAGCAGCATGACCCGTTGGAACTGTTCGGCGTCGAGGCCGATCACCTCGGCCACCGCTCGCTTCATCTCGCTGACCTTTGTGGCGAGAGCGACCGAGGTGTTGCCTTCGAGGCGGGTGAGGCTCGCCTTGGCCGCCTCCTTGGCCATACCCCCACCACGAGCCGCGGGGCGTTGCTGTTCGGGGCTGCGCTCGGCGACGTAGGTGGCACGATCGACTTCGAACGTGAACCGTGCGAAGGTGGCACGGGACGCGTCGGCATGATGCGACCGGATGTCCTGACCGGGCTTCAGCGGCATCTCCCCGAACAGGGCGTAACTCATGGCGTCGAAGATGGTGGTCTTCCCGGAGCCGGTCTCACCGGTGACGACGAACAGGCCTCGGGCGGCGAGTGGGGTGAAGTCGACGCTGACCTCACCGGGGTACGAACCAAAGGCGGCGAAATCGACGCGCAGTGGTTTCATGACGACACCCCCGTGGCCGAGACGACTGCGTCCCGCAGCACGTCGAGCAGTTCGCCCACAGGCTCTGAGCCCTCGAGTTCGCTCCAGAATGCGGTCGTGGCGTCGAAGGGCGACAGGGTTTCGACCAACGGTCGTGGCCCGGGCCCTGGCCCGAGACCACCCTCGGGTTCCAGTCGGATCTCGACCACATGCGGGTAGACCCGCTCGAGCCGGCTCTTGGCATCGAGCACCGTCTCACGATCGGTGACGATGGCACGCACGAACTTGTTTGCCGCATCAGGATGCCGTGACGGGTCGAGCAACTCATCGATGCGACCCTCGATGGTGATGACGTCCCGGCCGACCCCGAGCGGCAACTCCTCCAGACGGCACGACCCGTCAGGTGCCATGTCGACCAAGGTGAGCGACTTCTGATGATTCTCGGAGAACGAGTACGCCATGGGCGTGCCCGAGTAGCGCAGCGTGGGCACACCGATGTGCTGTGGGCGATGCAGGTGGCCCAATGCTGTGTACGAGAAGCCCTGGAACACCTCGGCAGCGACCGCCCCCGTACCGCCCACGTCGAGCTGACGTTCGGAATCGGAAACCGTTCCTCCCATGACGAACGCATGGCCAACCGCAAGCGACCGGCCACCGGTCAACTGTGCTCGGGCCCACTCGGCGGCCGTGGCGAGGACCGACTGGTGGGTGCGACGCCGGCGACGATCCATGACCGCCTCGACAGCGTCGCCGCCATCGTCGGGACGAGCATCAACCCCGAAGCCGTCGGGAGCGGCCTGGGGTTCGAGGAACGGCAGCAACACCAACTGCAACGGGCCGTCGGAGAACGAGTGAGTGACCACACGGCCCACACCCTCGTAGCCACCACGCATGTAGACACCGCTGGCATCGAGCAGATCGTCGTAGGGCGAGACGCGGTCGGCGCCGTCATGATTGCCGGTGATGGCGGCGACCACGGCGCCTGCGGCACGAATTCGACGTACCGTGTCTCGGAACAACTCGATGGCCTCGGTGGGGGCGATAGCGCGGTCGTAGATGTCGCCGGCGATGACCAACAACTCGATGCCCTCGGCACCGATGACATCGACCAAGTGGTCACAGAACTGCTCCTGTGCAGTACGCAGGGACACCGAACCGAAGGACCGGCCGAGGTGCCAGTCGCTGGTGTGCAGGATTCTCATAAAGGCTCACTTCTGCCGTGGAATGGGACCGCCCGGGAGGGTTGCGGCCATCCTCGCACGGGGGTGTGGCATGGTTCCGTGGAGCATTCGACCTCCGTATGGACTCGACCATTCGAGCGGTCCCGACCGGCTTGCCGACGCAGAGGTCCTTGCGGCCACCGGAACCGAAGGATCCTGTTCACATGGCCCGAACCGTTGCTGCACCACACGGATGGAATCACCTGCACCAAGCAGTCAGAAGCCAACCAACAAGCGTTCAGATCACGGCAACTATGGTCGCCGATATGTCACACGACCTCGGCGCCCTGTACCGATCCTCCCGCCTGCGGATCAGCGCCCTGGTGAACGACGATGTGGACCAGATACCGGTGCCCGCTACCCCACTGTGGACCGTGCACGACGTGATCGCCCACCTGTCGGGGGCCACCGAGGATGTGATGAACGGCAACATGGAGGGTGTGACCACCGATCCGTGGACCGCCGCCCAGGTGGCGCGGGGACGCAAGCGCACGCTGCATGACATGCTGGCCATGTGGTCGCGGTACGCACCGCTGGTCGAGGAGTTCCTGTCGTCGCCCGACGGTATGAGCGTGTTCCGTGCCGTGCTCGACGTGCACACCCACGAAGCCGATCTGCTGAACGCTCTCGGCCGTCCGGTGGATCTTCCGCAGGATTTCCTCAGCTGGATGCAGCCGATACTGGAGACCGACTTCCGCGAGGCCATTACAGCGGCAGGACTCGCTGAGGTGCAGGTGGAGGCCAGCGATCTGCAGTGGTTCCGAGGACGTCTGGGCCGCCGGACGGCGACCGAGGTGATGGCCTACGGTTGGTCCCGCGATCCCCAGCCCTACCTCGACACATGGTTCGTGTTCGGCAGGGCGGAGACCTCGCTGCAGGAGACCTCGACGACCGGCGTCGCCTGACTGACGGCGTCAGCCCTCGACGATCTCGGAGATCTGCATCTCGGGCGTGATGGTGGTGTAGTTCGCTACATCGGCCATCACGTCGGCGGTCGCCGGGTTCTCGAGACCGGCCTGGAACGCCTCCATCGACTCGAACACCATGTGTACCGCCGCCACGCTGGGGCCATTCACTCCCTTGTCGATCTCGGTGCGAACGGGATTCCACGCCTTCACCGCCAGAGGCACATGCGTTGAGCGGTAGTAGTCGTGGTCGAAGGACGCGCCTTCGGTGACGGGATAGGTGACAGACACGCGGATCATGGCCGGACCGTAGCAGCGCGTCGGGAAACGACGTTCACAATGCCCGCGCCACCGCCGAGGCCTGATGGATGGCCGCCATGATCGAGTTGCTGCCCGTGACATCGCCCACCAGGTGAGCGCCCACACCCTCGGGCACGAACTCGGTGATCTCGCGGTTGGGGTGGCCGTAGGCCACCAGCACCACGGTGCCCGCCGGGATCGTCCTGCGGCGTTCGGTGAACGGCACGCCGATGGCGACTTCATGAGGTGTGATCGCCTGGAGTGAATGCCCACCGATGAAATCGAAATCACTCGACATGAGACGCTCTCGTGAGGCCTCCACGGTGGCCGGCGGGTACGGGACCATGGCACCCATCTGCTCGTATCGACTGACCATGGTGACCTTGGCGCCGGCACTCACCAACGCGTCGGCCACCGAGATCGCCTCGAAGGTGCCGGTGTCGTCGTAGATGAAGCAGTCGCCCTGCACATCGGCGCGACCACCCACTCCGAACACGTCCCACGACGTGTACACGTGGGGCAGGTCGGCGCCGGGCACGGGGGTGGCGGGGGTGCTGAGCAAGAGACCATCGCGCCTCGGAGTGGCGCCCGTGGCGACGATCACCTCGTCGGCCGCCTCGGTAGCGATGGTGTCGGGGTCGGCGAAGGTACCCAGGTGAATGCGGACTCCCAGGCGTTCGACCTCACGCGCCAGGTAGTCGGTGATGGCCCCGAGATCGCTTCGATGGGGAGCCCGTGCTGCCACGTACACCTGCCCACCCAGCTGGCGCGCCGCTTCGTACAACACCACCTCGTGGCCGCGAAGTGCGGCCGTGCGCGCCGCTTCCAGACCGGCCGGTCCCCCGCCGATCACCATCACCTTCTTCTTCACCGAGGCCGGTGTCGTGAGTTCGAAGGGCACCCGAGTCTCGTTTGCGGCGGCCACGTTGACCACACAACTCAACTTGCCGGTGCTGAGCAACTGCCCCACGCATCCCATGTTCGAACCGATGCACGGACGAATGAGTTGCTCCTCGCCACGCCGGGCCTTGTTGACCAACTCGGGATCGGCGATCAATGCCCGCACCATGGACACCATGTCGCCGGCGCCACTGTCCACGATGTGCTGTGCATGGTCGAGGGTCATGATGCGCCCAACGACCATGGTCGGCTTCGACACAACCTTCGTGATCACCGCATTCGGTGCCATCTCATGCCCCAGTGGGTCTTCCATGGTGGACAAGAGTTTGTGGAACCGCCAGTACGAACCCATGTGCAGCGAGATGTAGTCGACGAAGGGCTCGACGTACTGGGCGATCTCGGCGTTGTCGTCGGGGGTGAGTCCACCCGGG
>CAYMUC010000042.1:0-23012 GCA_964393535.1 uncultured Ilumatobacteraceae bacterium | reverse complement strand
CGCCCGGACGCGCCAGCGCGCATGCCACCTCGAGGGCAGTCAGCACCTGGCGACCATCACCGCCGGCACGATCGGCGAGTCGCGCCACGGCATCCTCGGTGGCGCCGGTGCCCTCGGCCTCGAGTCCTCGCTGGATCAGCGTCACGATGTCGGCACGCTGCAACGGTTCCAACCGGAACAGCGTGGATCGACTGCGCAGTGGTGCGTTCACCTCGAAGAACGGATTCTCGGTGGTGGCACCGATGAGCACGATGGTGCCGTCCTCCACCGAAGGAAGCAAGGCATCCTGCTGCGACTTGGAGAACCGGTGGATCTCGTCGAGGAACAGAAGGGTGCGCCGCCCGTGCTCACCAAGGCGTTGCCGGGCGCGTTCGATCACCTCTCGAACGTCTTTGACGCCGGCCGACACCGCCGACAGTTGCTCGAAGGTGGCCGAGGTGGAACCCGCGATGGCCAGCGCAAGGGTGGTCTTACCCGTACCGGGTGGCCCCCACAGCAACGCCGAGGTGACGCGATCCTTCTCCACCAAGCGCCGCAACGGTCGCCCCGGGCCAACGAGATGCGCCTGACCGACGACGTCGTCGAGGGTGCGGGGTCGCAGCCTCGCTGCCAGCGGTGCCTGGGCGCGTAGGCGTTGGGCCGCCGCCGCGGAGAACAGGTCGTCGCTCACCTCTGGGACGGTACCCGGCGCCGAGGTGCTCAGGTGGCGGGGGGAAGGACCCGGATACCCAGATCGGTGAGTTGGCGGGCATCCACCGGGGTGGGTGAGCCCGTCAACAAGTCCAGACCAGACTGTGTCTTGGGGAACGCGATGACCTCGCGGATGTTGTCCTCGCCGGCCAGAATGGCCGTGAGTCGGTCGATACCGAAGGCGAAACCACCGTGCGGGGGTGCGCCGTAGCGGAACGGGGTGAGGAAGAACCCGAACTTCCGCTCGGCCTCCTCGTCACTGATCCCCAGGGCGTTGAACACCCGGCGTTGCAGCGATGGCTCATGGATTCGAATGGACCCCGAACCCAGTTCCCATCCGTTCAGGACCAGGTCATACGCAAGCGCACGCACCGACAGTGGATCGGTCTCGAACCGTTCCATGTCGTCGGGGTGCGGCATACAGAAGGGGTGGTGACCGGGGCGGGGCTGTCCCGTCTCCGGATCGACTCCCACGAACAGAGGAAACTCCACCACCCACACATAGCGGGGCGGACCCTGGTGCACTGGCGGCCGGCCCAAGTCGTTGCGCAACTGGCCCAGCACCTCGCACGTGGTGTGCCAGTCGTCAGCGACGATGAGCAGTACATCGCCCACAGTCGCTTCCAACCGCTGCACCAACGAGTGCTGCTCGGTCTCGGACAGGAACTTGACCACTGGCGACTCGAGTGCTTGGCCGTCCACGACCTTCATCCACACGAGGCCCTTGGCACCCAACTTCTTCGCCCGATCGGTGAGGGCGTCGAGCTTGTTGCGGCCCAACTCGTCGGCACGCCCAGGCACCCGGATGCCCTTGATGGACGAGGCACCGGCGAACGCCTTGAACTCGGTGGCAGCGAACACGTCGGTGAGTTCGACGAGTTCCATACCGAAACGCAGATCGGGCTTGTCGCTGCCGAAGCGTTCCATCGCCTCACGCCAGGTGATGCGCTCGATGGCGGGCGGCCGCTCACCGGTGGCGGCTTCGGCCGCTGCCATGACCGCATGGCTGATGGCGGCCAGCACATCGTCGACGTTGGCGAAGCTCATCTCGGCATCGAGTTGCATGAACTCGTACTGGCGGTCAGCACGAAGGTCCTCGTCGCGCAGACAACGGGCGATCTGGTAGTAGCGATCGAGTCCTGACACCATGAGCAACTGCTTGAACAATTGCGGCGACTGCGGTAGGGCGTAGAACGAGCCGGGTTCCTTACGCGACGGCACCAGGAACTCACGGGCGCCTTCGGGGGTGGACGGCACCAGCATGGGCGTCTCCACCTCGACGAACCCCTGCTCCTCCATGGCGCGTCTGATGGCCGAGTTCACCGTCGCACGAAGGCGCAGGTTTCGTTGTAGCCGTTCACGCCTCAGGTCGAGATAGCGGTACTGAAGGCGGATGCTCTCGTCGACCTCGTCGGCACGGGCATCGATGGGGAACACGGGCGGCTCGGCGGCTCGCAACACCTCGACACTGCAGTCGCCGACCTCCACCTCACCCGTGGCCAACTGAGCGTTCGCCGTGCCCTCGGGCCTCACCCGCACGACACCAGTGATCCGTACCACGTACTCGCTTCTCACATCGACGGTGTTGTCGACCACGCACTGCACCAAGCCCGCGTGGTCGCGCAGGTCCACGAAGGCCAACTTGTCGCCATGCTCGCGCCGGCGCGCCACCCAACCGCACAGGGTGACCGTGCGGCCAATGTGCTCGGCACGCAGTTCGCCGCACAGGTGGCTGCGAAGTGCCGTGGCCGACCCGATGGGCTCGCCGGCGGAAACAGAATCGGGGGTGATGGTCATGAGGTGAGCACCTTGTGGAGATGATCGAGCAAGTGGTGGCGCTCGACCTGCTGTTGAGTCTGGTCGGAGTGGCGGAGTGGTCGCACGGTCACGACGCCCGCCGCGAGTTCGTCGCCGCCCACGATGACGGCCACCTGGGCGCCACTGCGGTCGGCGGCCTTCATCTGGCTCTTCATACTGCGCCCTTCGAACGCCCTGTCCGCGCTCCACCCGGCTGAGCGGATGGCGTGGGAGAGCAGCAACGCTTCCCGTCCCCCTGTGGTGTCGACAACGAACACATGGGGCGTGTGGGCCTCGACGGCGAAGACGTTCTCGTCGTCACAGGCGATGAGGGTCCGGTCGACCCCGATGGCGAAACCGATACCGGCGGTGGCCGGACCGCCGAGGTCCTCGACGAGTCCGTCGTAGCGGCCGCCGCCTCCCAGGGCGTTCTGGGCCGAGTCCAGCGTGCCGCCCACGAACTCGAAAGTCGTGCGGCGGTAGTAGTCGAGGCCGCGCACCAGCAGTGGAGCAGACGTGTAGGGAATGCCCAGCGCCTCGAGACCTCCACAGACGGTCTCGAAGTGCGCACGAGCCTCGTCGCTCCAGAACGCATCGATACGGGGAGCCTCGGCGACGGCCTCGGCGTCCTGCTCGCGCTTGGAGTCCAGCACTCGCAGTGGATTGCGATCCAGGGTGGCCGTGGCCTCGGGCGACAGGCTGGCGAGGCGCGCCGTGAAGTGATGGCGAAGCGCCTCCACGTAACGCGCTCGATCGGCAGGTTCACCCAATGAATTCACGAGGAGTTCGACCCGTTGCAGGCCGAGGCGTTCGAAGAACTTCCATGCCAACGCCATCACTTCCACGTCGAGGTACGGGTCGTCCACACCCAGCACTTCGACGCCTACCTGATCGAACTGGCGATAGCGACCGCGCTGCGGCTTCTCGTAACGGAAGTTCGGCCCGGCGTACCAGACCTTCCACGGCGTGACGGGATGATGCTGCACGAACGCACGGCACACACTGGCGGTCTGTTCGGGTCGCAGGGCCACATGGCGACCGCCCTTGTCGACGAAGTCGTACATCTCCTTGGTCACCACATCGGTGGCGTCGCCAATGCGGTGGAACACACCGAGGTCCTCGAGCAACGGGGGAATGACCTGGCCATAGCCAGCGGGACCCACGACCGAGGCGAACACGTCCACGAAACGGCGCCACCGGGAAGAGTCCGGAGGCAGCACGTCGCGCATGCCGGGACTGGTCTGGAACGTGGACACGGCTCTCCAGACTAGAGCCTCAGGGGCCGATCACCCGGCGTGGCCGGGTACCAGGCGATAGGCGTCGTACACGCCGTCGATGCCCTTGATGGTGCGCAGCACGGCGTCGAGCGAGCGGTGATCGCCCAGTTCGAACTCGAAACGCATCTTCGCAACCCGATCGTTTCCCGTGTGGGTGCTGCACGCCACGATGTTCACGTGATGGTCCGACAGGGCGTTCGCCACGTCGCGAAGCAGCTTCGATCGGTCCAGTGCTACCACTTCGACCCCGGCCCGATAGGTGGCCTGGTGGCTCACATCCCAGTCCACGTCCATCATGCGGGTGCCCTGCTCCTGGGCGAGGCTGGCGGCGTTGGCACAGTCGGTGCGATGCACGCTGACGCCGCGACCGCGTGTGACGAACCCGATGATCTCGTCGCCGGGAACCGGTGTGCAGCAACGTGACAGCCGCACCATCACGTCGTCGAGACCGTCCACGTGCACGCCACCCGAGGTGGCACCCCGGCGAGCGACGCTTCGGCGCACGAGGCTGGCGGGATCGTCCTCGGCCTCGGCATCGTCGCCTTGGTCACGGACCAGACGGTTGATCACCGCCACCGCGGTGATCTGATGTTCGCCGATGGCGGCCAGCAAGCCGTCGAGTTCGGCAAACCCCATGGCCTCGACCGCTTCGGCGAGTTCGGCACCCTCGAAGGTGGCCGCTATGGGGAGACCCTCACGGCGCAACAGTCGGGTGAGTTCCTCGCGACCGGCATCGATCATGTCCTCGCGACGTTCCCGCGAGAACCACTGCTTGATCTTGGAGCGAGTGCGAGCGGACGTGACGAAACGCAGCCAGTCCTGCGACGGGCCGGCACCCTCCACCTTCGAGGTGAAGATCTCACAGGTATCGCCGCTGCGAAGTTCCTGGTCGAGGGAGACGAGACGCCCATTGACCCGCGCCCCGATGCAGGCGTGCCCTACCTCGGTGTGCACCGCGTAGGCAAAGTCGACGGGTGTGGCCCCCACGGGCAGTGTGATCACCTTGCCCTTTGGGGTGAACACGAACACTTCGTCTTGCTCGAGGTCGATCCGCAGGCTCTCCATGAACTGTGCGGGGTCGGCCACCTCGGCCTGCCAGTCGATGATGCGATGCAGCCAGTCCATGTCGGCTGCACCACTGCCGTCTTTGTAGGCCCAGTGTGCCGCTACGCCCCATTCGGCGCGTTGATGCATCTCCCGCGTGCGGATCTGCACCTCGATGGGCTTGCCCTGTGGTCCGATGACCGTGGTGTGCAGCGACTGGTACAGGTTGAACTTGGGCATGGCGATGTAGTCCTTGAACCGGCCCAACACCGGTTTCCACCGACCGTGGATGGACCCCAGGGCTGCGTAGCAGTCCTTCACCGAACCCACGATGACCCGCAGGGCCACCAGGTCGAAGATCTCGTCGAACTCCCTCCCCTTCTGGATCATCTTCTCGTAGATGCTCCACAGGTGCTTGCCCCGGCCAGTCACCTCGGCGTCGATACCCAGTTCCGTGAGCCTGGTCTGCACCTCGGCCACGGCACGTGCGATGTACAGGTCCCGTTCGGGCGCTCGCAACGACACCAGATGGTCCAACTCGGCGTAGCGCTTTGGATGCAGACTGGCGAAGGAGAGATCCTCGAGTTGCTGCTTCATCTCCTGCATCCCCAGGCGGTGCGCCAGTGGGGCGTAGATGTCGAGCGTCTCCTGGGCGATACGGCGTTGCTTGTCGAGGGGCCGCCCGGCGATGGTGCGCATGTTGTGCAGTCGATCGGCCAGCTTGATGATCAGGACCCGCAGGTCCTTGGCCATGGCGACCAGCATCTTGCGCATGGTGGCCGCCTGCTGAGCCTCCTTCGAGTCGAACTGCAGTCGCTCGAGTTTCGTGACCCCGTCCACGATGCTGGCGACTTCTGCGCCGAAGGAGCGCTCCACATCGGCGAGGGAGATCTCGGTGTCCTCCACGGCATCGTGCAACAGGGCGGCCGCCAACGAGATGTCGTCGAGGCCGATGTCGGCAACGATGCGGGCCACGGCGATGGGATGGTTGATATACGACTCGCCACTGGACCGGCGTTGATGCTGATGGGCGGCACTCGCCATGTCGTAGGCGCGGGTGATGCGATCCAGCGACGCCTTGGGATGGCGCTGCCGAAAGGCAGCCATGATGGGGGCGAGTTCGTCGGCGGGCGCATGGTGGTGCCGACGCCAGGGCAGCACCCGGTCAACGGTTCCCATCGTGGGTGAGCCCTCCGCCCGTCACACCAGCGCCAGACTCTCCACGGGCCTGGCTCCAAGACGCTGTCGACCGCCGAGTGCCTGTAGCTCGAGCACCACACCCACACCGACGACCACGCCGTCGAGGGTTTCGACGAGTCGGCAGGCGGCCGCAGCCGTGCCGCCCGTCGCCAGAACATCGTCGATCACCAGGACACGTTCGCCTGGATGTATGGCGTCACGGTGCATCTCCAACTTGTCGGACCCGTACTCGAGGTCGTATTCCTCGCGCACCACCGCCCAGGGCAGCTTTCCCGGCTTGCGGACGGGGACGAACCCGGCACCCAACTGCAACGCCACGGGGGCCGCGAGAATGAACCCCCGCGCCTCGATGCCGAGGACCCGGGTGACGTGGTGGCCGGAAAAGCGATCCACCAACGCCCTCACGACATGCCCGTAGGCGTTCGGATCGCCCAGCAGAGGCGTGATGTCTCGGAACGACACGCCTGGCTTGGGGTAGTCGGGAATGACCCGAACGTGGCCAAGCAACTCGTCGGGAGCCATGTGGCCGAGGTTACCTTCAGCCCCGTCGCTTCTTGCGGGGTCGCGGCGGGTGAGTCAGCACTGCTGTGGGGTCCGAACTGCGAGCGGCACGAGCCGGGCCGGCGGGTGTACGGACTTGCTCGTGCTTCAGTGCGCCGGGACCGTCGGTGATGAGCGTGGCCAGGGCTGCCCCGGTGGCGTGCTCACCCCGCAGCGACCGGTACTTGGGCTCGCGCTCCTTCAGCAGCGACACCAGAGGCGCAGCGATCATGATCGACGAGTAGGTGCCCGACACCAGGCCGATGCACAGCGCCACGGCGAAGTCGCGCAACGCCACCGCCCCGAGGATCAAGTCACCGACCACCAGCACCGTCGCCACGGGAAGCACCGTCGTGATGGTGGTGTTGAGCGACCGGAACAGCACCTGGTTCATGGCCACGTTCACGTGGTCGGCGTAGGACAGTCGGGCCGAAGAGAAACGCGCCGTGACTTCCCGCAATCGTTCGTACACCACGATGGTGTCGTAGAGCGAGTACCCGAGGATGGTGAGGAACGCCACCACCGTGGCCGGCGACACCTCGAAGCCCAACAGGGAGTACAACCCCACCGTCACAACGATGTCGTGCACGATGGCGGCGAACGCCCCGACGGCCATGCGCCACTCGAAGCGCCACGCGATGAAGATCGACAGGATGATGAAGAACACGATGAGGGCTCGCACCGCCTTCTCGGTGATGCTGCGACCCCACGACGACGACACGGACGCCACACTGACGTCGTCGGCACTCACCCCAGCAGCCTCGGCCAGGGCGGTCTTCACGCTCAGGCGCACCGGCTCGGTCTGGTCACCGACCTGGATACGTAGGCGCTGGTCGCTGCCAGAGGACAGGGTCTGGATCTTGGCCGATGTGGCGTCGATCCCCTCGCGTCCAAGGACATCACGCGCCTGCTCGGTGGTGAGTTGTGCCGACGGCACCTCCCACACGACGCCGCCCTCGAAGTCGATACCGAGGTTCAGACCCTGGGCCAGCAGCGACACCACGGCGACGACCAGCACCACGGCTGAAGCGATGAACGAACGGTTCCGGCGTCCGGCGAAATCGACCGTCGTCTGACCGTCCCTCAACCGGCGCCACAGAGACGCCTGCGATTCCGTGACCTCGCCGGTCATGACATCACCTCGACACTTCGCTCGTCGGCAGTCCTTCGTGCATCACCCGATGAAGTCTCGGGTACGGGGACACCCATGAACCGGCGCCCCGCCCAACGGGGAGACATGGCTGCCAGTTGAACCGCCGGCCGGATGAAGCCGTACGTCGTGATCATGTTGCACACCGTCGCCAACCCCAGGAAGAACGCAAAGCCTCGGACCGACCCCACCGTGAGGTACCACAGAATGCCGGCACCGAGTAGGGACGCGATGTTGGCATCGAGCACGGTTCGCCACGCACCCTCGAACCCACGCTGCGCGGCACTCCGCAAGGACCGCCCGGAACGAAGTTCCTCTTTGATGCGTTCGAAGTACACGATGTAGGAGTCGACGGCGATACCGATGGACACGATGAGACCGGTGATACCCGCCAAGGTGAGTGACAGACCGTTCGTGGCCGACAACAGGGCGATCACCGCCCAGTTCAGCAGGCCGAACACCAGCAAGCCACCGAACACGAACAACGCCAGTCCGCGGTACAACATCGCCAGGTAGGCGATCACGAGTGCGATACCGATCAGACCAGCGATGACGGCGGCACGAAGCGAGTCGCTCCCCAACGTTGCCGACACCGTCTGGGCCGTCGGGGCGTCGAAGTCGACGGGCACAGCACCGAACTCGAGGATCTTTGCCAGGTCGCGGGCCTCGTTCTCGGTGAAATCCCCCGTCACCTGTACTTCGTCGTCGAATGACGGCGTCTGGACCTGTGGGGCAGAGATGACGCGATCGTCGAGCACGATGGCCAACTGCCTTGTGGGACACGTGGGCGTGGCCGAATAGCACTGCAATGCCGCGGCGTTCCACACATCTCGTCCCTCGGCACCGGGCCGCAGTCCCACGATGACCACCCACTGGCCGTCGAAGATGTCGGCCTGGGCGTCGTTCTCCAGCACTTCACCGGTACCCAACGAAGGCCCCAGGACGAACACGTTCCCATCGGCATCGGCCAGGGTCACCGATGCCGTGGGGTCGCTGGGGCCGTCGGTCTCGGGGGCTATGTCGCCGGGTCGTGTCTCGAGGACGGGGCGAAGCAGCACCTTGCCGGTCACGCTCACGAGGTCGATGGCGCGCTGCTGATCCGAGACACCGGGAAGGTTCACCACGATCGTGGAACCCTGTCGAACGATTTCGGGTTCGGCAACACCGAGCGAGTCGACGCGTTCGCGAATGATCTCTACGGCGACGTCGAGTGCCGCATCGTCGGCGTCGCCGACGGGCACCAGCGTGACCGAGGCCCCACCCCGCAGGTCGAGGCCGAGGTTGGGTGTGTTTCCCGCCAGGACGTTGGCACCGACGGCCACGACCGCCACGATGATGATGCTCCACAAGGAGCTCCGCAACTTCGAACGCATCGTCGGATCACTCCGAGGGTTGTTCGGGTGCAGGGGCTTCAGAAGTCTGGGCGGGACCTGCGATGCGGCGCGCCACGGCGCTACGCGAGACGCGGACCTCGACACCCTCGGCTATGTCCAACCACATCACATCGCCTTCGATGGCCACCACGAACCCGTACATGCCCGAGGACAACAGCACCTCGTCACCCTCACCGATACTGGACTGAAGTGCCTGCGCCTCGCGCATACGACGCCGTTGGGGACGGATGAGCAGGAAGTACATCGCCACGAAGATGAGGGCGAAGAACACCAACTGGAACGCTCCGCCACCACCGCCACTGTCGGACTCTTGAGCGATCACGACTGCCAGGTTCACGGGAGGCTCCAGGTACGTAGGGAACAGGTCGAACCGAGACGTTAGCCCCACACGTCCAGGATCTCACGGCGTATGTCACCAAAGGTCCCAGCCGCGATGGCTTCGCGCAGTCGGTCCATGAGGTTCAGCGTCCATGCCACGTTGTGCCATGTGAGCAGACGCGCAACGGTGGGTTCGTTCACCTGGAGCAGGTGCCGCAGGTAGCCCCTCGAGTGCCGGGAGCACACGTCGCACGAACACTGCGCATCGATCGGCTCGTCACTCGTGACGTGCCGAGCATTCTTCAGATGCAGTTTGCCCTCTGAGGTCAACGCCGTGCCGTGGCGTCCCAGACGGGTCTGCATGACACAGTCGAACTGGTCGACGCCGAGAGCCACCGCCTCCACCAACGAGGCCGGATCGCCGACGCCCATGAGATAGCGGGGACGGTCGACTGGGAGATGTTCGATGGCTGCTGCAAGTGCAGGCAGCATCTCGCCACGGGTCTCCCCCACCGAGAGGCCACCGATGCCGTACCCGTCGAAGTCCAACTCGACGGTGCGCCGTGCACTTTCCGCTCGCATGGCTTGGTCGATGCCACCCTGCACGATGCCGAACAGGGCCTGGTCAGGGCGGTGGTGCGCCGTTCGAGCACGAGCGGCCCACGCCGCGGTTCGCTCCAGTGCCAGGCGCACCACCTCGGGAGGGGACGGCAGTGGGGGGCACACATCGAGCACCATCTGGATGTCGGCCCCCAACAACTCCTGCGTGCGAACGGCCGACTCGGGGGTGAAGCGATGTGTGGATCCGTCGTAGGTGCTGCGGAAACTGACCCCGTCGTCGTCGACCTTGGGCCCCAGCGAGAACACCTGAAACCCACCTGAGTCGGTGAGGGTGAGCCCGCCCCAACCGGCGAAGGCCCCCAGACCCCCGAAGCCCGCGATGACCTCGGCGCCGGGACGAAGCATGAGGTGATACGTGTTGCCCAGCACGATCTGAGCACCCAACTGCTCGTAATCGCCGGCACTGAGGTACTTGATGGCACCCCGAGTGCCCACCGGCATGAAGCACGGGGTGCGGTAACTGCCCCGAGCGGTGGTGGCGACCCCGGCGCGCGCTGCGCCCTCGGTGGCCTCGAGTCGGAACGTCACCGGATGCATCGGTCCAGCAGCATCGCATCTCCGAAGGACAAGAACCGGTACCCGTCATCGAGTGCCTGCTGGTACAGCGTCTTCCACCTCGGCCCAACGAAGGCGTCGATCATCACCAACAACGTGGTGCGCGGGAGATGGAAGTTGGTCATCATGAGATCGACGATCTTCCACTCGTAGCCCCGATGGATGTACAGCGACGTGCGACCGGCAAGGCGCCCACCGGCAGCGGACTCGAGCGCTCTCACCGATGTGGTGCCCACCGCCACGACTCGCTTGGCAGCCCGGCATCGCTCCAGCACCTCGGCGTCCACGGCATAGGACTCGCTGTGGATGCGATGCTCCAAGGGGTCCCCGTCGTCGAGAGGTCTGAAGGTGTCGAGCCCCACGACCAGTTCCACTCGGGCCACCTCAACCCCCCGCTCGGCCAGTCTCTCGAACACCTGCTCGGTGAGGTGCAGACCGGCAGTGGGCGCCGCAGCCGAGCCGGGATTCCGGGCGTACACCGTCTGGTAGCGCTCGGGAGCGATCTGCGGACGCCCGAGATACGGCGGCAACGGCATCTCGCCGATGCGCTCGAGCACCGCCAGTGGGTCCTCATCGGAGACGAAGGCCACCTCGAAGGAGTCACCCCCCGGGCGTCGCCCGCGCATCTCCACGACCTCCGAACCGTCATCAGCGAGCAGAGGTTCACCGCTTCGCAGCTTTCCTCCGGGACGAACCAGGGCCTCCCAGTGTCGACGTTCGCCGTCGAGAGGCTCCACCAGGAGCACCTCGACGGAGCCACCACTACGTCGCTGGAGCCGCAACCGGGCCGGAATGACCCGGGAATCGTTCACCACGAGAAGGTCGCCGGGTTCCAGCAGATCGGGCAGGTCGCGAACCTGGCGATGACCTGCAGGCTCGTCGCCTCGATCCACCAACAGTCGGGCCGCGTCGCGGGGTTCGATGGGTTCTAGGGCGATGGCCTGAGACGGCAGGTCGTAGTCGAAGTCGTCGAGTTCCACAGTCCCAGAGGCTATGAGTCGTCCCCGAACAACGTGGGAGACGCGGTGTCTCCAGGCATGGCGAGGCCGAGATGGGACCACGCCAGTGGTTGCGCCACACGACCGCGCGGGGTTCGTGTGAGCAGTCCCTGTCGGATGAGGAACGGCTCGTACACGTCCTCCACCGTCTCGGGTTGTTCACCGACGCTGATCGCCAAGGTGGACAACCCCACCGGCCCCCCGCCGAACTGTCGGCACACGGCGCTCAGAATGGACCGATCGACTTTGTCGAGCCCTCGGTCGTCGACCCCGAACAGGGCCAGGCCTGCTCGCGCCGTGGCGACGTCGATACGGCCTGATGCCCTGACCTCGGCATAGTCACGCACCCGTCGCAGCAGGCGGTTGGCGATACGGGGTGTCCCTCTGCTGCGTCGAGCGATCTCATGAGCACCTTCGTCGTCGACTCCGATTCCCAGGATCCCGGCAGCACGAACCACGATGTGCTGCAGTTCGTCGTCGTCGTAGAAGTCGAGCCTGGCCACCATGCCAAAACGGTCTCGGAGTGGGCCGGTGATCATGCCTGTGCGCGTGGTGGCACCCACCAGCGTGAAGCGGGGCAGCGTGAGCCGAATGCTGGACGCGGCCGGGCCCTTGCCCACCACGATGTCCAACTGGAAGTCCTCCATGGCCGGATAGAGGATCTCCTCGACACTGCGCGACAGACGGTGGATCTCGTCGATGAACAGCACATCGCCTTCCTCCAACTTGGTGAGGATGGCGGCCAGGTCACCCGCCCGCTCGAGCGCCGGACCCGACGTGATGTGCAGGTGGACCTCCATCTCGGCGGCGATGATGCTGGCCAGCGTGGTCTTGCCCAGACCGGGAGGACCCGCAAAGAGCAAGTGGTCCACGGGGTGCCCGCGGCGTCGGGCCGCCTCGAGCACGATGCTGAGATGTTCTTTGAGCTCACGTTGCCCGATGAACTCTTCGAGGTGCCGGGGCCGCAGTCCTGCATCGTCGCGATGCTCGTTGTCGTCGAGTTCGGTGGGCTCGAGGAACTCCTCACGCACGACGTGCTCCCAACATCCCCAGCGCCTGGCGAAGCAAGGTGGCGGCGTCGACGCCCTCGGTGGCAAGCCCCGACAAGGCCTCTCGGACTTCATCAGGGCTGTAGCCCAGCCCCGACAGTGCCTCTCGGACCTCCACGATGACCGACGCCGAACCATCGACGACGCCACCGGTGTCCAGCACCGGCAACGACAGCCGACTGCGCAACTCGATCAAGAGGCGTTCAGCAGTCTTCTTGCCGACCCCCGGCACCATGGTGAGCGATGCGAGATCGCCGGTGGCGACGATGTCCGCCAGGGCGGCGGGACGGTGGGTCGCCACGATCGCCAGAGCCAATGCCGGCCCCACACCGTGAGCGCTCAGGAGCACCCGGAACGTGATCCGCTCGTCGCGGTGAGCGAACCCGTACAGCGTCTGGTCGTCCTCGCGAAAATGGTGATGAACGTGCAGATCAGCGGCTGCACCTGGCTCCAGTTCAGCGAACAGTCGTGGCGGCACCACCACCTCGTACCCCACTGCGCCCACGTCCACCACCACGAGGGAAGACGCTCCCGCCATGTGACGCTCCAACACCGTTCCCCGCAAGCGAGCGATCATCGTCCACCTGCCCTGGCCAGAGCCACCGAGCGACGCAAAGGTGCCATGGCCACATGGCACAGCGCCAGTGCAGCGGCATCGGCGGCGTCGGCCGGACGCGGTGTGGAGGCCAGACCAAGGCGAGCCTTCACCATGTGTTGCACCTGTTGCTTGGTGGCGTTCCCCACCCCCACCACGGCGAGTTTCACCTGGCTGGGCGTGTACTGCTGGACCTCACATCCAGCGGCAGCGGCCTCGGCCAACGCCAGCCCACTGGCCTGCCCGACGCTCATCGCCGTACGAACGTTCACCTGGAAGAACACGTGCTCGACTGCCACGACGTGTGGGGCGTGTTCCTCGATGAGCGCTGCGAGCTCGCGTCGGAGATCGGCCAGGCGCCGGGGCAGGGGGTCGGTGGCAGGGGTACGCAGAACGCCCAGTGCACGTGCAGTGACCGTCGACGCCGAGGCGGCATCGACAACGGCATAGCCGCAACGAGTGAGACCGGGGTCGATACCCAGCACGCGCACGAACACGCGTACGACTCTAGCGGGCGGGTGAGAGCAGCAGGCGGACCGACTGCAGAGCCGTCAGGAGGCAGCCCGAATGGCGTCCACGAGTTCACCGACGGGCCGGAAGGTCAGTCCCGCAATGGCTCGATGCGCATAGCGGATGACACCCTTGGCGTCGATCACGAACGTGCTGCGACGGGGAAAGCCGAGCGGACCCAGTGTCCCGTAGGCACCCGCCACGGTCTTGTCGGTATCGGCCAGAAGTGGGAAACCGAACCCGTGCTTGGCGGCGAAGCGCTCGTGGCTGTCCACGTCTTGGGCCGAAATGGCCAGCACTTGGGCACCCAGGCCCTCGAACTGTGCGAGATCGTCGTTGTAACTGTTCAACTGCTTGGTGCACACCGGGGTGTCGTCACCGGGGTAGAACACCAACACCACCACCTGCCCCGCGTACTCGCCCAAGGAGTACTCACGCCCTCCCGTTCCGGGGAGGGAGAAGGCGGGGGCGGTATCGCCGACCTTGACGCTCACGCTGTCAGTCTGACACGCCGAGGGGTGGGCGCGCCCAACCTAGCCACACTGGACCTTGCGACGCTCAGGTCTCGACGTCGGCCATGATCGACTCGGCGATGTCGAAATTCGCGTACACGTCTTGAACGTCATCGTTGTCCTCCAAGGCGTCCATGATCCGCAGGACCTTGCGGGCCTCGTCCACGTCGGTGATGGCGATCGTGGTGGAGGGCACCATGGTGCTCTCGGCAGAGGCGACCGAGAGACCGGCGCTCTCGAGCGCGCCCTTCACCTCGTACAGCGACGACGAGGCGCACAGGACTCGCCATGCGCCGTCCTCGCCAGACACGTCCTCGGCGCCGGCGTCGAGGGCCACCAAGAGCACCTCGTCCTCCCCGGCCGAGCCATCCACCATGACCACACCGCGCCGGGAGAACTGCCAACTCACCGCACCCGGTTCGGCCATGGAGCCACCCAACTTGGAAAAGATGCTGCGCACCTCGGCTCCCGTGCGGTTGCGGTTGTCGGTGAGCACGTCGATCAGGAGCGCCACGCCGCCAGGGGCATAACCCTCGTAGGTGATGGCCTCGTAGTTGGCACCGCCATGGTCACCGGTGCCCCGCTTGATGGCACGGTCGATGGCGTCGTTGGTCATCTGTGCCGCTTTGGCCTTCAGCACCATGGTGCGCAGGGTGGCATTGGCGTCGGTACTGCCCCCGCCCTCGCGGGCTGCCACCTCGATCTGGCGCGCCAGCTTTGCGAACAACTTGCCTCTCGCCTTGTCGGCGGCCCCCTTCTTGTGCTTGATCGTCGCCCATTTGGAATGGCCGGACATGTCATACCTCCTGCAAAAACGCTGCGTGCAGCCGGTGATCGCCGGCCAGTTCGGGATGGAAGCTCATCGCCATGTGGCGTCCCTGGCGCACCAGGACAGGCTGACCCTCATGGCTCGCCAGGACATCGACGCCCGAGCCGACACGCACCAGGGCAGGCGCACGGATGAACACGGCGTGGAACGGACCATCGAGACCCTTCACCTCGAGGTCGGTCTCGAAACTGTCGACCTGACGACCGTAGGCGTTGCGCCGCACCGTCACCTCCAGCACCGCGAAGCGATGCTGATCGTCTCTGCCGTCCAACACCTCCGAGGCCAGCAGAATGAGGCCGGCGCAGGTGGCGAACGCCGGGAGGCCGTCTGCCAACCTCTCGCCGAGCGGTTCGCGCAGCATGGACGTCCCCAACAGGCGAGACATGGTCGTGGACTCACCACCTGGAAGCGCGATGGCGTCCAATCCACTCAGATCCTCAGGAACGCGAACCTCTCGGACGCGCGCCCCTAGCGATGCGAAGGCCTCAGCGTGAGCGCGAAACGCCCCTTGAAGGGCCAAGACTCCTATGAGGGGACCGACTTGTGCCGATGAGGGACTCACGTCGTCCACCTGGAGGGCGCTGATCAGCGCACGACGAGGGCATACGTCACCACCCGCGCTCGGCGTAACGCTGGTTGACCTCGTCCATGCCGATCCCGGTCATGGGCGCACCCAGACCGCGGCTCACCTTGGCGATGATGTCGGCGTTGCGGAAGTGCGTGGTCGCCTCGACGATGGCCTTGGCACGCCGCTCGGGTTCGTCGCTCTTGAAGATGCCCGAGCCCACGAACACCGCCTCGGCACCCAACTGCATCGCCAGAGCGGCATCGGCGGGGGTGGCGATACCACCGGCGCAGAAGAGGGGAACCGGCAACCAACCGGTCTCGGCGATCTCCTGCACCAGAGGCAATGGGGCCTGCAGTCGCTTCGCCCAGTCGAACAACTCGGCCGAGTCGGCCTGGGTGATGCGCTTGATGTCACCGATGATGGAGCGAAGGTGCCGAACGGCCTCGACGATGTTGCCGGTACCCGCTTCGCCCTTCGAGCGGATCAACGCTGCACCCTCGCTGATGCGACGCAGTGCCTCGCCGAGGTTGGTGGCACCGCACACCACGGGCACATCGAAAGCGAACTTGTCGATGTGGTGAGCCTCGTCGGCGGGAGTGAGCACTTCGCTCTCGTCGATGAAGTCGACACCCAGTGACTCGAGCACCTGAGCCTCGACGAAATGCCCGATACGCGCCTTGGCCATGACCGGAATGGACACGGTGGCCTTGATTCCCTCGATCATGTCGGGATCGCTCATACGCGCCACCCCACCGTCGCGGCGGATGTCGGCGGGGACCCGCTCGAGGGCCATCACTGCGCAGGCTCCGGCGTCTTCGGCGATCTTGGCCTGACCAGGCGTGACCACGTCCATGATCACCCCACCCTTGAGCATTTCAGCCAGACCCCGCTTGACGCGGAAGGTTCCGGTGGCACGTGACGTGGGGGCGGCGTCGTTCATAGCGGCGTAGCGTACCGAGCGATCACCGGCGGCGCCTCTCAGGGATAGGGGACGCTGTCGGGATCGGCGCCGAAGGGCACGAAGGCTCCCTTGTCCACACGCGTCAACTCGACCCATGTGCGCCCAGGAGTGAGAGCGATCACCTCGCCAGCAGCATCCTCGAGCGTGATGGGAGCCAGACGATCGGCACGGCTCCAGGTCCCCTCGACAACGCGGCCTTCGGTGAGCACCCACGCCGTTCCCGATCCCAGCGTCACCGCCTCGGGGCTCCGACTGTCCGCTGCGCTGGCACGGTAGGCAACGAACAGCATCACCACGTTGGCGGCGTCGATTCTCTCGCCCTCGGCCCCTACGTGGGGGGACCCTCCCTGGCTGCGCTGGAACATCGAGGTCGTGGCATCCCACGTCCACTCGACTCGCACCCCGTCCATCGACAGTCGCACGCCGGCGACAGGTTGGCCACCCGGTTCGGTGCCGAGGGCCCGGTAGCTGAACTGAGCGGGCGGTGGTGTCGCATCACCGGGGGCCAACGACATGAGTTGCGGTGTCGACGCGTAGAGATTGTGAGGCGCACGCCGACTCGACGACCGGAAGTATCCGCCCGGCCCGTACACCGTCAGCGCTCCGACATCTCTCAGATCGCTTCGGCGTACCGCTGAGGTGACCGCAGAGTTGCCCCCACTCCAGGCGAACAACGGCTGGTTCAGCGAACCGAGCAGTTCGATGTCCTGTGTGCGACCCGAACGAATCGGTCCCACGGGCTCGGGAAGTTGGCTGTGGTAGACCGCGGCGAACCGGGTGATCTGCTCGACGTTCTCTTCGTACACGATGTCGGCCTGGTTCAGACCCGACTGCGGACGAGCCGGGGGGCCGTTGTCGATCTTCACCACCAACGCCGGGCGTTGCGCCGCCTCGGGTTCGGTCACCGGCAATCCGGTCAAGGGCATCACCGGACCTTGGGGAACGGTCGTCTCTGGAACCGCCTCGCCTCCACCCGGCACCGTGGTCGTGGAAGCCGGTGCCACCGACACGGCCGCCGCCGTCGTCGTGGTGGAGTCAGTGTCACCGTCGCCACCTCCTCCCCCACACGCAGCGACCACGACAGCGGCGGCAGCGGATGTGGCAAGGACCCGCCACCAGCGGCGCTGGGACGTCAACGGGCGAGAGATCATGTTCACAACTCCCTGAGCATCGAAATGCGTTCGTCGAGGGTGGGGACATCGGTGGCGGGCCCCACGGGAATGAGCCACAACGGGGCGACCGCTGCCGGGCTGAGCACCGGTTGCGTGGGTACGACGGAAAGACGCTCGAGTGCTGCGATGAGACCGGGCGGAAAGCGAGTGATCCGACATCCCGCTACATCGCTGCGAGTCACCCGCTCGGGGCTGAGGAACCGCTCCACCACCCGCGCCGCGGACTCACCGAGAGGTGCCACGGTGGCGGCAAGTGAGCGAACGGCACCGAACACACCCGTATCACCCGATCTGATCTGGCCGAGCAGGGTGGCGAGAACGCCCTCGAGCTCGATCCGCTCCAAGCGGTCCAACAGGCCGGTCGTGACGGCGATACGTGCCTCCGATGGCGTGCGACCTAGGGCCAAGGCATTGGCCGCCGGATCGTCGATGACCCACAGTTCCGGCTTGGCCACCCCGGTGGTGACACACAGACCGTCGACCAGGTTGTGATAGCGACGGTACGACACCTCGGACGCCGGCTGCGCCCCGATGCTGCGAAGGACAGCCGCGTCGCTTCCGCGGCGAACCCTGAGCACCAGCGCAGCGGCAAGGGAGAGGCCGACCAACGCGCCGAGCCACCACGCGCCCAGCAGTGCTCCGAGCACTCCGAAAACGACGACGGGAACCAGTGCCATGACGTTCAAGGTCATCGCAACCCGTCGCAGGGTGTGTTCGGGGGTATCTGCCATCAGAAACGCACGTCGGGCGCCGTGCGGGCGGCGTCCTCGGCTTCGTAGAACTCGCGCTCACGGAACCCGCCCAGTCGAGCCACGAGGAGACCGGGAAACTGATGGATCGCGTTGTGGTACGTCAGCACACTGTCGTTGTAGAACTGGCGGGCGTAGGCGATGCGTCCCTCGGTCGCCGACAACTCCTCCTGCAAGGACAAGAAGTTCTGGTTGGCCTTCAGATCCGGATAGGCCTCGCTGAGAGCGAACAGTTGTCGCAGCGCCCCGCTCAGCATGTTGTCGGCCGTTGCCTGGGCAGCGGGACCGGACGGGGCCGCAGCCAGTGATGCCGAACGCGCTTGGATGACGGCCTCGAGCGCCTGTCGCTCATGCGCGGCGTAACCCTTGACCGTCTCGACCAGATTGGGCACGAGATCGAGGCGACGCTTGAGTTGAACATCGATCTGCGACCAGGCGTTGTCCACCTGGTTCCGACGCCGGACCAGTCCGTTGTACAGCAGCACGCCGACGAGCAGCACGACCGCCACGACGACGATCACGATCACGGTGGTCACAGTTGATGGTCCTCCTCGGTGGTGACGTCAGCGCCGGAGTCTACGACGCCACCGCTCGGCGAAGGCGCCACGACGGCGGAGAGGTTCGTCGGCGACCAGTCGGCGATAACGATCCAGGTATGCCGAGGCGAGGGACTGCATGGAGAACTCCTGCGCACGGCGGCGCCCGCCCTCGACCAGTCGGCCACGCAGCGCCGCATCACCCAAGACCTCTGTGAGTGCTCGACCCAACGCCTCGACGTCGCCCGGTGGCACCAACCGGGCGTCGTGGCCGTCGGTGGCCACGTTGCGATAGCCGTCGAGAGCACTGGCGACCACGGTCGTACCAGCCGCCATGGCTTCGAGCAGCACCACGCCGAAGGACTCGCCACGCAACGACGGCGCACAGAACACATCAGCAGCGCGCAGGCGGGCGATCTTGTCGTCGTCGCTGATGCGTCCCAACCACTCGATCCTTGCATCGCCTGCGTGTCGTTGTTTCAGCCTCTCGGTCTCGGGCCCGTCCGACGCCACCCAGCACCGCACCTCGGCTGCCACATTCTCCATGGCGGCCAGCAGCACCCCCAGACCCTTGCGTTCTTCGTGCCGCCCACAGAAGAACACCGTGGGTCCAGTGGTCGGCCACGGCTCACCCTGAGTGAACCGGTCCAGTTCCACCCCGTTGAACAACACGTCGTAGTGGCCACCCAGATACCGCTGCGCCAACTCCAAGGCATCTTTGGAGACCACGACACGCTGGTCGAGGTGGTCGGCCAACCATCGCACCAACGGAGTGAACATGCGGTACGACGTCGAGTCGCCGGCGGCATGGAACGTGCCGATCATGGGGGTCGAGTCGAGCGCCAGTGCCGTCATGGTGGGACCTGGCGCCAACGGTTCGTGGAGGTGCAGCACGTCGAAGGCCTCGTCGCGCAAGGCGCGCATGGTTCGCAGTGCGGCAGAAGGATCCGGAGCCAGGGGCGCAATGGAACCGTTCGCCGTGGTGGGCAGGCTGTTGCCCAGTGGAGTGACGAACGACGTCGGCGGCGGGCCGTCACATGGACCGAGGACCCGAGCCTCGTGGCCCGCCCCTCGAAGCGCTCTCGCCAGACCGAGGACCTGACCCTGCACGCCTCCGGGCACGCTCAGGCTGTACGGGCACACGAGGCCGATCCGCAGCATCGTTGCACCGTACCGCTCGAATGGCGTAGTGGGCGGGCTACCGTCGGCGTCCATGACCGACAAGCCCTACGTGTCGTTGGTGTCCACGGCGACCAAACGCTCGGCAACCCTGGACTTGGCCAGCGAGATCGAACGCCGCGGCTTTCCCGGGATCGCTGTGCCCAGCCTTGGGGACACCCTGGCGTTGTGCACGTCTCTCGCCCATGTCACTTCCGACCTTCACTTCCTCACGGCGATCCAACCGATCTACCGGGCCAGCGCCAACGAGGTCGCCAGCACCGCCGCCTACCTGCACGAAGTATCGGGGGGTCGCTTCTCACTGGGCCTCGGCGTGAGCCACGCCCCGATGAACAAGCGCGTCCACGGCGCCTCCCCAGGGCAACCCCTCAGCGACATGACGGCCTACGTGGAGGCCCTGCACGCGTTCGAGCGCACCACCGGTCCCCTGCCCCCGGTACTCCTGGCGACACTTCGCGATCGCATGTTGGGAGTGGCTACCGAGATCGCCCAAGGAGCCCTGTGGGCGAACTGCAGTCGTCGGGCCATCGCGGCGCAACTCGATCGCGTGGAGGGCACCCGGAGCGACGGGTTCTGGCTGGCCAACATGATCCCCTGCGTCATCGACGACGATCGGGCAGCGGCGGCAGCGATCAACCGAAAGACCATGACCACCTACGTGGGTCTGCCGAACTACCGCAACGCCTGGCGCGCAGCCGGCTATGTCGAGGAGATGGACGCCATCGAGGCGGTGCTCGCCTCAGGTGAGCGTGAACGCCTGCCGTCGGTGATGAGCGACGCATGGCTCGCCGACTGCACCTTGTTCGGCAGTGTCGACGACATCCGTGAAGGCCTGGCGTCCTGGCGTGACCTCGGGGTGGAGCCCATCGCCGTCATGTCATCCACCTCAGGTGGTCAGCACCACGCCATCCGGCAACTCTTCGAGGCCTACGCCTGAGTCGCTCAGCCGTCCAGTGGAGCGATGTACAAGCGCTCGCACGGTTCCCAGATGGGTCCGGCGAAGTCGTCGGCCAGGCGGTCCAGTACCGCTTCGATCGGGGCCGCCGACACCGATGCGCCGAAGGACGTGAACGGTTCGGCGAAGGAGACCAACGCCCCCAGTAGCCCCGCCGTGACCAGCCAGGTGAGTGCCACCGAGGTGCCGTGGAGCACCGGTTGGCGGCGAAGACTGAACGACTGCAAGGTGACCAGGGTGCCCATGCACAGGTAGATCACGAACCACACCACGCTGGGCAGTTCGTTCATGGACCGCAAGAGACGTTCTTTCTCCAGGCGAGACAGCTCTTCCAGACCGGCGAACACCTCGTCGAACTCGCTCATCGCATCGGGATGCCGCTCGAACTGCTCGGTGAACACCGTCAGGGTCATGCGCCACCACGATTGCGTGTTGCGATCCGAGGCCAAGGCGTCGACCCCGGCATCCAGAACGAAGGAGTCCTCCACCAGGGACCGACTGAGGCACACGATGGTACGGCGCACTGGTTCCACCGACTCGGCGGGAAGCATCCAGGTGTCGTCGAAGGCTTCGCTGACGGCCAGGGCCTGTTCTCGTACCGTTTCGCTCGCTTCAGAGAACTGCTCGACGGAGAACGCCAGCATGAGTCCGATGACGAAGGCGACAGCACCCGCCACATAGGCCAGGAGCGACCCAACGCCTGTGTCCAGCAGACGACCGTCGTCATGGGCGTGACGATCGAATCGGCGGTGCAGTGCTGAACCGACCACCACCCCCAACACGACGACCCCGATGAGCACCGCCTGGGTCCACAGGAACAGGGTCACGTCGCGACTCCGTCGGCGTCGCCAAATCCCGGATCGCTGGGCCAGTTCGGCTGCTGCAGATGCCACTGATCGGGCGCCCGCCGGATCAACGCCTCCAGTTCGCCGGCGAGCAACTGGGTGATCCGCGCGACATCCTCTCGCAAGCGCCCCTGCCGCTCCAGTGGTATAGGGGGGCGCACCACACCCAGGTGGCCATGCACCCTCGGCGTGAAGTAGATGGCCGTGGGCAGGATGGGCGCTCCGCTTCGAATGGCCAGTGTCGCCGGGCCGGCGGGCAAGGTGGTCGTCTCGCCGAAGAACGTCACGGGCACCCCGGTCCGCTGCAGGTCGCGGTCGCACAACAAGCACACCACGTGGTTGTCGCGCAGTGCCGCCAGCACGGTCGCTGCAGCATCAGGGCCCAGTGGTACCACGTTCATCCCGAGATCGCGACGTAACCCGGCGAACCACTCGAACAACTCGGGGGGTTGAAGCGGCTCCACCACCACCGTGATGGAGTGCCCGCGGTCGGCCACCCAACGACCCGCCCATTCCCAACCCCCGAGGTGAGGAATGGCCATGATGGCACCCTTGCCCTCGGCCAACGCAGGGAGGAGGTACTCCTCGTAACCCCGAGGCTCCAAACCCTCGAACACCACCCGCTTGGACAGCGTGGGGAGCCGGAAACTCTCGATGTAGTAGCGGGCGTAGGAATCGAACGATGCTTGAACGGCTCGGCGAAGCGCCACGCCGCGCAACGCCGGATTCACTCGCCGAAGGTGGCGCTCCACCATGGATCGCCTGCTTCGCATGACACCGGCCAGCGACACGCCGATGGCGGTCGCCGTGACCTCTGCAAGTGGTCCCGGCGTGAACCGAGCCGCCGCAGCCCCCATGCGATAGGCCGCCACGGTGACTGCGTCCACCGTGGGATCGCGGCGAGACGCCATGTCGGCAGATCAGCCGGCTCGGCGGCGACCGCTGGCGCCAACGCGCCGGTCCGCCCG
>CAYMUC010000041.1:3739-23566 GCA_964393535.1 uncultured Ilumatobacteraceae bacterium | reverse complement strand
CTCACCGCTTCCGAGGCGTTCGGGCTGATCGCTGCGGCTCGGGCCGCAGTCGCCGTGCCCGGGGCCGACCCCGCAGGAGCGTTGCAGCGCGCCATCGACAAGCTCTCGGTCCTGGTGCCAGCCGACGAAGTCGACGTGGACCTGGGTGCGCCACCGGCCACCGAGGCATTCACCCAGGCAGTGGCCGAGGGTGAGGTGATGCGCGTTCGGTACTGGTCGTCATCGTCGCAACGCACCACCGAACGAGTGCTGGAACCGTTGCGCGTCTACACCGATCGTGGCCAGTGGTACCTGTGGGCGCGGGACCGCACGGTGGACGATCGGCGCATCTTTCGCCTCGATCGCTTCGAGGACTGGGAGGCGACCGGGGAGAGGTTCACCCTTGTCGATCCCGGACCGCTCCCGGCCTGGTTCGATGATGTGGTCGATGCCGTGCAGGTCACGTTGAGCGTGGACGCATCGGTGGCGTGGGTGCTGGACGCCGTGGCCACGAGGCGCGTCGATTCCGTGGACGACGGTCGTGTGCAGGCCGAGATCACCGTGGTGGACGAGGCGTGGTTGGGGCGCCTGCTGTTGCGTCTGGGGCCGTCGGTAGAGGTGATGGCGCCACCGCATATGCGTGACCTGGCGGTGCGTTTCGCGCAGCGGGTACTGGCGCGTTACGAAGCCGAACCCTGAGCGCGGATGAGTGCCGCCACATCGCCCGGTTGACGCACATCCAACTCTTGCAGCAGGCGGCTCAGGAGGCTGGCGGTGGCGTCGGCGTCGGCCAGAGCGTCGTGCGGACGGTCGAGGGCGATGCCGTAGTAGTCGCACAAGTCGCCCAATCGGTGCCGACGCAGGCGTTGAGGATCGAGCCGTCGGGACAACTCGAGTGTGCACAGTGACATGGTGCTGGGAAGTGTGACCCCGGTTCGCCGACTCGCCTCGGCGAGGAAGGCCCGGTCGAACTCGACGTTGTGCCCCGCCACCACGGCATCGTCGAGCAGAGGTGTGAGGCGGCTGAGCACACGGGGCAGACGTGGGGCCCGCCACAGCCGGCGCCGGGTGAGGCCGTGGATGTCGGTGGGTCCCACGTCGCCGAACCAGCCCCCAGGAGGCCGAATATCGCTGGCCCAGCGGTGGTGGATGCGTCCGGTGGCGTCCATGACGATGACGGCGACCTGCAGCAGATGGTGGTCTTCGGGCGACAGGCCGCTGGTCTCGACATCGATGACGGCGAAGCGAACGTGCTCCAGGTCGGGAGCGTTCTCGATCACCTCCAGTGCTGTCGGGTCCATGGTGGGGGACCCTAGCCGGGGGGTGTGTCAGGCAGGAGGGGTCATCTGTTGGCGGTAGGTCGCTAGGTCGAAGTAGTCGCGCCACAGCGAGATGAGGCCATCTCGCACCACGAACAGGCCTGCAACGGGTACCTCCACCCAGCGACCCCCGAGGTGAAAGCGATCCAGGCGTTCGTTCATCACCACACCGTTGCCCGGCGAGTCCTGACGTGCCACTTGGTGGTGGATCACCCAATCCACTTCGGTGCACGCACCGATGAAGGGCGCAAGACCGGCACGGACGGCCTCGGGGCCCACGACCGGACCCATCGGAACATTGTCGTACACACAGTCGGCGCTGAGCCAGGAGCACGCGGACTCGAGGTCGTTCGCCTCGATGGCGGCGATGAAGCGCCTGACGAACCCGTCGAGGTCGTCGTCGGGTCCGGTGCGATCGGTGGACAGCGGGCTGGTCATGCCCGCCAGCATGTCAGGCGGAGCGCCCTGCTGAGCGAGCCCGGACACCAATGGGCGCAGCCACGGTGAACCCGGCGAGGTGACGGTCTTCCTCACTCTCGCCACCCCAGTAGCCGTACTCGTGATTCTGTCGTGCAAATTCGCGGCATGGGGTCTGGACCGGGCAGGTGGTGCACAGCAGTCGAGCCTGCGCCTCGCGGCGGGCACGGGCCTGCGGTCGCTCCGCACGGGGTGGGAAGAACAGTTGTGTGCGGCCTTTGCAGGCGGCGTATTCCTGCCAGTCCTGCCGTCCGGTGATCTGGGTGGTGAATGCCTCGAGCAGTGACATGGTTCCTCCACACGGGGGTCGTGCGGATTTAACACTAATCACCTCATCGCTTCAGCACAAATGATTTCGCACTAAATCAACCAGTCGCCGGAATGGTGTCCGTCACAGCAGGTCGGCGGCCAACTGCGCCACCTCGCTGCGCTCACATGCGGTGAGGCGGACATGGCCGAAACAGGCCTGGCCGGCGAAGGAATGAATGAGTACGGCGAGGGCATTGTTCGACTCGCCGAGGTAGGGCGCATCGATCTGGGTGGTATCGCCCGTGAAGACGATCTTGGTGCCTTCGCCCACTCGGGTGAGGATGGTCTTCAACGTGGTGGGTTCCAGGTTCTGGGCCTCGTCGACCACCACGAACTGGCGGTGCAGCGAACGCCCACGCAGGAACGTCACCGACTCCAGGGACAGCTGCCTCCGGGCCTCGAGATCGGCCAGGAGCGACCGTGCGTCATGGCTGGAACGGTGTTCTGTGAGAGCAACGATGGCGTCGTGGATCGCCGCCATCCACGGATCGAGTTTCTCGTCGAGGCCGCCGGGCAGGAAGCCCACGTCGGCGCGACCGACAGGGACCAACGGTCTGTACACCGCCAGGCGCTCGTAGCGTCGTTGCTCGACCACCTGCTCCAATCCTGCCGCCATGGCCACGACGGTCTTACCGGTACCGGCGGAGCCGTCCAACGCCACCACGGTCACCTCGGGATCCAGCAGCAATTCGATGGCGAAGCGCTGCTCTTTGGACCGGGCGCGTAGCCCCCACGCCTCGGGCGAAGGGCCGCCGAGCAACCTCAGGTGGTCCCCGTTGCGGCGCGCCAGTGCCGATTGTGAGCCAGCTCTCACAACGGCGAACTGGTTCTCGGTCACGTGTTCGCCGGTCTGCACGACGTCGACTTTCACCGAGCCGTGCTCGTAGAGGTCGTCGATGGCCGCTGGGGCTGCTTCTATGGCCACCCAGCCGTGAGGTCGTACCGAGGTGGCGCGGCGGGTTGGTTCGTGAGCAGAGGCCGCCAGGCCCAGGTGAGCGGCCTTGATCCGCAGACCGGCATCGTTCGACACCACCTCGGTGGGGGCGTGGGTTGCCTGACCCAGGGCGGCGCCGATGATGCGGTTGTCGGGCACCGCCGGATCGAGGCCGTGTTCCACCAGGAGATGCCGTTGGATGCCGTTGATCTCCACCTTCACCGATGTTCCTCCGGCGTCGCTTCCCACCTGCCACGGTTGGGCCAGTGAGCCTCCGGCGCGCACCCTCAGTTCCTCGATGGAACGCAGTGCCTGTCGGGCGGCGCGTCCCACGTCGTCGGGGCGGGACTTCAAACCGTCCAACTCCTCGATGACCGTGAGGGGGATCACCACGTCCACCGGGCCGAAGCCCATCAGGCAGTCGGGATCGGCAACGAGCACCGAGGTGTCGAGCACCACCCGGGTCCGCGTCTCCGTGGCCGACAGGGGCCGAGGGGACGCGAGGGAAACCTGACGGGCCAGATCGGTCATCGGTGCTCCTTGTTGGGGCCGTTCCACGACGATGCCTTTCTTATCGCGGGGACACAAACCGCTGGTGGATCACTCGATGAATACTCGGTGACGTGCAGGTCAGCAGACGGTGCCGCCGAGTTCTCAGTTCCATTTGCAAGTCTGAAGGTGCTTGCGTTCATGGCGTAGAGCAGGTCTGATGTCCGCCGCGCCATGGGGCGTGAACAGAGAGGATGCACTCGACATGACCAAAGCAGAGATCGTTGCCGCCGTTGCCGCCACCACCGGAGTCAGCAAGGCCGACGCCGAGAAAGTGATCGGTGCCTTCTTCGATCAGGTGGTGGCCTCGGCATCGGCTGGCGACAAGGTGAGCTGGCCCGGCTTCGGAGCGTTCTCGGTGAGCGAGCGCGCCGCTCGCACCGGCCGCAACCCGCAGACCGGTGCCGTGGTGGAGGTCAAGGCCTCCAAGGCGCTGAAGTTCAGCCCCAGTTCGGCGCTGAAGGCCAGCCTGAATCCCGGTCGCTGAGGCGACTCGTCGTACCGTTCGGCGAGATCGTCGCCGGGATGACCTGCGGGGCACAATGACCCCATGCAGCAACTCTGCGACGATCTCGACGCCGAACACCTCGCCCTCGACACCGTGGTGGCGGGTCTCACCGAGGACCAATGGGGTCTCAGCACCCCCGCCGACGACTGGGCGATCCGCGATCAGATCAGCCACTTGTGGTTCTTCGATCAGAAAGCGCTCTTGGCGCTCACCGACGAGGTGGCGTTCGCGGCGGATCGGGAGCAGTTGCTGTCGTCGGGACGTGATGGCTCGATCGATCCGGGCCGCGCCATGACGGGTGCCGATCTGTTGGAGTCGTGGCGGCGTGACCGCCTCCGCCTGTCTCAGGTCGCCCGAGAGGTGGAGCCCTCGACCCGAGTGCCGTGGTACGGACCATCCATGGCAGCCAGGAGTTTCATCTCGGCCCGTCTCATGGAGACCTGGGCTCACGGAGTCGATATCGCAGACACCGTGGGAGTGTCCCCTCCCGACACCGCTCGGCTTCGCCATGTCGCACACCTCGGCGTTCGTGCTCGTCCCTACGCCTACTTGGTGAACGGTCTCGAACTTCCCGGTAGCGAGGTGAGGGTGGAACTGGCGGCCGCCGATGGTGACACGTGGACCTGGGGCGATGACCCGGCCTCGGCGAATCGTGTGGAGGGCACCGCTGTCGACTTCTGCCTGGTGGTGACGCAGCGTCGTCACCTCGCAGACACGTCATTGCGTGTCACGGGTGACGCAGCGCGGGAGTGGATGGGGATCGCCCAGGCGTTCGCCGGACCTGCAGGTCCGGGGCGTCAGCCCGGGCAGTTCTAGAGGTCGTCCAGACGAGCGAACACTTCGGCCGCGTCCACGTCGTGAGCGCGACCCAGGTCTGCCAGGCGCTGTCGGATGCGCTGTCGGAAGCCCTCCATCGCAGCAGCGTCCTCGGCCCGCATGGTCGACCGGTACTGGCTGGCGTGCGCTTCGAGTGCTGCCAGTTTCGTGTCGACGAAACCGCTGACGTCCTCGAGGTGGTCCGGTGCGTCGGCCTCCCACAGCAGCAGCGTGCGAGGACGGTGATGGGCGATGCCGTGCTCGGGGAAGAACAGTGGGTCACGGGCCGCCACGACGGCATCGCAGACCAGCCAACCGGCGTGCCGGTGATCGGGATGAAGGCGGTAACGGCGCCAGGGATCGTGACCCAGCACGACGTCGGGTCGCAGCAGTCGGATCCAACGGGCCACCTCACTGCGCAGAGCCATGGTGCTGTCGAGTTCGCCGTCCACCTGACCGAGGAACACCACCTCGCCGGTGGCTCCCAGCAAGCGGGCTGCCTGCCGTTGCTCGTCCTGGCGAGTGACCCGCAGGGCACCCGGGTCCACCGTGGGGTCCCACGTGCCCTTTGACCCGTCGGTGAGCACCATCACGTTCACCACACAGCCACTGGCCGCCCACTTGGCCAGCGTGCCACCGCAGCCGAACTCGACATCGTCGGGGTGGGCCCCGATGGCGAGGGCACTGGATGGCACCTCGAGGTCACTGGACCACAACGAGGTCGACGGGTCGATCCACAGCGCAGGCTGGCCCGGATCGTTCGGGCGACGTCGGATCACGACCGGTCCTCGCCGCCGGGCAGGACATCGGTCAGTGCCCCGCACCTCTGCGCCAGGTCTGGATCGCTGTGCAACACCGCCCACACCGCGTCGATGTCGTCGGGAACGTCGAGGTCCACACTGAACACGGGGTCCTCCATCACGGCGATGGCCAGACCGAGCCGCTCGGCCTCGGCGACGTGACGTTCGCACGAGCCTGGCCCGTACGCGAAGCGCCAACCCAGACCGGCAGGGAGCGAGACGACATTGGTGCCATCGCGCCGACCATCGGTGACGAGACGAACCTCGCCCGGCACCACGAACTGGGCCAGTCCGCCCGGCACCGAGGCGGCCAAGGGCAGATCGCCATGGGCCACGATGAGGTGATCGATGCCACGTGCCGCCATCTCGGCGACACCCGACTGGACGGCTGCCGACAGCCCTGGCGCCTCTCGCACGATGGCTTCGACACCGTGCTCCTGCGCCCATTCGGCGACGTCGTCGTCATCGCAGATCACGAACGTGGGAAGCGGCGCTGCGGCCTGCACCACACCCCACGCCATCTGTGCTGCCAAGGCCGATCGTTCGCGTCGGCTGAGTTGGCTCGCCAGGCGCGCCTTGGCGTGGTGGAACGACTTGAGGGGGATCAACACGCCGGCGTGGACACCCGAGGACTCTGAACGCACCCGAGCATGCTACGGCGCGTCTACGCTCCCGCCCTGTGGCGATGCGCGTCTGCGTCATCGGAGCGGGATCGTGGGGGACCACCGTTGCGGCACTGACCGCCGCCAACGCGCCCACGGTGCTGTGGGCGCGACGAGCCGAGGTGGCCGAGGGCATACGCACTCATCGGAGGAATCCGGCGTACCTGAACGACGTGGAGTTGCCGTCGGAACTCGACGCCACCCACGACCTCGGTGCCGCGGTCTCCACCGCTGACGTCGTGGTCATGGCGGTCCCCTCACACGGCTACCGGGATGTGATGGCCGAGGCCGCACGTCACCTACGCCCGTGGGTCCCCGTGGTCACGCTCACCAAGGGCTTGGAGCGATCGTCGCTGAAGCGAATGAGCGAGGTGACCCTGGAAGAGGCGCCGGGCCATCCGGTGGCGGTCATGACAGGTCCCAATCTCGCCCGTGAGGTGCTCACCGGTCAGCCGGCGGCCAGTGTGGTGGCCATCGACGAGACCACGATCGCCAACGAACTTCAGCGCTTGTTCAGCGGGCCGGCCATGCGCATCTACACCAACACCGATGTGGTGGGTTGCGAAGTGGGCGGCGTGGTGAAGAACGTGATCGCCATCGCAGCGGGCATGGCCGAGGGTATGGGCTTCGGGGACAACACCCGCGCCACGCTGATCACCCGCGGCCTCGCCGAGATGACCCGCCTGGGTGTGGCGATGGGCGGGCACCCCGTCACCTTCGCCGGTCTGGCCGGTATGGGTGACCTCATCGCCACGTGTTCGTCGAAGCAGAGTCGGAACACCTCGGTGGGCCTTGCGTTGGGTCGAGGCTCCAGCATCGAGTCCATCATGTCGTCCATGACCATGGTGGCCGAAGGAGTGAAGAGCTCACCGTCGGTGCTGGACCTCGCCCGTCGTCATGGTGTGGACATGCCCATCACCGAACAGGTGGTGGCCGTGTGTCATCAGGGTCGGGGAGCCGCTGAGGCCTTGGCGAGGTTGATGCAGCGCGGTTCGAAGTCGGAGGTCGCCTGAGGTCACGGTTGACTGGGAGACCATGACGCTGATCGGGGTGCTGGGTGGACGGCGACGAGACCACGTGAGCCCGTGGGGTGCCGTCGAGCCGGGTGATGGATCGGCCACGGTGGACTGGTGGGTGGCGGCCGAGGATCGTTGGTACCGGCCTGCGCAGGAGCCGACAGTGCGTCAACGATGTGTGGAGGGTGCGCCGGTGGTGGAGACCCGGGTGCGCGTCCCCGGCGGTGACCTGGTGCACCGCGTTGCTGTCGTGCCCGATCACGGAGGCCTCACCGTGATCGAGGTGAACAACGAGTCCCCCCTGCCCGTCGCTGTGGCCTTCACGCGTCCCGACCTGTGGTTGGTGCGACCTGCCACCACGGTGCCCACACCCGGGGTCGATCTCCCCCCGGGCAGTGTGGTGCTGCCGCTCGGACACCGGGCCACCGTGCGCTGCGCCCTCAGCCACGGGATCACTCCTGCTGGTCCTCTCCCCGGCGACCTTCCCGACATGGATGCCGTGGTACGCAGTTGGCTGACGTCCAGCCACCGGGCGGGACGGGTGACGATCCCGGAACGGCCCATGGCGCAGGCGTGGATGCGCTCGCGGACTCAGGCCGTGCTCGGTTTCGATGATGACCCCGACGACGACCCGGTCGACTGGCTGCTGCGCTGTCATGAAGCGGTGCGCGCCGGTGAACCCGCCCAGCGCTGGCTTGCCGAGGTGTCGGGATCGGTGGAACGCCTGCTGCGAGGGACTCGACGTTTCCTGCGCCGTGGTGGCGCCGGGGCCGACTCGGTCACCTGGGACACGTGGCGTGCGGTACTGGCGGCCGAAGCCGTGGTTCGCGCCGGTGGCGATGAGCGAGCGTCGAGCGATGCACTCGCAGTCCTGCGACGTTGCGGGACGCCCGGACCATCACCATCGGCACCCCCCGAGGGAGCCCGTCAGGCGGCCTGGTTCGAAGACCGCCTCCTGCGTCCCTTTCCCGATGGTTCGGTGGCGTTGTTCCCCGGTGGCTTGCCCGAGGCGTGGTTCGGGGCGCCGTTGGAGGTTCACGACATGGAGGTCGGGGCAGACCGACGACTGTCGTTTGCTGTCCGTTGGCACGGCGAACGCCCTGCGCTGCTGTGGGAGTGGACCGGGGATGGTCGACCGGGGTGGGCAACGGTGTTGTCGGGAGGTGGTCTCGATCCGTCGTGGTCGGCGTCCAGTCCAACGGGTGAAGCACTTCTGGCGGTGCCTCCCGGTGCACCACCGAGGCACGCTCCGTCCGTGGGCGACGCCACGTCGTTCAGTTGAGGCGCTGGTCTCGTACCATGCAGACATGGAACCCCTGAGGCTGCGTGAATGGACCAGTTGCGGTGGTTGTGCCGCCAAGTGGGGGGCATCGCTGCTGGCCGATCTGGTGCGCCATATGCCGGCGCCCTCGTCACCCGAACTCGTGGTGGGCCTTGCTCCCTTCGACGATGCGGCGGTGTATCGCCTGTCCGATGACCTCGCGATGGTCAGCACCACCGACTTCTTTCCGCCCTTGGTCGACGATCCGGCCGACTTCGGCGCCATTGCGGCGGCCAATGCCTGTAGCGACATCTTCGCCATGGGGGCGCGAGTCACGATCGCTCTCAACGTGGCGGCCTTCCCCGAGCATCTCCCCACCGAGGCCATCGCAGCCATCTTCGATGCCGCGGCCGCCGTGGTCGCCGAGGCCGGCGGGGTGGTGGCGGGGGGTCACACCATTCGCAACCCCGAACCCATCTTCGGCCTCGCAGTGCAGGGGTTGGTGCATCCCGACCGCGTCTTGCGAAAGGGCGGGGCCCGAGCGGGTGACGTCCTGGTGGCATCCAAGCCCCTGGGAACCGGCCTGGTGCTGGCCGGAGGCACCGAGAACGAACAGTTGGCTGCCATCGCCGGGATGAGGCGCCTGAACCGCGTGGCCAGTGAATCACTGGTGGAACTGGGCGCAGCGGTGCACGCCGTCACCGACGTCACCGGCTACGGCTTGGGCGGTCACGGCTGGGAGATCGCCGAGCGCAGCGGTGCCACTCTGGTGCTGGACGCCGGCGGATTGGTGGGGTACCCCGGTGCGCGCCGCCTGGCCGACGACGGGGTCCGCACCGGTGGTCATGCCCGCAATCTGGCGTACGTCGAGGGGCACCTCGACGCGGGCCCCGAGAGCGAGGCCGCCGTGGCGTTGTGTCTCGATCCACAGACGTCGGGTGGTCTGCTGGCAGCGGTCACTCCCGAGGCCGCCGACGAGTTGCTCGCCCATCGCTCGGGTCAGGGTTGGTGGCGGGTGGGCGACGTGACCCAGGGTGGCGACCCTGGCCTGGTGCTGCGCTGAGTCCGTGGTGGCGCCGAAGGCATCGCGGACTGGCCCGAGCCTCGCCGTGGAACGAGCGATCGCCGGTTCGGTGCGTCGTTATGTCGCTGGTTGCGACGAAGTGGGTCGGGGAGCGTTGGGGGGCCCGGTGAGCGTGGGGGTGGCTGTGGTCGACCTGGTCACCGCCGGGGAACCACCAGAGGGCCTGGCCGACTCCAAGGAACTGAACCCCCGTCGTCGTGCCGAATTGCAGCCGTTGGTGAAGGCATGGGTGACGTCGTGGGCGGTGGGGCATGCCACCGCTGCCGAGATCGACCGATGGGGCCTCACAGCGGCCTTGCGCACCGCGGGTCACAGGGCCCTACGACAGTTGCAGGTCACCCCCGACGTGGTGTTGTTGGACGGTCGGCACGACTGGTTGACCGCACCCCCACAAGCCAGTTGGCTCGACGTCGGCGAGGCTGCCGACCTCGCAACAGCGACACCTCCGGTGACCACCAGGGTGAAGGCCGATCGAGACTGCGCGTCGGTGGCCGCCGCCAGTGTGCTGGCCAAGGTCACCCGCGACCTGCTCATGGCCGACCTCGCAGTCGAGTTCCCGGCATACGCCTGGGACGAGAACAAGGGTTACGGCTCGCCGGGCCACCTCGAAGCACTCGCCCGTCTGGGGCCCTGTGAGCACCACCGTCGCAGTTGGCGGCTTCCCGTCGGCCCGTCGACCCACACGTCACCGGACTCGCCGTCGGTCACATCGCCGAGCACATCTGGGTGTTCGCCCGCCGAGGCTGGCAGGCTGACGATGTGACGCAGTGCGACCTCATCGTGATCGGTGCCGGCCCCGGTGGTTCGGCAGCCGCCATGCGCGCTGCGCGAGCCGGGCTGCGGGTGATGGTGTTCGAAAAGGGTCCTCACGGGCGCGACAAGGTGTGCGGTGACGGCCTGACGCCGCGCGCGGTGGGCGCACTGCAGGAACTGAGCCTGGGCATCGAGCCGGCGCATCGCATCGATGGTCTGCGCATGATCGCCGGGAGCCGCACGAGGGAACTGGCCTGGCCTGCCACGGGGCGGTTCCCTTCCTACGGGGCGGTGTGGCCGAGGCATCGCCTCGATGCTCACCTGGTGGAGGCGGCCATGGCGGCGGGAGCCGAGGTGCGCTTCGACTGCGAGGCACTGCCCGAGTTCGACGGCCAGCGCGTCGTCGGCGTGCGCGCCGGAGGAGACGTGTGGCGGGCACCGCTCACCATTCTTGCGGCTGGAGCCCAGGGCGCAGCGGCGAAGATGCTGGGGTGCGAACGTCATCCCGACGAACCGTTCGGCCTCGCCATTCGCGCCTACGCCGAAACACCGCGCCATGGTGAACGACACCTCGAGGCCTGCCTGTCGCTGTCCGACGAGCACGGCACCGCAGTCCCGGGATACGGCTGGATGTTCCCCGCCGGTGATGGCACGGTGAACATCGGGGTGGGGGCACTGTCCACCATGAAGGGCTTCAAGCGGCTGAACCTGAACACCCTGCTCGATCAGTACGCCTCGTTGGTGCGTGACTCGTGGTCGCTGGGTCCCTACCTGGCCAAGCCCCGAGCCTGGCGCCTGCCCATGAGCGCGCAACGCCGCCATGGGCCGGGTTGGGTGGCCGTGGGCGATGCCGCCGGGTTGGTGAACCCGATGAACGGCGAGGGCATCGACTATGCGCTGGAGAGCGGCATGTTGGCGGTGGATCGTTACCTCGCCGATCCTGCGAGCGCCGAGGTCAGTTACGACCGGTTGGTGGGGGAGCGCTTCGACGGCTTCCTGCGCACGGGACGGCGGTTCTCGTTCCTCATCGGTCACCCCTGGCTGCTGCGATCGGGCCTGCGGGTGGCGGTGGGTACCCAGGCGGCTGCCGACATCACCCTGGCCGTGATGGGGAACCTGGTGGACAACGCCACCCCTGGCGCAGCGGGTCGGGTGATGCGACTGGCCGACCGCGCTCTGGCAGTCGCCGATCCCGTACTGCGTCGTACCCGCGCAGCGGCCTGAGGCCGCGCTTCAGCTCAGGCTGTCGAGGGCCTGGGCGAGATCGGCCACCAAGTCGTTCGACGACTCCACCCCTACCGACAGCCGCACCAGGTCGGAGGGCACCTCCAACTGTGACCCGGCAGCTGACGCGTGGGTCATACGGCCAGGATGCTCGATGAGGGATTCCACGGCGCCCAGGGATTCGGCCAGGGTGAACAGGCGGGTACGGGTGACCATGGCCAATGCCGCTGCCTCACCGCCGGCCAGGCGGAAGCTGACCATGCCGCCGAAATCACGCATCTGGCGTACAGCTGCTGCGTGCCCCGGATGATCGGGCAGCAGTGGATACAGCACGTGGCTCACGGCACGGTGACCGCTGAGCAGATCCACCACCGCTCGAGCGTTCATACAGTGACGCTCCATGCGCAACGCCAGGGTCTTGACCCCACGCAACACCAGGTAACAGTCGAAGGGCGCAGGAATGGCACCAGCAGCGTTCTGGGTGAACCGCAACCGCTGCGCCAGTTCGTCGTCGTTCACGGCGGCGAACCCACCGACCACATCGCTGTGGCCGCCGAGGTATTTCGTGGACGAATGCACCACGATGTCGGCACCGTGGGCCAGAGGCTGTTGCAGATACGGAGTGGCGAAGGTGTTGTCGACCACCACGAGGGCACCGTGGCGGTGCGCCACCTCTGCCACGGCTGCGATGTCCACACACGTCAGCAACGGGTTGGTGGGCGTCTCCAACCACACCATGGCCGTGTCGTCGGGCCAGTCGCGTTCCAGTGCGTCCACATCGGTGAGATCCACAGCGGTCCACGGGTAGCCCACGGGTCCGTACACCTTGGAGATGAGCCGGAACGTGCCGCCATAGGCGTCGTTCCCCAGCAGCACACGTTGCCCCGGTCGCAGCAGTCGCAGCACGTTGTCCTCGGCTGCCAGTCCACTGGCGAAGGCCAGACCGTGGCGGGCGCCCTCCAGCGACGCGACGCAGGTCTCGAGCGCTGTGCGCGTCGGGTTGCCCGATCGGGAGTACTCGTAGCCCTGATGGACTCCCACCTCGCGCTGAGCGAAGGTGGTCGACAGCGATAGGGGGGGCACCACCGCACCCGTCGTGGGGTCGGGTTCCTGCCCCACATGGACGGCTCGGGTCTCGAAACCCCACTCGTCGAGCAACACTTCGTCGCCCATCACTGTCCCTTCCCGTGCTCGGTGGCGGCTGCTGCCGCCGCTTGCAGATACGACAACACGTCGGTGCGGGTGAGTACCGACAACGGTCGGCCTCCCGCCAGCACCAGGAGGGCCGGGGCGGTATCCAGCATGTGCACGGCACGATCGAGGCGCTGACCGATGCCGATGGTGGGCAGTTTGGGCCCCATCACCTGCTCCACGGGCAGAGACATCACCTCGGGATCGCGATACACGGCGTCCATGACATCCAGTTCGTCCACCGCGCCCATCACTTCGGCCGCGGCAAAGGGGGGTTGGTTCTTGCACACCGGCAACTGGCTGACCCCGGTACGGCGCATCAGGTCGATGGCATCGCGCACCGGTTGCACCGGGTTCACGTACAGCAGAGGTGGTGTGGCGTCGCCTCGAGCGTCCAGCACGGCGGCCACACACTGGTCGCATTCCCGCAGGAAACCGAAGTTGGCCATCCAGTCGTCGTCGAACACCCGGGACAGGTAGCCGCGTCCGGAGTCGGGGTTGAACACCACCACGATGTCGTCGGGGCCTGCCCGCCGCGCCACCTGCAAAGCGGCTGCCACGGCCAGTCCGCCGGAACCACCGATCAGCATGCCTTCCTCGCGACTCACCCGCCGGGCGGTGAGGAAACTCTCCTCGTCGCTGATGGCGATGATCTCGTCGTACAGGTCGGGTTGCCAGGCGGCGGGGAAGAAATCCTCACCCACCCCCTCCACGAGGTACGGCCGTCCGGAACCGCCCGAGAACACCGAGCCCTCGGGGTCCGCGGCGATGATCTTGACCTCTGGGTTCTGCGCCTTGAGATACCGCGCTGTACCGGTGATCGACCCACTGGTGCCGGCACCGGCCACAAAGTGGGTGATCCGCCCACCTGTCTGGCGCCACAACTCGGGTCCGGTGGTCAGTTCGTGAGCACGAGGATTGTTGGGATTGGCGTACTGATTGGGCCGGAACGCCTGCAACTCATGGGTGAGGCGTTCGGCCACCGAGTAGTAACTCTGCGGGTCCTCGGGAGCCACTGCCACCGGGCACACCACCACCTCGGCGCCGTAGGCCTTCAGCAGGGCCACTTTCTCGGGTGCGACCTTGTCGGTCATCACGAACACGCACCGATAACCCCGTTGCGCAGCGACGATGGCCAGGCCCACCCCGGTGTTGCCCGACGTGGGTTCCACGATCGTGCCGCCCGGGAGCAGCAGACCGTCACGTTCGGCGGCGAGGATCATCTCCAACGCCGGTCGATCCTTGGCCGAACCGCCCGGGTTCGTGGTCTCGGCCTTCATGGCCAGCACGCACGACAGACCTTCGACTTCACTCAGTCGCTTGAGGCGCACCAAGGGGGTGTTCCCGATGAGGTCGAGCACCGAATCGGCGATCTCGGTACCGTGCAGTCGTTGATCGTGGGAAGCGTCGCCCCAAGGCATGGAGGGCAGGGTAGCCCCCCGAACTCAGTTGGTCTGAGTCCCGACCTTGAGGTCCCGGAACGCCGACGTGGTATCGATGCCGGGTTCCTTGGGGAGTCCCAGGACTCGTTCGCCCACGATGTTGCGCATGACCTCGTCGCTGCCGCCGGCGATGCGCATGCCCGGAGCACCCACCACCAGTTGGCTCCAGGCGTAGGTACCCCACTCACCCGAATCGGCCTGGAGCATGGGGCCCAGCACCGTCGACACGAGATCGATCATGCGTTGCTGATTGTCCACGAGGGCCATCTTCGAGATCGACATCTCGGGTCCGGGCATCTGGCCGGCGCGGATCTTCGCCAGGGCTCGCCGGTTGTTGTAGTCGGCCACGCGCACGCGCGTGATCAGATCGGCGAGTCGGTCGCGGATGACGGGGTCGGTGTGGAGGCCGAAGTGGCGGATCATGGCGATGAGGCGGGTCAGCATGCCGCCACCACCACCGCCGCCAGCGTCGCCGGCACCGATGGCAGCACGTTCGTTCATGAGGGTGGTCAGTGCCACGTGCCAACCCTGGTTCACATCACCCAGGCGGTGATCGTCAGGAACGCGCACCTCGTCGAAGAACACCTCGTTGAACGAGGCGCCACCGGTCATCTGGCGCAGTGGTCGGATCTCCACACCGGGAGCGTGCATATCGACGATGAAGCCGGTGAGCCCCTGGTGCTTGGGCAGATCGGCGTCGGTGCGGCAGATGATCTCGCCGATATCGCTGTAGTGGGCACCTGATGTCCACACCTTCTGGCCGGTGATCACCCATTCGTCGCCGTCGCGCTCGGCCTTGGTCTGCAGACTGGCCAGGTCGCTGCCGGCTCCCGGCTCGCTGAACAACTGGCAACCCACGATGTCGGCCCGCCACATGGCCCGCAGATACAAGTCCTTGGCGATGTCGGTGGCATGGGCGAGGATGGTCGGGGCCACCATGCCCAGACCGATACCGAAGAACCCCTGGTTGGGGAGGCGGTACTCGGTCTCGAGACGGCTGTAGGCCCGGTCGTAGGCGGCGGGGAGGCCGCGTCCGCCGTAGTTCGACGGCCCGCTGATCCAGCCGAAGCCAGCATCGAACTTGGTGCGCCTCCAGTCCTTGGCCCGGGTGAGCAACTCCACTTCGGCCTCACGACTGCGTTCCTCGAACAGGGCCACCTTGTCCGAGCCTTCACCCCATACGAAGGCCTTCTCGGGTTCACGTCGTTCGGCGTGGGCATCGAGGAACGCGCGGGCCTCGCGCTCGAACTCTTCCAAGGTCATCTGCGTCATGAACGCAACGTAGCGAACCTGCATGGGGCCGTCGATCCGGAGTCGGGTCGGCCGGGCCACTAGCCTTGCGTCCTATGGGTCAGCCCGTCGCGATCACACGCCGCCCCAGCCGCACGCCTGGCATCGTGCGCTTTGAGGCCAACCGCACCCTCACCGGTATGGGACACGAGGTGTTCCACTCGGCCGATGATGCCCGAGGCCCTCGACCGGCGGCGGAACTGGCTCGGCGGCTCTTCGCCACCGGCGAGGTGGGCGCGGTGCACGTCTTCTCGAACATCATCACCGTGGACCTTGCCAAAGGCTCTTCCGGTGAGTCGCTCGACGATGTCGTACGCGACCTGTACCAGTACTGGAAGCCGGGAATGACGCCGCCGAGCTTCGACGATCTGGTGGCACCCGAACCCGAGACCGCGGCGCCGACGGCGGCCGGTGCAGGCGACGATGCCGGCCTGTCCGAGGCCGCCAAGCGTGTGCCGGCGCATCTGCTGGAACGCAGCCGTCAGGCCCGCGATCGTTGGCGGGCCAAGCAGGGCGGATGATCCTTTCGGGTGACAGTGGGCGCACGGTCAAGCATCGAGACGCCACTGGGCCTACCGTTGGGGTGTGAACGTCGGTAACCCCACAGATGCGATGACGCTGCAAGAGGCGGCCGATCTGCTGGGCGTGCACTACATGACCGCCTACCGCTATGTGCGGTTGGGGCAGTTGCCGGCGACCAAGGTGGGTGGCACCTGGCGCGTGGGGCGCAATGACGTCGAGGCGTTGCGCGAAGTCGATCAGCAGCCCAGGTCGTCGTCGCGTAAGCGAGTGCCGTGGGCCGACCGCCTCGAACAGCGTCTCCTGGCCGGCGATGGCGGTGGCGCATGGGGTGTCATCGAAGCGGCGTTGTCGGCGGGTGCGGAACTCCACGAGATCTACCTCGATGTCTTGACACCGGCCATGGCTTCCATCGGCGGCCGGTGGGAACGGGGCGAGATCGACATCGCCGTGGAGCACCGCGCTTCGGGTATCGCCATGCGGATCATCGGGCGTATGGGGCCACGCTTCATCCGGCGGGGGCGTTCCCGAGGCACGGTGGTGCTCGGGGCACCCTCTGGCGAGCGGCACAGCCTGCCGGTGGCGATCGTGGCCGACCTCATCCGCCAGGGCGGCTGGGAGGTCTCTGACCTGGGTGCCGATACCCCGGCGGCGTCGTTCGTGCACGCGGCGAGAGAAGTGGACGATCTGGTGGCGGTAGGGATCAGCGTCACCACTCCCGATTGCCTGGATGCAGCCGTCGAGACGCTGACGGCGGTGCGTGAAGCCTTCGGCCCTGAGTTGCTGCTGTTCGTCGGAGGACGTGCGGTGACCGACCGTGACCACGCCCGTGCACTGGGTGCCGACGACTCGGCGGTGGACGGGATCTCCCTGGTGGGGTTGTTGGAACGTCAGACGCGCCGTGACTCGGGTTCCTCCGGGGATCTCGCCGACGCAGTGGGCGACTGAAGCGACCTTTCGAACGCGAACACGTGTTCGCTATGCTGGCGCGGTGGCTCTCCCCGCTGTTCTTCCCGACACGCTTGCAGTGTTTCGTGAACAAACCCGGGTGCTGGCCCACGAACGCACGCTGCCCGTCACCGCTTCCCTGGTGTCGGTGCTCCCCGATGCCGTTCTGGTGCGGGGTCAGGTGGTGGCGGTGCGCGGTGTGGCGGATCTGTCACTAGCCCTTGCGCTGGCAAGTGCGTCCACACGCGACGGCTCCTGGCTGGCGGTGGTCGAGCGAGCAGGGGTGCTCGAGTTGGGGGGCGGTGCTGCTGGAGAGTTGGGGGTGGTGCTGGCGCGTACGGTTGTGGTCTCCCTGTCGCACGACCCATCCACCTCGAGTGCCGAGGCAACCGTTGCCGACGTCATGGCGGCACTCGTCGAAGGGTTCGACATCGTCATCGTGCCAGCGGCGCTTGCGCTGGGGCATCGTGCCCTACGCCGTCTCCAGGCTCGTCTGCGCACCCGTGGAGGGGTGGTCGTGGTGGTGGGCGGGGCCGGTGGTTGGGAGGTCGATCTCACCCTGTGGTCGTCACCGGCGGATGAACTGGGCGGTTGGGAACACTTCGACGAACTCGGCCGTTTCGTCCGCCGTCAGGTCTTCGTCGACGTGGAAGCCCGTCGGCGTGGTCGGGTGCAGCGCCATCATCTGTGGCTCCCGGAGTGACGACGTGTCGGACCTGTCGAGCCTGCCGTTCCGGGCGGTCACCGCGGTGTGGACCTCGGGTGAGGACCCGACCGCAGTGTGGCGTGTGTTGGGCGATCTGATCGCTCGATGGGATGCACTGCCCGCGCAGGGCCATGACCTCGGGGTGTGGTTCGCCGCCCGCGGTCCGGAACGGGTGTGGGGTGGTGAAGCAGCCATGGTCCATCGCCTCCTCCAGCGACTGGGCGATGCCGGTGCCATGGACATCGGCGTCGCCGTGGCACCCGGTCGTCTGCTGTCATGGGTGCTGGCTCACCAGTCCCGTCGAGGTGGCGAACCCGTTCTTCTCGGTGACGATGACGCCGTGGAGGTTCACCGGCGTCTTCCCGTGACCGTCCTGTGCCAACCGGGTAGCCCTGCTGGGCTCCATGCCGACCTGGTCGGACGACTGGCGCGTCTGGGACTGCGCTCCTTGGGCGATCTGGCGGCAGTGCCCTTGGCGCATCTTGTCGGTCGGTTCGGCGAACCCGGCCATCGGGCGCACAGGTGGGCTTCGGGAGTGGAACCGCCTGCTGGTGGCGTGGCGCCCTCGGTCGAGATCTCCGTCCAGCAGGAGTTCTCTCCGCCGGCGGAACACGTCGAGGCCGTGATGTTCGCCGGCCGTCGCCTCGCCGAGGAACTCGATCGCCGACTCGTGCGCCGCGGTGAGGTGGTCACTGCGGTGGGCATCCACCTCCACACCGATCACGGTGAGCAGCGGGAACGCGTGTGGTCGCATGTGGACGGCCTACGCCCCGCCGCCATGGTGGATCGCCTCAGGTGGCAGTTGCAGGGGTGGCATGCCGGCCCCGTGGTGTTGCTGCGACTGGTGGTGGTGGAAGTGGACGGCGAGCGCAGTCGCCAGAGCGGGTGGTGGGGAGGCGAGGCCCATGGCGACGACCGGGCCGGGCGCGCTGTGGCCCGTGTAGTGGGTCTTCTCGGCTCCGATGCCGTAGGGCAGTTGGTGTGGCGCGGTGGGCGTGATCCTGTCGAGTGTTACGAACGGCTGCCGGTGTCCAACGATCGGATGCGGCAGGCCTCGCCGTCCGGTGTCGCCCCGTGGCCGGGTGGACTCCCGTCCCCGTCCCCGGCGCGGGTGTGGCGCCAGCCGGCGGCGGTGGACCTCTGCGATGCCCGGGGTCGCACCGTGATCGTGAGTGCCCGTGGCGAGCTCAGCGCCCCACCGGGTCGTCTCGTCGCTGCCGACGGCACCACCCGAGAGGTGGTGGCCTGGGCGGGTCCCTGGCCTCTGGAAGAGCGTTGGTGGCAGCCTGGCGAACACCGGCGACAGGCCCGACTCCAGATCGTCACCGACGACGGGGAGGCGTTGTTGGTGTTTCGTCAACAGCAGCGGTGGTGGTTGCGTGCGTCGTACCGCTGATGGTGGCAGCATCGTCGTCCATGTCTGTCACCGACCCTCGGTTGAGCGCGGTGGTCTCACTGCTGCAGGACCACAGCCCTGTCGACGAGCGCGAACGATGGTCGCTGGAGCAGTTCCACCTCCGGATCGCCTCGTTGACCGACCCGTTCGACGAGCACGCCGATCCCGTGCACATCACGGCCTCGGCCATCGTGGTGGGAGCGCGTGGTGTGGTGTTGCATCGACACAAGCGGTTGGGGCTGTGGCTGCAGCCCGGTGGGCATGTCGACCCGGGGGAGTGGCCTCATGACGCCGCCCGGCGCGAAGCCTGTGAGGAGACGGGTCTCCCAGTGGAACATCCGGTGTCGGGTGTGGCCCTCGTGCACATCGACGTCCATGCAGGTCCTCGGGGTCATACCCACCTCGATCTGCGGTATCTGCTGCAGGCCCCCGATATGGATCCAGCACCACCGCCCGGCGAGAGTCCCGATGTGGCGTGGTTCTCGTGGGAGGCCGCCATCGGCATGGCCGACGATGGACTCCGGGGCGCGTTGGTCGCGGTCAGCGCAGACCTTGGGCACTCATGAGAACATGAGGACACTTTGGACAGTTGTTCGCAGAACATCTGTTCGATATGGTGGCCCCCATGCGGGGTTCGTCATGTT